>NZ_JBEPFL010000002.1:0-425737 GCF_040301925.1 Streptomyces sp. NPDC000075
TGCCCCCCCCCCCGCCGCGGCGTTGGGTTCCCCCTCTCCCCGGGCGGGCGCGGCGCGCCCGCCCCCCCCCCCCCCCCCCCCCCCCCCGCCCCCGCCCCCCCCCCCCCCGGCCGTACGCGCGCTCCGCGCAGGTCAGCGGCAGGACCGCCCGCTGTTGACGCAGCCCACCGCCCGGGCCATCAGGGCGTCCGACATCACGTTGATGAAGTCACCGTGGTCGGTCACCGGCTTGTGCAGCTGCTCCGGGAAGCTGTCCACCGCGAACCGCGCCCCGGGCGCCACCCCGTACGTGATCCGCTCCACCAGCTGCGGGATGGCGGTGAACCCCTTCTTGCAGCGCCCCGACGCGTCCGGGAAGGCCACGTGCGTACGGTGGTTGGCGCTGTCGGTGTTGCGGCCGTCCCAGCAGCTCTGGAAGGTGAAGGTGCGCACCACGTCACTGCCCTTGGGGCACACCGGGTACTTGTCCTTCAGCTGCCGGTCCTCGAAACCGGTGCAGCTCCAGGAGGCGTTGGCGTTGGCGGTGCCGTTGCTGAAGGCCTTCGCGTCGCCCGTGATGATCCGCAGGAACCGGGGCATCGCCTTGACCGGGCCGGCCGGGCTGCCCTTGAAGCTGATGCTCGCCACCTTGGGCCGCAGGATCGTGCCCACGTTGGCGTCCTGCCCGCCGCCCGGGGCCTTCGCGTCGCGCTCCGCCCTCCCGTCGCGCAGCCGCAGCACGGGCCAGTAGTAGGTGGACTGGTCGCCGTTGGCGCAGGTGGTCCCGGAGGCGGCGAGGCTGTCGTTCGTGGAGAAGGCGCTCGTCGTCTTGTTGCCCACGTAGTCGTGCATGTGGTGCGCGCCGTTGGAAACGCCCGGCGCGACGATCACGTTGTCCGGGTTGAAGTGGCCGTTCTCGTTGCGCCCGCACTCCGAGGTGAAGGAGCCCTTGGAGGCGGCCGCCGAGTTCGCGGGGGCCTTCACGTTGGGCCGCACCGTGGTGATGTCGACGAAGTCGTTCTTCGCCGGGCCGCCCTTCAGCCCGACGCTGCGGGCGCCGTCGGCGGCCGCGTCGTCCTGTGCGGAGGCCTCCTTCATCGAGCAGCGGCTGAGCGCCCCCAGCCCCTCGTCGCGCCCGCCCGAGCGGCCTATCGCCTCGGACACCTTGGAGATGGTCGTACCGCGCTGGTCGCGCAGCCGGCCCAGCAGGGCGTCCTGCTGCGTCTTGCCCTTGACCTGGCCCCCGGCGAGCTGCCGGTAGGCGTCGGCCACCTGGACGTCGAGCCGGGCGAGGTTCTCGTCCACCTCCGCCCTGGCCCCGTCGGGTACGGCGGTGAGCTTGTCGCCCACGTCGGGGCAGTCGATGGTGGCCGTCACCTGCCCGGTCCGGGAGGCGTCCTGGCCGGCGTTCGCGTTGCCGGCGACGATCGCCACCCCGCCGCCGCCCAGTACCAGGGCGCTGACCACGGCCAGGAGCTTCTTCGACAACCGGGGGCGCCTGTGGCCCTGCTGACTCATGCGATCACTTCACTTCGTATCGTCGGTCGGACATCGGAGGGGACGAGGCCCCCTGGGGGCGCGCGGGACCGGGCGAGGAGGGCGCGGGCGTCGCGTCGGAGAGGGAGTCGAAGTCGACGAGCCCGCTCTCCTCCAGGACCGTGATGTGGTCCAGGACGGTGGTGTTGGCCGAGGTCGCCAGGGAGCGCACCATCGAGTTGCGGGTCTGCGCCCGCACCTGCGCCAGCAGCGCGAACACCTTGCCGTGCGCCCGGCGCAGCAACTGCACGAAGAGCCGCTCGTACTCGGGGCCCTGAGCGGCCGTCAGCTGGTCCAGCCAGGCCTGCTGCTGCGCGGACGGCCGGTCGGGCAGGTCCACGCCGAGGGCCTGGCCGACCTGGAGCACCTGCCGGTCGAGCTCGGTGTGCCCCTCCACCAGGTGCTGCCCGGCGGTGCGGACGGCCGGCCGGGTCCCGCGCTGCTGGGCCTGCCGCCCGGCGGGCAGCTCCCACAGGCCGGCCAGCCGTACCTTGCGGACGAAGTCCCGGTCCACGGCGCTCAGCGGCCCGTACGCCGTGCTCATGGTCCCGGCGCCGTCGTCCTCGACCCCGGCGGGCAGGGCCGCGGACCCCGCCGGCGCGGCCGCCGCCCGGTCGCCGAACTTCGATACCGGGATCAGCAGCGCGACCAGCGTGACCACCAGTGCGGTGATGACCAGGCCGCTCCCGATCGTGTACCTCGTGGCCGCGGACAGGCCGCCGGTGGATCGCCGCCGCAATGACAGCACACTGCCTCCTCGCTCGGTGGGCTGGGTGGCACGGGACGCTAGTGCCCGTCGCGGCGCCGTCGCGGAAGGACCATCACCATCGGACAAACATCGGCCGGGGCCTGCGGAAGGCTGCTACCTTCCCGCGCGGGACTCCCGGTCCGGAACCGGGACCGGGAGTCCCGCCGCACGGCGAAGGGGCCCGGTCCGTGCGGACCGGGCCCCTGGGGCCGTGCTGGGCGGGGAGAAGCGGAAGAGGAGGTCAGGAAGCGGCGGGTGCGTCGCCCCCGGGCTGCTCCAGCCCCTCCAGGCTGTCCATGAACGAGCTGACGGAGAACACCGCGCGCCCGGGACCGGTCGGCCCGTACCCGGGCGGGGAGCTCAGGCCGAACTCCTCCAGCGTCGCCCGGTAGGCCTCCAGCAGCCGGATGTGGTACTCCAGCGGGGCGCCCAGCGGATTGGCCTTGCCCAGCGGGGTCGTCGGCTCCGGGCACCAGGTGGTGAAGCGCGGCACCACCCCGTGCGACATGAAGAACCGCAGGCCCTCGGTGGTCGATTCGATGGCCTCGCCCACCTTGGTGAACCCGAAGGGCTCCGCCATCTCGATGCCCGCCACGAAGTTCGGGATCACGTTGCGCGCGCCGAACACCTCGGCGGAGTCCAGGATCCTGCGGTGCCACTCGTCGCGGCCGACGTAGCGCTCCTTGCCTGGGCAGTGGAGCTGGAACAGCCGGCGGTCCCACACCTCGAAGTTCGGGTGGTAGATCTTGACGCCGTAGTCGTGGAAGCGCTGCACGGCGTCCCGGGGGAGGGCCTGGGCGACGACCTTGCCGGTCCAGCGGCCGGGGAAGCGCTCCTCGATGGCCTTCGCGTAGTGGCCGTAGAAATCGGCCTCGTCACGCCCGCCGACCTGCGAGGTGATCGAACCGCCCGTCAGGGTGTACGCCCGCGAGATGCCCGCCGTGTCGTACCGGTCGATGATCTCCAGGGCCTCCAGCACCTCCTCGACCGGCTTGACCCCGGTGTAGGGGCGGCCCGCCGCCTTGTGCTGGCGCCAGTTGTGGTTGATGTCGCAGAACTGGCACTCCTCCTTGGCGCCGAAGTACTGGCACACCCGGAAGACGGTCAGGTAGATCAGGTAGCCCCACTGGATGGTCGGCGCGACCTCCATCACCGACTTGCCGTTCGACAGCTTGTGCCGGTAGTACTCCGGCATCGGCGGCAGCCCGACGTCGGAGATCCGCGCTCCGTCCAAATACAGGCCCAGCGTGCCGTCCTCGCCGCCGCGCACCACGTACGGCGAGTCCGGGTTGACACGTACCGACACCACCGTGCGGCGCAGCCCGTAGGGGCCGCCGGTGAGGACGATCTCCTCCGGCGGCCGGTTGAGCGCGGCGGCGCCCAGTTCCGGGAGGGTGCGGTGGTCGAAGGAGAAGATGAAGTAGGACTTCGGCTTGACGTCCCCGCCGCCCGGCCCGTCGGCCCCGCCGCCGCTGAGCGCCGACTCGTCGAAGGCCATGCCGCCCCGCAGCAGGTCCTCCTTGATCACGGCCTCCCGGGGCACGTGGGGGAAGCGCTCCATCAGGTCCTCGACCAGCGCGGTACGGGTCTGGCTTGCCATGTGAACTCCTCGGACAGACGGATGCCCGGCGGGCCTGCGCACTCCGGGCACATCCAGGGGACCCACGGTATCCGCTCGTTTGAACAGGTTCAGACCGGGGTCGCGGCGAGTGCGGCCCGGTAGCGGCCCGGCGTGGTGCCGAATTCCCGCGCGAAGGCGTGCGACAGGGCGTACGGGCTGCCGTAGCCGACCCGGGCCGCGATGGCGGCCAGCGAGTCCGGCGTGTCGCGCAGCCGGGTGGCCGCGAGCGTCAGCCGCCACCAGGTCAGGTACGCCATGGGGGGACGGCCCACCAGCGGGGTGAACCGGCGCACCAGGGTCGGGCGGGAGACCCCCGCCTCGGCGGCCAGCCGCTCCGCGCTCCAGGGGGCCGCGGGATCCGCGTGCATGGCCTGGAGGGCGGCGGCCGTCACCGGATCGCCGAGGGCGGCCGACCAGGACCCCGGCGCCGCCCCGGCCACCGAGGCGCGGACCATGTAGACGAGGAGGAGGTCGAGCAGGCTCGGCAGGGCGATCGAGGACCCCGGGCGCCGGGCGTCCACCTCTCCGCTCAGCAGGGCGATGGCCGACTGGAGTTCGGCGTGCGCGCCGCCCGGCAGGCGGACCACGCCGGGCAGTTCCGCCAGCAGCGGGTGCACCCGGCTGCGGTCGAGCCGGTACTTGCCGCACAGCATCTCCACCGCTTCCCGGCCCGGCCGCGCGGCGCGGTCGCCCCGCGCCTCGCGGTAGTGCTCCAGCGGCAGGGCCCGCTCCGCGGCCGCCGCGTCGACGGGGGAGCCGGCGAGCACGTGTCCCGCCCCGTGCGGCAGCAGCACCGCGTCGCCCGTGGCGAGGGGCACGGGCTCGCCCCCGTCGGCCAGCAGCCAGCAACTGCCCGCCAGGACCACGTGGAAGCCCGCCCCCTCGTACGGGTCCAGCCGTACGCACCACGTGCCGCCGACCCGCACCCGGTCCGAGGAGGGCCGTCCGAGGCGGACGGCGGAGATCGCGTCGCTCACCACGTCCATGCGCGCAGGGTACCGCCGACGCCGGGCGCCGGTGAGCGGAACGCGTATTCGCTTGAGCGGAACGCGCATTGGGCGGCTCACTCCCGCTGCTTAGGGTGGTGCACATGACCAACGAGAACACGCAGACCTTCGTCCTGGGGGACGTCGAGATCACCCGCGTCATCGAGGCCCGCGGGCCCTTCGCGGCCGCCCGGGACCTCGTCCCGGACTCCGGCGCCGACGTGTGGAAGGAGAACGAGGACTGGCTGGTCCCCGACCACTGGCAGCCCGAAGCCGACCTGGCCGTACTCGCCCTGCAGACCTGGGTGCTGCGCAGCGGCGGCCGGACCGTCCTCGTGGACACCGGGGCGGGCAACGGGCGCGAGCGCCCCGGCTCGCCCCTCTTCCACCAGCGGCAGGGCACCTTCATGGAGGACCTGGCGGCGGCCGGCGTCCGGCCCGAGGAGGTGGACGTCGTCGTCAACACCCACCTCCACGCCGACCACGTCGGCTGGAACACCGTGGACGCCGGAGGGGAGTGGGTCCCGGCCTTCCCCAACGCCCGCTACCTCGTCCCGGCCGCCGACGACGCCCACTTCGGGCCGCGCGGCGGGTACGGCGGGGGCGCGCGGGAGATCGACCGGCTGGTCTACGAGGACAGCGTCGCCCCGGTCCACCGGACCGGGCAGGTGGTCCTCTGGGAGGACTCCCACCGCATCGACGACCACCTCACCCTGGAGGCGGCCCCCGGCCACACCCCCGGCTCCTCGGTGCTGCGACTGGCCTCCGGCTCCGACCGGGCGGTCTTCGTCGGGGACATGCTGCACAGCCCGGTGCAGGTCCTGCGGCCCTCCCGCAACAGCTGCTTCTGCATGGACGCGGCGCGGGCGGCGGACACCCGCCTGCGGACCCTGGGGCGAGCCGCCGAGCGCCGGGAACTGGTCGTCCCCGCCCACTTCGGCGGATCCGGGGCCTTCGAAGTCCGGGAGGAGAACGGCGGGTTCGTTATCGGAGCGTGGGCGTCCGGCATCTGAGCACACCGGCCCATTGGTTCGACTCTGCTAAAAATGTGACCGTTTCTGCTGTGACTATGCTCAACCCCTGAGTGATCACCCCCCTTTGTCGATCACTCAGGGCACCGTGGGGCGGCCGTCCGAACATCCCCACATCACGCAGGACCGGAGAACCGATGGACAGTCACCTCGTCATGCACACCCCCGCCGATCCCCGGGCATTCGACGAGACGCAGATTCCCCTCTACTACAGCCGCAAGACGGCCGACATCCTGCACAAGTACGGGCCCGGCCCCCGGGTCCACTTCCACATGGGACTCTTCGCCCCGGGCACGGCGCCGAACACCACGGTCCCGCAACGGGTCCTCAAGAGCCGCATCGTGGAGTCCCAGGAAGCCATAGTCGACCACGCCGCCCGGACCTGGGGCGCCTACGCCAACCCGCCCGCCAGCCTCCTCGACATCGGCTGCGGGCTGGGCGGCGGCTCGCTCTACTGGGCGCAGGAACACGGGACGTCGGTCACCGGCATCACGGTGACCCCGGAACACGTCCCGATCATCGAGGAGTTCGCCCGCCGGGGCGGGGTGGCCGACCGGGTCACCCCACTCCTCGCGGACGTCCACGACTTCACCCCGGACCGAAGATACGACGCCGCCTACGCGAACGAGAGCTCCGGCTACATGGACCGCGAGCGGCTCTTCCAGGTCGTCGCCGGCGCGCTGAAGCCCGGCGGCTGGTTCGGCATCCAGGAGCACTTCATCTGCCGGCCCGAGTGGACCGACTTCATCGACGGCTACTACAAGACCCGCCTCGGCACGCTCACCGAGTACATCGTCGCCGCCGAGGCGGCCGGCTTCGAGCTGGAGCAGTGCGAGGACGTGACCGACCGGGTCGCCGAGTTCTGGGTCCAGTCGATGGCCTGGAACACGGCCGAACTCGACCGGGTCGAGGCCGCGGGCAGGCCCGCCGCCTGGACGCGCGAACGGCTCCTGGAGTCCACGGTCACCCACGGCAAGCTCTTCCGGATCTGGCGCGACCACGCGATGGAGACCCGGCTGCTGCTGTTCCGCCTGGGCGGGGGTGAATGACGTGGCACCCGTACACCTCGAACAGGACCACCCCTCCCGCATCGGCTGGGAACTCCCCCCGTTCTACTGCCCCTTCGAGCGGGAGCTGCTCCACCCGAAGGCGGCCGAGATCGAGGAGCGCTGCGTCGAGTGGATCGACGCCTTCGGCATCTACCCCGACGCCGTCGAGCGCGCCTGGGGCCTGGCCACCCGCTCGGCCGAGCTCGCCGGGAGGACCGTCCCCTTCGGTGACGTCGAGGCGGTGGTCCTCTACGCCGAGTGGCTCTACTGGGCGTTCGCCGCCGACGACTGGCACGACTCGGATTCCGGCACGGCCGGTGCCACGGCGGTGGCCGAGCACGGCGCCCGGCTGGCCCGTGCCGTCGAGGCGCCCGGCTCCGGTCTGCTGCCGCCCGGTCCGCACACCGCGGCCCTGGAGGACCTCGCCGTCCGTACCCGGAGCATGCTCAGGCCGGGCCAGCTGCGCCGCTTCGCCCACGGCATCCGGGAGTGGACGTCCGGCGCGGCCTGGGAGACGGCCAACGCGGAGCGGGGCATCATGCCGTCCCTGGAACAGTTCACCGCCGCGCGGCTGTGCAGCAGCGGCACCCGGTTCCTGCTGACCTGGTGCGACGTGGCGAACGGCATCCACCTGCCGGGCGACGTGATGTACTCCGCCCCGGTCCAGGCCCTGACCGACGCGGCCGGGTTCGTCGTCAGCTGCGACAACGACGTGTTCTCGTACAACAAGGAGGACCACCGGGTGCCCTGGGAGCAGAACGTGGTCAACGTCCTGGCCCGGGAGCACGGTTGCACGCCCGCGCAGGCCCTGCCCGCGGTGGCCGCCCTGCGGGACCGGACGATGAGCCTGTTCGTCCGCCTGCAGGACCGGCTGAGGGGGCGGGCGGACGAGCAGCTCGGGCGCTACCTGACCTCCGTGGAGCACTGGATCGCGGGCAACATCGCCTACCAGAGCCGGGCGCCGCGCTACGCCAGTCCGCGCAACCGCAACGCCCTCCCCGCGCCGGACGCCTCGTACGACATCACCTACGCGGACGTCCCCTGCGACCCGAGCGCCGAGCCGCTGCCGGTACCGGCGCTCGCCTGGTGGTGGCAGCAGCTCGACGCCTGAGGCGGGGCCGGTCCGTCAGGCCCGGCCCAGCAGGCGGCGCAGCCAGGAGGGACGGCCCTGACGGGTCTCCGGCCCCGGCCCGGCCGGCACCGGCGCAGGCCGGCCGGGCACGGGCGTGGACCCCGTGACGGTGACCCCGCGCGGGGCGAACCGTACCGGCAGGGCCACCACATGGCGGGTCATGAGCGAGGAGACCCACTCCAGGTCGTCCTCGCGCACGGCCAGTTCGAGGTCCGGCAGCCGTGCGAGGAGGGTGTCGATGCCGGTGTCGGCGATGGCACGGCCGATGTCCTGGCCGGGGCACTCGTGGGGCCCGCTGCTGAACGCCAGGTGCGAGCGGTTGCCGTGCATGGGCGCGGCGGCGTCGGGGCGGACCTCCGGATCGCGGTTGCCGGCTCCGGGGCTGATCAGCAGCATGTCGCCGGCCTTGATGCGGGCCCCGCCCAGCTCCGTGTCGCCCGTGGCCCAGCGGCCGATGACCGTCATGAGCGGCGGCTCGTTCCACAGGACCTGCTCCAGCGCGTCGGGCAGGGTCATGTGCCCGCCCGACAGGTTCGCGCGGAACCGCGCGTCCGTGAGCACCAGACGCAGGGCGTTCGAGATCAGGTTGGCCGTGGTCTCGAAGCCGGCGATCAGCACCAGCCTGAGGTGCTCCACCGCCTCGTCGTCGCTGAACTGCGCGTTGTGCTCGAGCACCCAGCTGGTGAAGTCGCGGCCCGGCGCCTGACGCTTGCGGGCCACGAGCTCCCGGAGGGTGACGGTCATGAACTCGTTGCTGGTGAGGGCGGTCTCGGTACCCCGGATCACATCGCGCGCGGCCTCCACCAGGCGCGGTCCGTAGGACTCCGGCGCACCGATGAGCTGGGTCATCACCAGCATCGGCAGCGGCTCGGCGAAGTCCGCGACGAGGTCGCCCCGGCCCGTCTCCACGAACGCGTCGATCAGCTGGTCCGCGAAGCGCTTGACGTAGCGCCGCATGCCGCGGCGGTCGAAGCGCTCCACGGAGTCGGTGATCGCGCCGCGCAGACGCTCGTGGTTCGCCCCGTCGACCATGTGGCACACCGGCTGCCAGGCGGTCATGGGGGAGAGCGGGTGGTCCGGCGGAACGTTGCCCTCCTGCCGCTCCCGCCACCGGCGCGGGTCCCGCGAGAACCGGGACGGCGTGCGGACGACGTCCAGGTTCTCCCGGTGCCCCAGCACCAGCCAGGCCGGCAGGTCGCCGTGGACCAG
This sequence comes from Streptomyces sp. NPDC000075, assembly GCF_040301925.1. Taxonomy (NCBI): domain Bacteria; kingdom Bacillati; phylum Actinomycetota; class Actinomycetes; order Kitasatosporales; family Streptomycetaceae; genus Streptomyces; species Streptomyces sp. NPDC000075. The sequence goes on from NZ_JBEPFL010000002.1 coordinate 9,292, forward strand.
GACCGGGGCCACGGCCCCGTGCTCGGCGCGCAGCTTCTCGTACAGGGCCATCGGGTCGGCCTCGGCCTCCGGCCCGTAGAGCCGGTGCGCGGGGCAGCCCGGCGGCGGGGCGGAAGGGGGCTGGGGGGTGCTCACGAGGCCTCCGGGGTCACGGCGAGGGAGTGCAGGTAGTGCATCAGCGTCATCAGGACGTCACGGCTGGAGTCGCGCCGGCGGGCGTCGCAGGCGACGAGGGGGACGGACGGCGGCAGGTCGAGGGCGCCCCGCAGCTCGTCGAGGGGGTACACGGGGGCGTCGGGGAAGCTGTTCACGGCGACGACGAACGGCACGCCGCGCTCCTCCAGCCGGCCGATCACGTCGAAGCTGACCTCCAGCCGGCGGGTGTCGACGAGGACCACCGCGCCCAGGGCGCCCTCGAACAGGCCGTTCCACAGGAACCAGAACCGCTGCTGGCCCGGGGTCCCGAACAGGTACAGCACCAGTTCCTCGTTGATGCTGATCCGGCCGAAGTCCATGGCCACGGTGGTCGAGCTCTTGCGCTCGATCCCCGCCGTGTCGTCGACCCCGACCCCGGCCTGGGTCATGGTCTCCTCGGTGGTCAGTGGCCGGATCTCGCTCACCGAGCCGACCAGGGTCGTCTTGCCGACCCCGAAACCGCCCACGATCACCACCTTGACCGCGGCCGTCGCCGTCGCCGGCAGGACGTCCTCGCGCCGCGGCCCCGCGGGGTGCTCAGAGCTTTCGAAGTCCATCGATCACTGCCTCAATCAATGCCAGGTCGGGGAGTCGGGCGGGGGCCACGGGCGCGCGTGAGATCACGCGCTTCGCGGTGAGGAGGTCGGCGAGGAGCACGGTGACCACGCTCACCGGCAGACCGAGGTAGGCCGAGATCTCGGCCACCGAGAGCGGCGACTGGCACAACCGCACGATGGCCGAGTGTTCCGGCTGCATGCCGGGCCGGGGCCCCGACGTGGCGACGATCAGCGTCACCAGGTCGAGGCCGGTGGGGCCCAGCGGTTCACTGCGGCCGCCCGTGATCACGTAGAGGCGTTCCGGGCTGCCGTCTTCCCAGCTTTTGTTGCCAGGGTCGCTCACGCGGTCAGCCTGTCGCTGCGCGGCGGGCTGCTGAGGTGCTCTCCGATCCGCGCCACGAGGTCCCGCATCCGCTGGCCCATCAGTCCGGCGTCCACCCCCTCGTCGGCCAGCACCGCGAGGTACGCCCCGGCGCCGGCGGCCATCAGGTAGAAGAACCCGCCGTCCATCTCGATGACGACCAGCCGCATCCGCCCGCTGCCGTGCGGGAGTTCGGAGGCGACCGCGCCGGCCAGGCTCTGCAGGCCGGCGCAGGCGGCGGCCAGCCGGTCGGCGGTGTCGGTCTCGGCCCCGTGCTGGGCCATCCGCAGGCCGTCGGCGGACAGCACGATCACGTGCCGGGTCTGCGGGACGCTCTCGGCCAGGTCCTTGAGCATCCAGTCCATGTTGCTCTGCTGCTGACTCACGGCTGTTCCCCCTTGCTCGCCGAAGCCGGCGAGGTGTGCGTGTGCTGGTCGTCCGCCGAGTGGCTCCCGGCGGGCCGGGTGTCCCCGGAGAGGCCGCTCTGGAACGCGGCGAGCCACATCCCGGGCTGGGCCTCGGCCCGCTCCGGCGCTGCCACGGCGGCGGTGGTGGTGGTCGTCGTCCGTTCCACGGCGGCCGGTGCGGCCGCGGCGGTGACCCGGCTGCGGCGCCGGCGCTGCGGCAGGCCGTTCGGGGTCCGCTCGGTCACCACGGGCCCCTCGTCGTCCGCCACGGGCGCCTGCGGCCCCGTGACCCGCCGCTGCTGCGGCTCGTGCGCGGCGGAGGACGCCCCGGCCTTCGCCGGGAGGGCCGCGCGCGGGCCGGAGGACGTACCGATGCCGTGCGCGACGCCGGTCGCCGTCGAGACGGTGGTGATCAGGTCCTGCGGGACGACGAGGACGGCGCGCACGCCCCCGTACGCCGAGGAGCGCAGCGAGACCCGGAAGCCGTACGCCTGCGCCAGCCGGCCGACGACGGCCAGGCCCAGTCGCGGGGTCTCGCCCAGGTCGGTGAGGTCGATGCCCTCCTGTGCCTGGCGCAGCATCCGCTCGGCCCGCTTGCGGGCCTCCTCGCTCATGCTCAGGCCGCCGTCCTCGATCTCGATGGCGATGCCCGAGTTCACCTCGACCGCGGTCAGGTGGACCCTCGTCTGCGGCGGCGAGTAGCGGGTGGCGTTGTCCAGCAGCTCGGCCAGCGCGTGGATGAGCGGCTCGACGGCGGGGCCGACGACGGCGACCTGGGTCACCGAGTGCAGTTCCACGCGCTGGTAGTCGATGATGCGGGACATGGCGCCGCGCAGCACGCTGTACAGCGGGACGGCCTTGCCCCACTGGCGGCCGGGCCGCGCGCCGCCGAGCACGGCGATGGAGTCGGCGAGCCGGCCGATCAGCGCGGTGCCGTGGTCGAGGCGCAGCAGGTCTCCGAAGACGGCCGGGTCCTGCCCGTGCCGGTCCTCCATCTCGCGCAGCTCCTGGGCCTGCTGGTGCACGATCGCCTGGACGCGGCGGGCGATGTTCACGAAGGCCCGCTGCGCGGAGTCGCGCAGGTCCTCCTCGGCGACCACGGCGTCGAGCACCGAGCGCAGCACGGCCTGGTGCGCCGCCCTGAACTCCGGGGTCAGGCCCGGCCGGTGGACGTCGTCGTCCTCCAGGGAGGTGAGCACGTCCTCGGGGAACTCACCCTTGCGCAGCCGCCCCACGATGTCGGGCAGCAGCACCTCGGCCAGCCACACGGTCTCCGCCTGCTGGACCGCCAGGGCCTCCTCGCGCGCCGCCACCACGGCACGCATCGAGGCCACGGCGCGCCCGCGCCGGGCGGCCTCGGCGCAGCACAGCGCCACGGCCACGCAGGCCGCGGCGCCGATCCAGGCGACGGAGGCGCGGGCGGAGGCGGGTACCAGCGCCGCGGCCGCCGCGGATATCGCGGCGGTCACCAGGGCGGGCAGCGCCCATGCGACGGGTGAGGCGGGCCCTGGACTGCCGGGCGATCCCTCTCGAACCATCAGAACCCTCAAACGATCGGTTGCGGAAGATCTTGGACAACAGCCCGGGATCCTAGCGGCTCGGTGCACGGGTATTGACAGGAGGTCATGATGTGGACGCGCCAGTGGAGTTGGCTTGGCCGAAACTCGATGGATCGCACCGTTCCGCTCCCGCCGGCCCGGCGTGTCGCCCGGTGGTGCCTCCTGCGGCGCGCCGAGCGACAATGAGGGGGTGGCGTACATTGCGGTGACCGCGCTCAGCCATGCCGGCCTGGTCCGCGAGCACAACGAGGACAGCCTCGTCGTCGGACCCTGGACGCTGTGCGCCACCGTGACCGACAGCCCCCAGACCCTCGTCTTCCCCCTCGGCCGGCCCCTGGTCGTCGCCGTCGCGGACGGGCTCGGCGGCCAGCCCGCCGGAGAGGTCGCCAGTGCCCTGGTCGCCCGCCGCCTCTCCGCCCTCGGCCCCACCCTCACCGGCCCGGACACCCTCCGTGACGCCCTGGACGTCTGCGACTACGAGGTGAACACGGCCGCCGAGGGCCACCCGGAGCTGTTCACCATGGCCACCACGGTCGCGGGCGTCCTCGTCCTCGCGGAGTCACTGCTCGTGTTCAACGTGGGCGACAGCCGGGTCTACGCCGCCGGCCCGGACGGCCTGCGCCGGGTCAGCGTCGACGACAGTCCGCCCCCGGAACCCGGCCGGCGCACCACCTCCGCCGTCACCCAGACCCTCGGCGGCAGCCGCGCCTCCGGCACCCCCGTGCCCCACGTGAGCGCCTCCGGCCTCGCCGCGGGCGACCGCTACCTGGTGTGCAGCGACGGACTCACCGACCCGCTGCCCGACGAGGAGATCGACGCCGTCCTGCGGGCCCACGACGACGGCCGGGCCGCCTTCGAACTGTGGAAGGCCGCCATCGCGGCCGGCGGACCCGACAACATCACCCTGGCCCTGGTGCGCATCGGCGCCACATAGCCCTACGCGCACCCCGCCCCTAGGATCGCCCCACGCCTCCGTCCGGGCCGGGAGAACGCCATGCTCAAGGAATTCGCCGAACTGTCCACGCCCCTGATCGCCGACGCCTGCGTCCGCACCGGCGTGCCGCTGCGCACCGCACCGCCCGGCATCGCCTCCGTCCCCGCCGGCCGGCGCGCCGCGGGCCGGGTCCTGCCCGTGCGCCACTACGGCAGCGTGGACGTCTTCCTGGAGGCCTTCGGCGGAGCCGGGCCGGGCGACGTCCTCGTCATCGACAACGGCGGCCGCACCGACGAGGCCTGCGTCGGCGACCTGGCCGTCCTGGAGGCCCGGGCCGCCGGCGTCTCGGCACTGGTGGTGTGGGGCCTGCACCGCGACACCCCGGAGCTGACCGGCATCGGCCTCCCGGTCTTCAGCTACGGCAGCTGCCCGGCCGGCCCCGTACGCCTGGACGAGCGCGGGCCCGGGGCCCTGACCGGCGCCCGTTTCGGGGAGCACCTGGTGGACGCCGGGGACCTCGTCTTCGGCGACGACGACGGCGTCCTCTTCGTCCCGGCCGACCGGGCGCCGGAGGTCCTGGAGGCGGCGCACCGCATCCACGCGACCGAACGCGAACAGGCCCGCAGGATCCGCGCGGGCGAGACCCTCCGCGAGCAGACCTCCTTCGCCGAGTACCTGGCCCGCCGCGCCGCCGACCCCTCGTACACCTTCCGCGCGCACCTGCGCCGGACGGGCGGCGCGATCGAGGAATGACCGGGAACGCCCCGCCCGCCGCCCGCCCGCCCGCGTCACGGCACGGTCAGTCGAGGACGTCCGGGACCGGATCGGTGTGCCCGCGCCGCAGCGCCGTCCGCGAACCCGCGGCCGGGCCGAGGGCCCAGTCCGACAGCGCCATCGAGTCCGCGTACCGCTCCTCGTCGCCCAGCAGGACGCCGACGACCGTCTTGCCGCCCCGCGTCACCGAGAAGACCAGGCACTTGCCCGCGGCCGTGGTGGTGCCCGTCTTCACGCCGACGGCGCCCGGAAACCCGTATCCGGCGGGCCGGGGCTGGACCAGCAGGTTGGTGTTCGACCAGCTCGCGAGGGCCGAGGTGCCACCGGTGCCGTACGAGGCGGTCTTCACCAGCGTCCGGAACAGCGGGTCGGCCATCGCCCGCCGGGTGAGCTTCGCGAGGTCGCGCGGTGTGGTCAGGTTGCCGCCGGTGGGCGAGATGCCGTCGAAGCTGTCGTAGACCGTGCCGCTCATCCCCAGGGCCTTCGCCTCGGCGTTCATCTTCGCCACGAAGTCCGCGGTGCGCCCGGCCGTGCTCGTGCCGGTTCCGAAGGCGTCCGCGAGGGCGTACGCGGCGTCGCAGCCCGAGGGCAGCATCATCGCGTAGAGCAGCTGGCGGACCGTCGGGGTGGCCCCCGCCTTCAGCCGCGCCGAACTCGCGCCCTTGCGGTACACGTAGTCGAGGTACAGCTGCTTGACGGTGACCTTCCGGTCGAGGTCCAGCCCGGGCCGGGACAGGACCACGACGGCCGTCATGATCTTGGTCGTGCTCGCCATCTGACGTTTGACGTCAGGGGCCTTGGACGTGAGCACGGCCCCCGTGGAGCCGTCGACCAGGATCGCGCCGGCCGCGGTGAGCGCGGGCGCGGCGGCGGCCTGGGCGGGTACGGCGGCCGTGAGCAGGGCGCCGGCGGCGACGGTGACGGCGAGCGCGCCCCGGGCGCGCCGCATCAGGTTGACGATCATCGGATCCTCACAGGAGTGGGAGAAGCCCGGCGGTGCGGGACACGAGCTGGTCTCCCCATCCCCCCGCCACCTGACACGGCGTCACCCACTCCCGGCCCCGAAGGGCGCCCGGCCCGTGAAACCCCGCGGACGGCTGACCGGCCGGGCCCGGCGTTGTAGGCTCCGGGCATCGCCCTTGACCCGCGGAATGCGGGCAGGGAGCAGACACATCAGGAGATTCTTCATGCTTCGCACCATGTTCAAGTCCAAGATCCACCGGGCCACCGTCACCCAGGCCGACCTGCACTACGTCGGTTCCGTGACCGTCGACGCCGATCTGCTCGACGCCGCCGACCTGCTGCCGGGGGAGCTCGTCCACATCGTGGACATCACCAACGGCGCGCGGCTCGAGACGTACGTCATCGAGGGGGAGCGGGGGTCCGGGGTGATCGGGATCAACGGGGCCGCCGCGCACCTCGTGCACCCCGGGGACCTGGTCATCCTCATCAGCTACGCGCAGGTCGAGGACGCCGAGGCGCGGGCGCTCACGCCGCGCGTCGTGCACGTGGACGGGGACAACAGGATCATCGAGCTGGGGGCGGACCCGTCCGCTCCCGTGCCCGGTACGGACCAGGAGCGCAGCCCCCACGCGGTGGCTGTCTGAGGGGAGTCGGGGACCATGGCGATCGAGCTGCTGGACGAGCGTGAGGCGGGGCGGCTGCTGGCCGTCGAGGACGGTTCGGTGGTGGGCTTCATCGCCTACTTCGTGCTGGAGGGGGAGTCGCGCGCCCTCGTGGCCGTGCACACGGTCGTCGAGCCGGGGCACGAGGGGCGGGGGATCGCCGGGGACCTGGTGGGCCGGTTCTACGCGATCGCCGCCGAGGAGGGGGTGCCCGTCGTGCCGCTCTGTCCTTATGCCGCGCGGTGGGCCGCCAAGAACCCGGAGCGGGCGCCCGTGGCGCCGCCCTCGGTCGTCGACGCGGCGATCGCGCAGCTGGACCGGGACTCCGACCTCTGGTGACGCGGGTGGGGCTGACCCTGCTCCACACCTCGCCGGTGCACGTGCCCGTCTTCGACGCGCTGCGCGACGAGCGGCATCCCGGGGCCGAGCTGCGGCACCTCGTGGTGCCCCGGCTGCTCGACCGGGCGCGGGAGGCGGGTCCCGGGGCCGTGGCGGCGCAGGTGCGCGAGGTGCTGGAGGGGGTGCGCGGGCCCGTGCTCGTCACCTGTTCGACGGTGGGCGCGGTCGCCGAGTCGCTGGGACCCCGGCTCGGGGTGCCCGTGCTGCGCGTGGACCGGCCCATGGCCGCCGAGGCGGTCCGCAGAGGTCCGCGCATCGTCGTGCTGGCCGCGCTCGCCTCGACGCTCGGGCCCACCCGGGAGCTGCTGGCCGAGGAGGCCGGCGGGCGGCCCGTGGCGGTCCGCAGCGAGGTCGTCGACGGGGCCTGGGAGCGGTTCGAGGCCGGGGACACCGGTGGGTACCTGGAGAGGGTGGCCCGGGCGGCGGACGGTGTCGCCGACGCCGACGTCATCGTGCTGGCCCAGGCCTCCATGGCCGGGGCCGCCCGCCTCGTACGGACCCCGGTGCCCGTGCTGTCCAGCCCCGCCCCGGGGCTGGCGGCCGCGCTGCTCGGGGGGCGTACGCGCTGAGATCCGGGGAAGGTGGGGTTTATGGTGCGAAACGCAGAGCAGACGCAGCCCCCGGTCCCCGAACCGGACCCCGTCCCCTCCCCGAACCCCCCGCTGCCGGACCCCGGGCCGGTGCCGCGACCGGTGCCGCCCGTCCCGCCGCCCTTCCCCGAGCCCGACCCGGTGCCCCCGCCGCCCGGCCCCGCGCCGATCCCGCAGCCGGGCCCGCTCAGCTGAGGCCGGAGGGGGTCAACTACGGCTGCGGAACGGCTGGTTGTCGCCCTTGTCAGGACATCGGGGCGCCGTTAGGTTGTGCGGTTCCTGATGTCTTCCAGGGGGGGCTCCCATGGGTGTACGGGGCCGGCACCGCCGGTATCAGCCGAGCAGCATCAACCGGGCCTCGCTCGTTGTCACCGCGGGTGGCGCCGGTATCGCGCTCCCCCTCATCGGCGCCGGGGACGCCCAGGCGGCCACCGTGGACACCTGGAACCAGGTCGCCGCCTGCGAATCGACCAACAACTGGCAGACCAACACCGGCAACGGCTACTACGGCGGGCTCCAGTTCAGCCAGAGCACCTGGCGGGAATTCGGCGGCACCGCCTACGCCCCGCGCGCCGACCTGGCCACCAAGGACCAGCAGATCGCCGTCGCGGAGAAGGTGCTCAGGGGACAGGGCCCCAGCGCCTGGCCCGCCTGCGGACCCCGGGCCGGGCTCAGCCGGAGCGCCGCCGCACCGGCCGTCGACCCCAAACCCTCCGCGAAGCCCTCCGCGAAGCCTTCCGCCCAGCCCTCGGCGAAGACCCCGGCACCCGCCGCGAAGCCGCCGCAGACGCAGGCGCCCATGGACCGGATCCAGCCGACCAAGGCCACCACCGGCACCCCCGTCAGCATGCCCAGCCCGACGGGCACCACCGTCCTGCCGAACCCGTACGTCGTCGCCCCCGGGGACTCGCTGTCCTCGATCGCCGGCCGGCAGCACGTCGAGGGCGGCTGGCAGGCCCTGTACGAGACCAACCGGGAGACCGTCGGCGGCAACCCGAACCTGATCTTCCCCGGCCAGCGGCTCACCCTCCGGGTCACCGTCGCGCCCCCCGCGCAGAACCCCGAGAAGCCGCCGCGCACCGCCGAGCCGGTCAAGCCCGTCGAACCGAACAAGCAGCAGCAGGACGACGCCAAGCCCGGGAGCACGCCCCGGCCGGAACAGTCCAAGCCCGCGCCCGAGCCGTCCAAGCCGGCCGAGAAGCCCGCCGCCACGCCCAGGCCCGAGCAGCCCGCCCAGCCCGCCAAGCAGGCCGAGAAGCCCGCCTCAGCGGAGCAGAAGCCCGCCTCGGGCGGGTTCACCGCCCCCGTCGACGCCGCCCTCGGCACGGCCTACCACGTCGCCGGCTCCTCCTGGTCGAGCGGCTACCACACGGGCGTCGACTTCCCCGTGCCGACCGGCACCAGCATCAAGGCCGTCGGCCCGGGCACCGTCGAGTCGGCCGGCTGGGCCGGGGCCTACGGCTACCAGGTCGTCATCAAGCACTCCGACGGCCGCTACTCCCAGTACGCCCACCTCTCCGCGCTCGGCGTCAAGGCCGGCCAGCAGGTCTCCGGCGGCCAGCGCATCGGCCGCTCGGGCTCGACCGGCAACACCACCGGACCCCACCTGCACTTCGAGATGCGCACCAGCCCCGCCTACGGCTCCGACATCGACCCGCTGAAATACCTGCGCGGCAAGGGCGTCGGCATCTGAGGCGTCCGCGGGGTCCGACCCCCGCACACGCGGCGGCACGGCCGAGAGCAGCACCAGGCCGGCCGCCGCCAGCGCGCCGCTCGCCAGCGCCGCCACGGCCCCGGCGGTGCCCCGGCGGAAGCCCTCGTCGAACAGGGTGACCCCCACGGCGGCGGCCACCACCGGGTTCACCACCGTCACCGTGGCCAGCGGCGCCGTCAGCCCCGCCCCCCGGTAGGCCGCCTGGGACAGCAGCAGCCCGAACGCCGCCAGCACCGCGATCGCCGCGAGGCCCGACCCCGTCCCGCCCAGCACGTCCGGGCCGCCGGGGGCGAAGCCCTCGGCCACCGACTTCGTGAACACCGAGGCCATCCCGAAGGCCGTCCCCGCCGCCGCGGCCAGCAGCACGCTGCGCACCACCGCCCGCCGCATCCGGCCCGCCGCCAGCGCCAGTGCCGCCACCGCCACCGCCGTCACGGTCAGCAGCAGGCTCCGCTCATCGCCCGCCAGGGCCTGCCGGCCTCGCCCCTCCCCGCCCGTCAGGGCCAGCAGCCCGGCCAGGCCCACCGTCGCCAGCACCGCCCCGCGCCAGGCCGCCGTCCCCGCCCGGCGCCCCACGCACACGGCCGCCATCGGGAGCGCGAAGACGATGGTCAGCGCCCCGAGCGGCTGGACCAGGCTCAGCGGCCCGTACGCCAGGGCCACCACGTGCAGCAGCGCGCCCGCACCGTTCAGCGCGACCGCCGCCCACCAGCCCGGGCGCCGCAGCGGAGCCAGGGCGCGGCCGTCCGCCGAGTCCACGGCGACGTGTTCCTGGACGATCGCGCCGCCCGCGTACGCGACGGCCGACACCAGGCAGAGCAGAACCGACAGGGCCAGGGCACTCATGGGGTCCACCATGCCCGAACGGGACCCGCCGTTCATCCGTCCACGGGCCCTTTGACCGGGGACCGAGTCATCCTCGTGGCATACACCAGAGGGAGTACGCGCAAGCCGCACCCGCGCGGACGAACGGGCGTGATCCCCTCCATACCGTGACAGCGCACTCGCGGTCGGTGAGGGTGACGCGAACGGGTTTGGTCCCGGGCGTGTCGGCTCCGTACAGTTTCCGTTTTGGGGACTTCCGCAGCAGGCGGACGCGGACGAGCGAGCAAGGAACGGCAGCGGCCATGACGGTGACCGATACCGAAGACAACCAGGCATACGGGCCGGGCATCGACCCCGAGCGCCTCGCCGTCTGCCTCAGCGTGCTCGACGAGCTCGACAAGATCGACGTCGACCACCCGGACGCCATCACCGTACGCCGCGCCACCGCCGGCATCTACCGGACGGTCAAGCAGCGCCGCCGCCAGGAGCGCCGCGCCGCCAAGACGGCCAACGACAAGGCCGTCACCGAGGCGACCGCGACCGGCTCCGCCGAGCGCATCGACGACGAGACCGAGGGCATCCTGCCCTCCTCGGTCACCGAGGCCGGCCGGATCGCCGGGATACTCCAGCGCCCCCGCTCCTGCTACGTCTGCAAGACGCGGTACGTCGAGGTCGACTACTTCTACCACCAGCTCTGCCCGGGCTGCGCCGCCGAGAACCGCGCCAAGCGCGAGGCCCGCGCCGACCTCTCCGGCAAGCGCGCGCTGCTCACCGGCGGCCGCGCCAAGATCGGCATGTACATCGCGCTGCGGCTGCTGCGCGACGGTGCCCACACGACGATCACCACCCGCTTCCCCAAGGACGCCATCCGCCGCTTCAAGGCGATGGAGGACTCGGCGGAGTGGATCCACCGGCTGGAGGTCGTCGGCATCGACCTGCGCGACCCCGCCCAGTCCGTGGCCCTCGCCGAGCAGGTCGCCGCAGCCGGCCCGCTGGACATCCTGATCAACAACGCGACGCAGACCGTGCGCCGCCTGCCCACCGCCTACGCCGCGCTGGTCGAGGGCGAGGGCGCCCCGCTGCCGGCCGGTGAGCTCCCCGCCCACCACGTCATCGGCGCCTTCAACTCCGGCGCGGTGGACGGCCTGGCCGCGCTGCCCGTCGGCGTGAGCGGCCTGGAGGCGCAGAAGGTCGCCGACCTCGCCCTCGTCGCGGGCAACGCCAGCCTGGAGCGGCACCTCGCCGGGACCGCCATCGACGCGGGCGGCCTGCTGCCGGACGTCGTGGAGTCCAACACCTGGGTGCAGACCATCGACCAGATCACCCCGGTGGAGCTGCTCGAGACCCAGCTGTGCAACTACACCTCGCCGTTCATCCTGATCAGCGCCCTGCGTCCGGCGATGGCCGAGGCCGCGCGCAAGGCGTCCAGCGGGCGTGCGTACGTGGTCAACGTCTCGGCGATGGAGGGAGTCTTCAGCCGCGGCTACAAGGGCGCGGGGCACCCCAACACCAACGCGGCCAAGGCCGCGATGAACATGGTGACGCGGACCAGCGGCCAGGAGATGTTCCAGACCGACCGCATCCTGATGACCTCGGTCGACACCGGCTGGATCACCGACGAGCGCCCGCACTTCGACAAGCTGCGCCTGGCCGAGGAGGGCTTCCACGCGCCGCTGGACCTGGTCGACGGCGCGGCCCGGGTCTACGACCCCGTCGTCCGCGGCGAGGCCGGCGAGGACCTGTACGGAGTCTTCCTCAAGGACTACGCGCCCGCCAACTGGTAGGCGCACCACGGGCCGGCCCCGTTCCCCGCACGGCAGGGGGACGGGGCCGGCCCGTCATCCTTTCGGACCAACCCCGGCGTCAGAGTTGATAGGCCCCCGCCGCGACGAGTTCGAGCACCGGACGCCAGTCCTCCACCACCCCGGCGTCCAGCCCCGGCGCCCGCCCCGCCTGCGCGGCCTGGTGCAGGGCCTCCGCGTCGGCGGCGCCCGCACCCCCCGCCAGCAGCCCGGCCACCCGGTCGCCCAGCAGCGCGCGCAGCGCCCCGGCCGCCTCCGTCCCCGGCAGCCCCGGGCCCTCCGTCAGGCCGTGGAGCAGCCCCGCCACCTGGAGTTCCTTGTCGTACGGGTGTGAGCGGCGCAGCAGGGCCGCGGTCCGCAGCCCGAGATCCCGTCCGGGCGCGTCCGGCCCGGCGTGACGGGCGTGGAGCAGCTCCATCAGCTCGTCGACACTGCCGATCGCGGGCACCCCTGGCCTGGCCATCGCCGTTCCCTCCGTCGTCCGCGCTCGCACGCCGCCGCCTTCGCCGAGCAGATCAGCCCCGGCGGACACGCCGGGGGGCGAGCTCCTGAACTCGCGGCGAAAACAAGCGGTCCAGAGTGGATTTTACCGTTCCATCGAGCGGGGCCCCGCTCATATGTGTACCCTGAGGCGCAAGGAACCCCCACCCGGGCTCCGCTCCACCAAGGCGCCACCGCGTCCGGAAGACCTTTTAATTTCCCTATCCGGCATGCGGTCGAGCCTGCCGGGTTACGCGACACAAGGGAGTGCGCGGTGACTGAGACGACCAAACCCAACCCGACCATGGAGCCCACGGGACGGGGGGCGAACACCCGGTCCGATGAACTCGGCAGCCTCGAGGTCTGGGCCCGGTCCGCCCCCATCAGGCTGGCCGGCTACGAGGACGACCTCGCGGAGCCGCACATCCTGCCCGGCATCGACTAGGCCCGGCCCGCCGGGGCCGGACCCGCCAGAGCCACCGGCCCACGGCCCGCACGACGCCTCCGCGCCCCCGCACCCCACGGTGACGGGGGCGCGGCACGACCGGCCGGACCCGGCCGGAGGTTCCCGTTCCCGATCAGCCCTCAGCGTCATCGCCGACAGCGATCACGGCTTCCCCCGTCCCTGCCCGTCCGGGCAGGCTGGCCGGCATGAAGAAGCTGCTGATGCTGGGCGGAACCGAATTCGTCGGCCGCGCGATCACCGAGGACGCCCTGGAACGGGGCTGGGACGTCACCGCCTTCCACCGCGGCCGGCACGCCCCGCCGCCCGGCGTCCGCTCCGTGCACGGGGACCGCACCGCGCCCGGGGGACTGGCCGGCCTCGCCGAGGGCACCTGGGACCTCGTCGTCGACACCTGGAGCGCGGCCCCCACCGCCGTGCGCGACACGGCCCGCCTGCTGGCCGGCCGCGCCGGCCGGTACGCGTACGTCTCCAGCTGCTCGGTCTACGCCTACCCGGCGCCGGCCGGCCGGACGGAGGACGGGGCCCTGGTCGACGGCTCGCCCGACGCCGAGGCGACCGCCTACCCCGAGGACAAGCGCGGCGGTGAGCTGGCCGCCGTGGCCGCCTTCGGGGACCGGGCCCTCCTCGTACGGGCCGGTCTGATCCTCGGCCCGTACGAGAACGTCGGCCGGCTTCCCTGGTGGCTGAACCGCATCGCGCGCGGCGGCCCCACCCTCGCCCCCGGCCCCCGCGACCTGCCGATGCAGTACGTCGACGTCCGCGACCTCGCGCACTGGACCCTGGACGCCGCCGAGGCCGGCCTCGGCGGCCCCTACGACGTGGCCTCCCCGTCCGGACACGCCACCATGGGCTCCTTCCTCGAAGCCTGCGCGGCCGTGACCGGGGGCGCCGCCGAGCTCCGCTGGACCGGCCCGGAGCGCATCGCGGAGGCGGGCGTCGAGCCCTGGATCCAGCTGCCCTGCTGGCTGCCCCCGGGCGAGCTGCACGACCACATGTTCCGCGCGGACGTCACCAAGGCCCTCTCCGCCGGGCTCACCTGCCGCCCGGTCGAGGAGACGGTCGCCGACACCTGGAGCTGGCTGCGGTCGATCGGCGGCACGGCGCCGATGCGCCCGGACCGGTCGGCCAAGGGACTCGACGCCGAGCGGGAGGCGGCGCTACTCGGGCTCGGCGGATGAGGCCTGCGAGAGCCGGGTCGGGGGCAGGTACTCCCGCAGCGGCCTGCGGTGCCACCAGGCGCCCGTCTCGCGCAACTCCCGCCAGGTGGTGAACCGGTAGCGGTACAGCCGGGCCCGCACGAAGCGCGGCGGGGCGTCCGGGAACGGGTTGTGGGCCAGCAGCCGCAGCGTGTCCCGGTCGCCCGCCAGCAGCCGCTCGACGAACGGCCCGAACCAGTCCCGGGCGTAGCCGGGGGAGAGGGCGGCGAACCACATCAGCCAGTCGAGCCGCAGGTGGTAGGGGGCGAACTGGCGGGGGAGCCGTCGCAGGTCGCCAGGCTTGCCCTTGAAGCCGTACTCGCGCCAGTCGCCGTCCTCCCGGGGGACGCGGTCCGAGGTCCCCTCGACCACGACCTCGTCGCGGATCCGGCCGACCGTGCCGAAGGCCCCGTAGGTGTTGACCAGGTGAAGGGAGTCGAAGGAGCGGTTCATCACCTGGCGGCGCGAGACCATGTTGAGCACCGGGTGCCGGCTCAGCACCAGGACCAGCACGGTCAGCCCGCACACCGGGACGACGTACCACAGGGGTGCCCCGCGCGAGGCCGCGGCGGGCGGCGGCCCGGCGATCCCGGTGAAGTCGACGGCCGACAGGGCCAGTGTGATCGTCAGCCAGTTCAGCCAGGCGAAGTTCCCCGAGAACACCAGCCACAGCTGGGTGGCCACCATGGTCCAGGCCGCGTACGAGGCCACCGGCTGGGGGGTGAACAGCAGTACCGGCACCGCCAGTTGCGTGACGTGGTTCGCGGCGCACTCCACCCGGTGCAGGGGCCTGGGCAGGTGGTGGAAGAACCAGCTCAGCGGTCCCGGCATCGGCTGGGTCTCGTGGTGGTGGTAGAGGCAGGTCAGCTGCCGCCAGCAGGCGTCCCCGCGCATCTTGATCAGGCCGGCGCCGAACTCCACCCGGAACAGCACCCACCGCAGCAGCCACAGCACCAGCACCGGCGGCCCCGCCCGGGCGTTGCCCAGGAAGACCGCGAGGAACCCCACCTCCAGCAGCAGCGACTCCCAGCCGAACGAGTACCAGGTCTGCCCCACGTTGACGATCGACAGGTAGAGCAGCCACAGCACCGCCCACATCCCCATGGCCGCGCCCAGCGGCACCAGGTCCCCGGCCCCTGCGGCCAGGGCCGCCGCCAGGGCCGCGCCCGCCCAGGCGCAGCCGGCGAAGAGCCCGTCGGAGTAGCGCAGTTGGAACAGGCTCGGGGCGTGCCGGAAGGGCACGTACCGCACGTAGCGCGGGACGGGCAGCATGCCGTGGGCGCCGATCAGCGCCCGGAACTGCAGGGCGGCCCCGGTGAAGGCGAAGAGGTAGACGCCGGCCAGGGCCCGCTGGAAGACCAGCCGGCCCAGCCAGTACCCGGGTGCCGTGAACCAGTCCATCGACTCCAGTATCAGGCGGTGGCGGCCAGCGTGCGCAGGTGACGGCCGAGACTGCGGACGAAGGCCCGCTGGAGGACGGGCAGCAGCGGCCCCGCGAGGCGCGTGTACCAGGCGGCGGGCCGGCTGAAGGCCGTCACCTCGAACCAGACGGTGCCGTCGGCGGCCAGTTCCACCAGGAAGGACTCCTCCCCGCTCGCGGGGTGCCCCGTGAGGGTCCCGTAGGTGAATCCGGTCAGGCCGGGGGCGTCCGTGGTGGCGACCACCTCGCACGGCACGCTGATCCGCAGCGGGCCGAGGCCGAGGCCGATCTCCACCCGCGCCCCCGGGACGGCCGGCCCGTCCGCCCGGACGCTCGCCCCGGCGGCCCGGTGCGTCCGGAAGGAGAGCACCGCCTCGCCGGCCGTCTCGAAGACCTCCCGGCCGTGCCCGACGCGGGTGCGGTGGTGCAGGTGGCGGTATCCGTCGGGCAGCGGCCGCCGGAGGGTGGCGCCGTGTTCGGGGTAGCTGAGGACGCGCCGGCCGGTGCTGATGAGGCGGGTCACGGGGGTCTCCGTTCGGGCGGGTGCGGTCGGGGGTAGGGGTCAGGCGAGGGCGGACGACGGCCGGGGGCTCGGGGCCCGGCCGTCGCCCAGCCGCCGCCAGGCCAGCAGCGAGCACAGGGCGAAGCCGAGCGCGTTGCCGAGGCCGTGGGTGGCCGCCATCCAGGTCAGGGTCGGGTGGACGATCCCGGTGGCCTCCCCGGCCGCCCACCACAGGGCCAGCAGCATCGTGGCCACCAGCACGACCGCCGAGGCCGCCAGCAGCGCGCCCGTCACCCGGTCGCGGGCGGCGGGCCGCAGCTCGCGCCAGGTGACCAGCGCCACCGTCCACATGCCCCCGGTCAGCACGACCGCGCCCAGCAGCTCGGCCCAGTCGTCCACGAAGTACCCGGCCAGCACGAGCAGGGTCCCCGCCGGCACGCTGTACGCGGCCCAGCGCGCCCGGTGTCCGGTGGCCGCCGAACGGCACACCAGGCCGGCGACGAGGGCGGCCGTGAACCCGGCGAAATGGAAGTGCGGGACGGTCAGGGCCAGGATGTCCAGGTCGAAGCCGAAGAGCCGGTAGCCGGCCCGCTCGGCGACCAGGGCGGTCCCGGCGACCGAGGGCGAGGCCAGGGCGGTCAGCACCGCCACCTCGGACGGTCCGGGGAGGCGGCTGCCGCCGGACCGGCCGCCCGGGTGGCGGCGGAGCCGGGCCGCCGCCGCGCCCAGCAGGGCCAGGGCGGCGCCCGCGTACACGGCGGCGAGCACGGTGGCCGCGCTCCCGCGCGGCAGCCACGGAGCCAGCGCCCCCGGGACCGCCGCCCACGGCCACAGCCGGGCCGCCGTGCCGAGTCCGGCCGGGTCGATCAGGCGCAGGCCGGCGGGGACGGCGTAGAGCATGCCCAGGGCGACGATCAGGTTCACGAGCACGGTCACGGCCCACTCCTTTGAACGTGTTCAAGTTCGACATCGCCACCTTAGGCTCTTTCTTGAACACGTTCAATGCGCGTTCGGTGCGCATCTGCCGGAACTCCGGTTGCGGCCCGGGTGAGGATGCGTCAGACAAGAGGGGAGCAACCGGGGCGAAAGGGAGATCCAGCGTGAACGACGTGAACGACGTGCCCGCACCGACACCCCGTCAGGCGCCGCGCCGTCATGTACCGGCGGGAGCCGCCGTCTTGGCGCTGCTCGGTCTGATCGCCGCGGGCTGCGGCGCCCAGGAGCCCGAGCAGACCAAGGGCGCGACGGCCGAGAGCCAGGAACTCACCCTCCAGCCGGTGGGCGCCGCCGGCCCCGACCCCTTCACCGCCTCCACCGCCACCGCCGAGTCGGCCCCCGTCCAGCCCCCGGTGCCGAACAAGAGCGGCCAGGGCATCCGCACGGTCGGCGCGGCCACCCCCGGCCTGTACGGCGGAACGAACCGGCTCGGCAGCTGCGACGTCGAGCGCCAGGCGGCCCACCTCACCGCCGACGACGCCAAGGCCCGCGCCTTCGCCCAGGCCGCGGGCGTCGAACAGGAGAAGATCCCCGAGTTCCTGCGGGGCCTGACCCCCGTCGTCCTGCGGGCCGACACCCGGATCACCAACCACGGTTTCCGTGACGGCCGCGCCGACGGCTACCAGGCCGTCCTCCAGGCCGGAACGGCCGTCCTCGTCGACGACCACGGCATGCCCAGGGTCCGCTGCGGCTGCGGGAACCCGCTGGCCGCGCCCCGCTCCGCCAAGGGGAGCCCGGTGCTCAAGGGGGACCAGTGGAACGGCTACCGGCCCAACCAGGTCATCGTCATCGAGCCCACCATCCAGCCGATCAAGAGGCTGGTGATCGTGAACGTCGCGGACAACACCTGGATCGAACGGAAGGCCGGTGACGACGGAGCCCAGGACAAGGCGCCGAAGTCGCCGCCCCCCTACGACCCGGCCGACGGCATCCCCAACGCTCCCGCGACCCCGCCGGACGACCCCGCCGAACCCTGCGCCACCGCAGCCCCCCACGGCCCGTCCCGCACCGTTCCGCCCGCGACCCCCTCCGCGCCGCCGTCCGGCCCGCCCTCGGACCAGCCCCCCGCGGCCGTCCCGCCGGACCTCCCGGAGACGGCCCCGCCGCTGGACGTACCCCCGGCCGCCGGAGGGCAGCAGCTGCCGGAGACGGCCCCGCCCCTCGACGTACCCGGGCAGGCGGCCCCCATGGGGGCGCGCGCCGAGACCGCCCCCCTGGACGCGCCCCCCGCCGCCGGCCCGCCGGGGGCCCCGGCGGCGGGCCCGGCCGCGCCCCCGGACGAGCGGTTCCCCGTCCCGGGCGCTCCCGTGGACGAGCGGTTCCCCGTCCCGGGCGCTCCCGTGGACGAGCAGCTCCCCGTCCCGGGCGCTCCCGTGGACGAGCGGTTCCCCGTTCCGGGCGCCCCCGTGGACGAACAGCTCCCGGTCCCCGCGGAGCCCGGCCGGCCGGGGGACAAGGGCCACCCGGGACCGCCCTCCGCCACGGGCCCCGCGCCCACCCCCTGCCCGTCCGACACCGGCACGGGCACGGGCACCGGCAGCGCCACCCCGGGCCGGCCGACCGCCCCGCAGGAGCCGCCCGCCAGCTCGCCCGGAGACCTCCCGGGCGGCGCCACCACCCCCGGCCTGCCCCCGTCGGCCACCCCCGCCGACCCCTTCCCGGAGGCCCCCCTCGCGCCCGTCCCCGCCGAACCGGGGCTGACCCCGGACCCGGAGGACGTGCCGACCACGGGCCCGGCCGCGCCCTCCGACCCGTTCGCCTCCCCCGACCAGCGGCACGGCACCGACCAGGGCGCCGACCAGCCCGCCTACCTGGAGAGCGCCTGACCCCGCCCTGTGTCATGGTGGATCGGTGCCGAGCACCGTATCGCTGCCGGAGGACTGGCCCGCACACCCGGACCGGTCCCTGTCACTGAACCGGATGGGCAGTTTCGACTGGGACCTGGTCACCGGGCTCATGCACCTGGACACGGCGGCCCTCGACGTCCTCGACACGCCCCCGGAAGAGTACGACGGGACGCCGGAGTCGCTCGGCCGGCGCGTCCCGCCGGCCGAGTGGGCCCGGCTGGACGCGCTCGTCTCCAGCGCCCTCAAGAGCGGCTCCGACAGTTACGGCGCCTACTTCCGCATCCGCTGCCGTGACGGGCGCCCGCGCTGGACACACATCCAGGGCCGCGTCATGCGCGACGGCGACGGCCGCCCGTACCGGATCATCGGCATCGTCCGCGACGCCACCGAGGAGCTCAGCCACTCCGCCGAACGCCTCGGCCTGGACGAGGAGCGCCGCCGCCAGACCTCCGTCGTCGAGTCCACCACCGCCGCCCTCGCCCACGCCCGCACCGTCAAGGACGTCATCGACGTCATCGGCGACGCCCACGGGCTGGAGCGGCTCGGCTCGATGGGCATGGTGATGGGCCTGGTCGAGGCGGGCCGGATCCACCTGGTGGCGGAAGGCCCGGCCGGCAGCTTCGTCCCCGGGACGCGCTACACGCGCGTCGACGAGGAGTACCCGATGAGCGAGGTCGTCCGCTCGCTCCAGCCCCGGTTCCTGGAATCGGCGGAGGAGTTCGCCGAGGGGTACCCGGCGCTCTGGTCGAAGATCTCGTACATGCGGATCTCGGCCGCCGCCTACCTGCCGCTCATCGCCCAGGCCCGCCCGATCGGCGCCCTCGGCCTGCTCTACGAGGACAAGGAGGGCTTCACCCAGGAGGAACGGAACCTGCTGGTCGCCCTGGGCAGCAGCATCGCGCAGAGCCTCCAGCGGGCGATGCTGCTGGAACAGGAGCACGACCTCGCCGAAGGCCTCCAGCAGGCCATGCTGCCCCGCCGGATACCGGCCGTCCCCGGCGCCCTGATCGCCGTCCGCTACCGCTCGGCGCGGATGGGGCAGGACATCGGCGGCGACTGGTACGACGTCATCCCGCTGCCGGGCGGCCGGGTCGGGGCCGTCATCGGCGACGTCCAGGGCCACGACACGCACGCGGCGGCCGTGATGGGACAGCTGCGCATCGTGCTGCGCGCCTACGCCGCCGAGGGGCACTCGCCGGGCACGGTGATGGCCCGCGCCTCGGTCTTCCTCCACGAATTGGACACCGACCGCTTCGCGACCTGCACGTACGTCGAGGCCGACCTCTCCACCGGGGTCCTCCAGGTGGTCCGCGCCGGCCATATCGACCCCCTGCTGCGCACCCGCGACGGGGAGTGCCGGCGGCTGCCGGTGGAGGGCGGGATGCCGCTGGGGCTGTCGGCGGAGTTCGGGCGGCTGGAGTACCCGGTGACGACGGTGGAACTCGACCACGGGGAAACGCTTCTGCTGTGCACCGACGGGCTGGTGGAGCAGCCCGGAGCCGACCTCGACGACGGCATCCGGGCGCTGGCCGCACTGGTCCGCGAGGGCCCGCAGGACCTCCAGCTGCTCGCCGACCGGCTGTGCGAGGTGTCCGACGAGCGGGGCGGGGACGACGACATGGCCCTCCTGCTGCTGCGCCGTGAGGGCGACGACGCGGCCCGGGCCGACGGCGGCCGGCTCCGGCAGCACGTGGCCCCCGGGGACCCCGAGGCCCTCGTGGCGGCCCGGCACATGATCGGGGCGGCGGTACGGGCGTGGGGGGCGCGGAGCAGGGCCGACGAGATCGAACTGGTCGCGGACGAGCTGATCGTGAACGCCCTGATGCACACGGACGGCCCGGCGATCGTGACGCTCCGCGTCCTGAGCGGGCCGCAGCGCCGGCTGAGGGTGGAGGTGGAGGACCGCTCCAGCGCCCTGCCGCGCCGGCGCGAGGCGGGGGAGGCGGGGGTGTCGGGGAGGGGCCTGATGCTGGTGGACCGGCTGGCTGACGTATGGGGGGTGGAGCCGAGGGGGAGCGGGAAGTGCGTGTGGTGCGAGTTCGTGGTGTGAGGTGGCCGTTCCCCTGCCCGCCCTCCGCCCGTCCTCCGGGTCGCGCGCTCCGGGCGGGCACGGCACGCTGAGAGGATGCCGGAGCTACCGGAGGTCGAGGCGCTCAGGGAGTTCCTCGACGAACACCTCGCGGGGCGGGTGGTCGAACGGATCCTCCCGCTCGCCGTCAGCGTGCTCAAGACCTACGACCCCCCGCTCACCGCCCTGGAAGGGCGGCCCATCGGCCCCGTCGCCCGCCACGGCAAGTTCCTCGACCTCGGTGTCGGCGACCTCCACCTCGTCACCCACCTCGCCCGTGCCGGCTGGCTCCGCTGGCAGGACCCCCTCCCCGAGCGGCCCCCGCGCCCCGGCAAGGGCCCGCTCGCCCTGCGCGTCGTCCTCGAAGGAGGCGCCGGCTTCGACCTCACCGAGGCGGGTACGCGAAAGGGCCTCGCGGTGTACGTCGTCCGCGACCCCCGGGAGGTCCCCGGCATCGCCCGCCTCGGCCCCGACCCGCTCGCCGACGCCTTCGGCCGGGACGCCTTCGCCGCCCTCCTCGCCGGCGAGCGGCGCCAGATCAAGGGCGTCCTGCGCGACCAGGGCGTGATCGCCGGGATCGGGAACGCGTACAGCGACGAGATCCTGCACGCCGCCCGCGTCTCCCCCTTCAAGCTGGCCGCCTCCTTCGACGAGGAGCAGGTCACCCACCTGTACGAGGCGATGCGCGAAACCCTGCGCACCGCCGTCGAACGCGCCCACGGCCTGGCGGCCGGGCAGCTGAAGGCCGAGAAGAAGAGCGGGCTGCGCGTGCACGGCCGGGACGGGGAGCCCTGCCCGGTGTGCGGGGACACGGTCCGTTCGGTGTCGTTCGCCGACTCCTCGCTCCAGTACTGCCCCACCTGCCAGACCGGCGGCAAACCGCTCGCCGACCGCAGGCTCTCCCGCCTCCTCAAGTAGCGGGGCCGCTGCGTAGACTCCGGCACCATGGCCGAGCAGCAGCCCCCGCCCCGGCGGGAGATCGTCACCGGAGTCCCGCGCGGCGCCCGCCGCAGGCCGCCCGCGCACGCCCCGGCCCGTTCGGAGATCTCCGAGCAGACCACCCTCGGTGCCACCTACGTACGCGCCCTGATGCGCAGCCAGCTGCGCGCCGGACTGGGCGCGGTGGCCGTGCTCGTCCTGGTGCTCGGGCTGCTCCCGCTGGGCTTCCTGATGCCCCGGTCGGCGGCGGGCACGCCGGTGTGGGTGGCGCTCGGGCTGGTGGCGTACCCGGTGATGTGGCTGATCGCCCGCTGGTACGTGGCGCGGGCCGAACGCAACGAGGCGGACTTCACGGGGCTGGTGACCGACCCCGCGGAGCCGGTGGGGTAGCGGCCTTCCCGCGCACCACGGGGGCGGCGTGGTTCAGAAGAGGTGCATCGCCAGGTGTCCCAGGGGCAGGCCCAGTTGCCAGGCCGGGGTCCAGACGCGGGCGTTCTCGTCCAGGCCCGGCGGGGGGCCGGGCTCGCCGGTGTGGTCGTCCGGGTCGAGGTTGGTGGCGAACAGCTCGGTGCGGTCCAGCCAGCGCCAGGCCGCCCGGGCCAGTTCCAGGTCGGGGTCCTCGCCGCCGCGCTCCCGGGCCTCCTCGCCCAGGGTGAGGAACCGGGTCTGGACCCAGTCGCGCCAGGGGTGTCCGTACGCGGTCAGGGAGAGCCACTCGTCGAGCTGGGAGACGACCCGGATGCCGGAGAGTTCGCCGGCCGCGTCCGAGAGGTAGATCGTCAGCGCGAGCGTGTCCCGTCCGGCCCGGAACTCCAGCGTGCTGACCGGGATCAGCCGCCCCGTGCGCAGCAGCTCGTCCGCGATGTACTCCGCGTAGAGCCATGCCATGGGCACTGCCAGTCCGCCGTCACTGGTGCCGTTCGAACCCTCGGGCTGCACCGTTCCACCTTCTCCCGCGCGTCGAGCCTGCCGCCGTCATCCCCGAGCCTTCACCGGCGGGCTCGCGCAACGGGGGATGTTTACTCAACTTGAACGGACTGATGCCGATTTCGGCGTGGTTTGTGTCCGGTTCGTGCGCGTGGGGGGCGTTCCTTGAGTGTTCCTCCACCGGGGCCGGGGCGTTCCCCGAGCCCGGCTCCCGGTTCAGGCCCCCAGTCCGTACCCCTGGAGCCCCTTCCGCAGGGCCCGCAGGGCGTAGTACGTACGGGATTTGACCGTGCCGGCCGGAATACCCAGTTCTGCCGCGGCCTCGGCCACCGACCGGTCCTGGAAGTAGACCTGCATCAGGACGTCGCGGTGCTCCCGGCCGAGGCTCCCGACGGCACGCCGCACGTCGATCGCGGTGACCGAGCCGGCCACGGCGTCCTCGGGCGCGGGCGCCTGCTCCAGCCCGTCGGTCTCGACCTCCTGGGGGCGTGACAACCGGGCCCGGCGGGCGTCGATGGCGAGGCGCCGGGCGACGGTGAACAGCCAGGGCCGCATCGACTCGTGCCCGGTCGCCAGCGCCTCGGGGTGCTGCCAGACCCGGACGAGGGTCTCCTGGACGAGGTCCTCGGCGCGCTGCGCGTCCCCCGCCGTGAGGCCGAGGAGGAAGCCGAACAGGGCCCGCCCGTGCTCGTGCTGGAGTGCGGCGAGCGCCTCGGGTTCCGTGCGCTGGAGGGTGGGGGAGGGCGGCACGTCAATGGCTCCTTCCGGGTCCGCGGGGCGGGGCGACGGGACGAGGGGACGGCGGGGCTTCGGGGCGGTGGCCGGCGGGGAGGCCCGACGGCGTCCCGGTGATCCTGCTCCACCCACCCTCACCTGCGCGGAGCCGCCCGGGAACCGTCCGGCGCCGCCGTTGCGCCCAAGCACCCCGGTGGCCCGGTGGGCGGCCGTGCCGGACGACGAACGGTTGAACGGCGCGGCGAACGGCGGCCGGGGCCGTCGGAGTGAGCCGGGGCCGGGCGGACGGCGCCGCTCCTTGACTCCCGGTCCTTCTCCCCAAGGATTCATAGGGATTGCCGATAATCCGATAATCCATTCAAGGAGAGCTGGGCTCATGACCAAGCGATCCCGGCGGGCCCTCGCCCTGCTGTCGGCCGCCCTGCTGTCCGCCACGGCGGCGGGCTGTTCCGGCGGCGGCCGCCCCGCCACCCCCGCCCGGCCCGGCTCCAGCGCCGCCGGCGCCCCCGCCGGCACGGCCGGATCCCCGTCCCCCGCCGCCGCCCGGGGCTTCACCCTCGTCGCGAGCGGCGACGTCCTCCCGCACACCTCGGTCATCCAGCGCGCCGCCGCCGACGCGGGCGGCGACGGCTACGACTTCCGGCCCATGTTCGCCGCCGTCAAACCGGTGGTCTCGGCCGCCGACCTGGCCCTGTGCCACATGGAGACCATCTACGGGGACGACGACGGCCCCTTCAGCGGCTACCCCGCCTTCGTCTCCCCGCCCACCGTCGCCGACGCCCTCAAGGACGCCGGGTACGACGGCTGCTCCACCGCCTCCAACCACACCCTCGACGACGGCGCCGAAGGCCTGAAACGCACCCTCGACCGCTTCGACAAGGTCGGCCTCGGCCACGCCGGATCCGCCCGCACGGCCGCCGAGGCCGCCCGGACCACCCTCTACACGGCCGGCTCCGCCAAGGTCGCCCACCTGGCCTACACCTACGACACCAACGGCTACCCGATGCCCGACGGCCAGCCGTGGGCGGTCAACCTGATGCGCCAGGACAAGATCGTCGCGGACGCGCGGGCCGCCCGGAAGGCGGGCGCGGACGTGGTCCTCGTCAGCCTGCACTGGGGCACCGAATGGCAGACCGAACCCGACGAGACCCAGCTCTCGCTCGGCAAGGCCCTCACCGCCTCGCAGACCGGCGGCCGCCCCGACATCGACATGATCCTGGGCACCCACGCCCACATCCCGCAGGCCTACGAGAAGGTCAACGGGACCTGGATCATCTACGGCATGGGCGACCAGGTCGCCGGTGAGATGTTCAATTACACGGGCGCCCGCGACATGCGCGGCAACTACGGCTCCATCGGCCGCTTCACCTTCGCTCCGCCGGCGGCGCCCGGGCAGCGCTGGCAGGTCACCGCGGCCGAGTTCGTCCCGCAGATGATGGACCTCTCCACCGGCCGGATCGTCAACCTGCCCGCCGCCCTCGCCCAGGACCCCGGCAACGCCGAGTACGAGAGCGCCCAGGACGCCATCACCGAGGCCGTGCTCAGCCGCGACGCCGCCAAGGACGGCCTCACACGCGCCCGCTGACGCCCCACGATGCGAGCCGCTACGGGACCACCGTCACCGGCCAGCGGCCCGCCTTCACCAGCCGTACCGCCACCGAACCGACCAGCCGGTGGCCGGCCCGCTCCGAGGCGCCGACCACCACGGCGTCCGCCTTCAGCTCGTCGGCGGCGCTCACCAGGCCCGCGTACGGATCCCCGCGGAAGGTGTGGAACTGCCACCGCACCTCGAAGATCCCCTTCAGCCGCTCCGCCGAGGCCCGGATCTCGGCCACGATCTCCTCGGCGATCTCCCCGGTGGCCTCGGCCACCGGCGCGCCCAGGGAGGCCCCCGCCGCCATCACCGGCTGTACGTACACCAGCGCCAGCAGCGCGTTCTGCCGCCGGGCCAGGCCCGCCGCGTAGGCCGCGGCCCGCAGGGAGGACTCCGATCCGTCCACCCCCGCGAGGATGACCTTGGGCCCGTCCGTGCCCCGTTCGAATGCCGTACTCGCGTGCTCCGTCACCCTGCCGAGGCTATCCCGTTCGGCGCGCGCGGCGGCGCGGCCCTCCCTACAGTGCATGGCATGAGTGCCACGCTGGAGCAGACCCGCGACACCCGCGACACCCGCGGCAGGTTCCTCAACCGGGTCCCGGACGCCTTCGGCGCGTTCTTCGGAACGCTCGGCCTGCTCTGCGCGCTGCTGGCGCTCTCCCCGACGCTGCGCGGGCTGCTGCGGCCGGTGGTGCGCTTCCTCGACGACTTCGTCGTCCCGGTCAGCGCCAACCTCGCCTACGCCGTCTTCCTCTTCCTGCTCGCCGCCGCGCTCGGCATCCGCAAGAAGATCGCCTGGTGGATCGTCGTCACCTATCTGGCCCTGCTGATCCTCGTCGACGTGCTGATCATCGGGGACGGCGGCCTCTGGGTCGGCGGCCTCTCCCTGGCCCTCGCGGTGGCCGCCCTCGTCGTGCTGATCGCCGCCCGCAAGGAGTTCTACGCCGCCTCCCGCCCCGGCGCCGTCTGGCGCGCCATGCTCGTCCTCGGGCTCGGGCTGCTCGCCGCCGTCTTCCTCGGCTGGGCCCTCGTCGCGCTGTTCCCCGGCACCCTGCCCAAGGGACAGTGGCTGGACTGGGCCGCCAAGCAGGTCTTCGGCGGCCTCTTCTCCGCCCGGCAGTTCGACGGCCGCCCGCCCCGGTTCCTCTACTTCCTGCTCGGCCTCTTCGGCGCCCTCGCCCTGCTGAACGCCGCCTCCACCCTCTTCCGTTCCCAGCGGCTGACCGCCGCCCTGCACGGGGACGAGGAACTGCGTATCCGCGCCCTGCTCGGCGCCTACGGCCGCGCCGACTCCCTCGGCTACTTCGCCACCCGGCGCGACAAGGCCGTCGTCTTCGCCCCCAACGGCAAGGCCGCGGTCACCTACCGCGTCGAGGCCGGGGTCTGCCTGGCCAGCGGCGACCCCGTCGGCGACCCCGGCGCCTGGACCCCCGCCATCGACGCCTGGCTGGCCGTGGCCCGCCGCTACGGCTGGCAGCCCGCCGTCATGGGCGCCTCCGAGGACGGCGCCACCGCGTACGCCCGCTCCGGGCTCAGCGCCCTCCAGCTCGGCGACGAGGCCATCCTGCACGTCGCCCACTTCGACCTCGACGGCCGCGACATGCGCGTCACCCGGCAGGCCGTCAACCGGGTCAAGCGGACCGGCGCCACCACCGTGATCCGCCGCCACTCGGCCCTGAGCGACGAGGAGATGCGGACCATCGTCGACCGGGCCGACCGCTGGCGCGACACCGAGACCGAACGCGGCTTCTCCATGGCCCTGGACCGGCTCGGCGACCCCGCCGACGGGGACTGCCTGCTCGTCGAGGCCTTCGACGCCCAGGGCGAGCTGATCGCCCTGCTGTCCTTCGTCCCCTGGGGCAAGGACGGCATCTCCCTCGACCTGATGCGCCGTGACCGCTCCGCCCCCAACGGGGTCATGGAGTTCATGGTCGCCCAGCTCTGCGCGGCCGCCCCCGGCCTCGGCGTCCGCCGGATCTCCCTCAACTTCGCCGTCTTCCGCTCCGCCTTCGAGGAAGGCGGCCGGATCGGCGCCGGCCCCGTCCTCAAGCTGTGGCGCAGGCTGCTGCTGTTCTTCTCCCGCTGGTGGCAGCTGGAGGCCCTCTACCGGTCCAACGTCAAGTACGGGCCCGAGTGGTACCCCCGCTTCCTCTGCTACCAGGACGCCGGCTCGCTCGCCCGCGTCAGCCTCGCCTCCGGCATCGCCGAGGGCTTCGTCTCCGTGCCCAGCCTGCGCAAACTGTGGGGCAAGGGCCACCAGCCCCGGGGCCTCGTCGCCCCCGTCGACACCACCGGCCTGCCCTCCATCGACTCCCTCGGCCTGGACCTCGTCGGCGAGGACGGGGAGCGTGCGCCCGCCGACCGGCTGCCCGAACAGGTCCGCGTCCGCCACGCCAAGCTGGAGCGGATCCGCGCCGCCGGCACCGACCCGTACCCCGTCGGCATCCGGCAGCGCACCCACACCGTCGCCCAGCTCAGGGCCGCCCACCCCGGCCGGCTCGCACCCGGCACCCGGACGGGCGAACCGGTGGTCCTCGCCGGCCGGGTGATGGTCGTGCGCGACCTCGGCGGCGTGGTCTTCGCCGTCCTGCGCGACTGGACCGGCGACGTCCAGCTGATGTTCACCCGCGAGGAGTCCGGACCGGCCGCCCTCGACTCGTTCACCTCCCAGGTCGACTTCGGCGACCACGTGGTCGCCGGCGGCACCGCCGCCGCCAGCCGCGGCGGCGAGCTCTCCGTCCTCGTCGACTCCTGGCAGCTCACCGGCAAGTGCCTGCGCCCGCTGCCCGACAAGCGCAAGGGCCTGGCCGACCCCGAGGCCCGGGTCCGGCGCCGCTACCTCGACCTCGTCGCCAGCCCCGACGCGCGCGACGTCGTACGGGCCCGCTCCAGTGCCGTGCAGGCCCTGCGCCAGGGACTCCTGGACCGCGGCTACCTGGAGGTCGAGACCCCGATGCTCCAGCAGATCCACGGCGGCGCCAACGCCCGCCCCTTCCGCACCCACATCAACGCCTACGACCTCGACCTGTACCTGCGCATCGCACCCGAGCTCTACCTCAAGCGGCTGTGCGTCGGCGGTATGGAGAAGGTGTTCGAGATGGGCCGCACCTTCCGCAACGAAGGCGTCTCCTACAAGCACAACCCCGAGTTCACGATGCTGGAGGCCTACCAGGCCTTCGCCGACTACGACGTCATGCTCGACCTGACCCGGGAGCTGATCCAGGGCGCCGCCACCGCCGCCTTCGGCTCGCCCATCGCCCACAAGGCGGGCCCCGACGGCAAGCTCGTCGTCCACGACATCTCCGGGCCCTGGCCGGTCAAGACCCTGTACGGGGCGATCAGCGAGGCCCTCGGCGAGGAGGTCGACGCCGACACCGAGGAGCACCGGCTGCGCCTCCTGTGCGACCGGGCGGGCGTTCCGCACGGGCCGGAGGACACCCGGGGCGACGTGGTCCTGGAGATGTACGAGCGGCTGGTGGAGGAGCGGACGAAACTCCCCACCTTCTACAAGGACTTCCCGACCGACGTCTCCCCGCTCACCCGCCAGCACCGGGGGGACCCGCGGCTCGCCGAGCGCTGGGACCTGGTGGCCTTCGGCACCGAACTGGGCACCGCCTACTCGGAGCTCACCGACCCCGTGGAACAGCGCCGCCGGCTCACCGCCCAGTCCCTGCTGGCGGCGGGCGGGGACCCCGAGGCGATGGAACTCGACAACGACTTCCTCGACGCCCTGGAGTACGCCATGCCGCCCACCGGCGGACTGGGGATCGGGGTGGACCGGCTGGTCATGTTCCTCACGGGTCTGACGATCCGCGAGACGCTGCCGTTCCCGCTGGTGCGCCAGGGCTGACCGCGCCGCCGACCGCCGCCCGCCCGCCGGGCGCCTGGGCGGCTGGTCCGAGCGGGTGAGCCGGACGGGGTGCCTCCGCGCCTCTCGACATCTGCGGGGATGTCGTTGATACGTAGTAATAATGACAAATGACGAGCCGACAGTAGGGCGACGCGTGCTCCTGCGTACCGCCGTCTTCCTCTCCATCGCGGCCGCCGCCTCCTCCGGACTGCTGGACGCGGGCGAGGGCGGCTCCCCGGCCGCACCGCCCGGATCACCCCAGGGCGCCGGCCCCGCGCCCGCCGGTGGTCCGGGGGCCGCCGGGGCCCCGGGCGCGCACCCGGAAGGGCTCCCCGACGCCTCCCACCGGCTCCAGCCGATGACGGCCGAGGCGCCCGCCAAGCCGCCCGCCGTGAAGCCGGCCGTCCGCACCCGGCCCCTCCTGGAACTGCCCCAGGGCCCGGCCGCGGGCGACAGGGCCATGCTGCTCACCTTCGACGACGGCCCCGACCCCCGCTACACCCCGGCCATCCTGGACACCCTGCGCCGGTACGGGGTCCGCGCGATGTTCTTCGTCTGCGGCGAGATGGCCACCGACAACCGCGACCTGCTGCGCCGGATGGCCGCCGAGGGACACGTCATCGGCAACCACACCTGGACCCATCCACAGATCCCCCGGCTCAGCCGGGCCGAGCTGGAGTCGGAGATCGGGCGCACGAGCGAGGTCGTCGAGCAGGCCGTCGGACAGCCCCCGCTGTGGTTCCGGGCCCCGTACGGGGCGTGGAACCGGGCCGCCTTCGAGATCGGGGCCGACCTGGGGATGGAGCCCCTCGCCTGGACGGTGGACAGCCTCGACTGGACGGAGCCGGGGACCACCACCATCGTCTCCAGGATCCTGGACGGGGCCGCCCCGGGCGTGATCGTGCTGAACCACGACGCCGGCGGCAACCGGTCGCAGAGCGTCCGGGCGCTGGAGACGTACCTGCCCCAGCTGCTGGGCCGCGGCTACCGGATGACCCTGCCGGTGCTGCCGCCCCGCTGAGGCCCCGGGCCCCCGGCGGGCCGCCGCCCGGGGGAGGCGGGGGCCCGGCCTGCGGTGAAACGTTTTCTCAGCGGGCCTCCACCATCCGCGCGAACACCACCACGTTCCCGTCGTACCCCTTGGCCTTCGAGTAGCCGCCGCCGCAGGTGATCACCCGCAGTTCCGGGTGCCCGGTGTCCCCGTACACCCGTGCGCCCGGGAAGGCGTCCTTCGCGAACACCTCCACCCCGTACACCTCGAAGACCGCCGTCCGGCCGTCGTAGCGCTGCACCTCGATGTGCTGGCCCGGCTTCAGCGAGCCCAGGCCGTAGAAGACCGCCGGGCCCTGCGCGTTGTCCACGTGGCCCACGATCACCGCCGACCCCTGCTGGCCCGGCGAGATGCCGTTGAGGTACCAGCCCGCCAGGTTGCGGTCCTGCGGCGGCGGGGCGTCGATCCATCCCTGCGCGTCCAGGCCGACCGTCATCACCGGCGCGTCCACGTTGATCGTCGGAATCCGGATGCGCTGCACCGACGAGTGGTCCAGCACCTCCATGTCCGCGGGCGGTGTCGGCGCGTTGGCCGGCTGCTGGTCGGCCCGTGTGGCGACGGCCGCCGCGGCGGTGGGCTGCGGCGGCCCGTCCTCCACGTTCGCCCCGTTGCGCATCATGGCGAGGCCGCTGAGCAGTGCCAGTGCGAGCACGCCCCAAGGGGAGCGTCTCCTCGGCCGCTGCTCGGTCTCGTCCTCGAGCATGGCTCTCCCTTCCCGACGCGGGGGTCCCGACCCGCGTTCCAGTCCCTCCCCTGTACGCCCTTCTTCCCGCACGCTAAGGCCGGAAGTGCGAGACGGCGATCGGGGAGGGGCGAACGGGTGGTGCGCCCGGTTGGGGTGCGGCCATCCAGGTAATCATCACATAAATGCCTGACGGCTCGTGACCTGCGGATCCGTCAGATCCTGCGGACGTGCTTCGGCGTGTCGCTCAACCGGGCGGCCCAAGGGCGGAAATGCGCTGGTTGCGCGCCGCCGCGAGGGTTCGTGATGGGAGGCGTTCTCGTCGATCTGCCCGGGCCACCGCTCCGGGGCGCTCTTCCGCTGGAGGTTCCACCATGCGTGCTTTCCGCGCTCTCACCGTGACCGCGGCCGCCTGCGCCGCGCTCGGGCTCAGTGCCCCGTTCGCTGCCGCGAACCCCCCGAACGGCGGCGGCAACGGGCCGAGCAACGTCACGGTCAACCCGTACTCCGTGCACCAGGGCGCCTCGATGCAGGTCAGTGCGGCCGGCTGCGGCCACGGCGGCACGGTCTGGTCGCACGGCAACTTCCCGCAGACCAACCTGTCGGCCGGCTCCATCGGCTTCGCCACCGTCCGGATCTTCAACCACGCCTCACCGGGCCACCACACCCTGTCGGTCAAGTGCCACGACAACAGCCTCGTCGCCACGCACCGCTTCACCATCCTGGCGGGCAACGGCGCGCAGGGCGGACTCGGCGGGTCCTTCGGCCCGTCCACCGCCGAGACGGCCATCGGGGCCGGTCTGGTCGGTGCCGCGGCCCTCGGCGCGGGCGTGCACGTGGTGCGCCGCCGCCGTCCGGCCGCCGCCCGGTCCTGAGGCGTTCC
Organism: Streptomyces sp. NPDC000075; assembly: GCF_040301925.1. Taxonomy (NCBI): domain Bacteria; kingdom Bacillati; phylum Actinomycetota; class Actinomycetes; order Kitasatosporales; family Streptomycetaceae; genus Streptomyces; species Streptomyces sp. NPDC000075. Next base: position 40,670 of record NZ_JBEPFL010000002.1, read on the forward strand.
AGGGGTGTACGGCGCCGCCCCCGCCCCCGGGCCCGGCCGCGTCCGCGGGGGCCCGGGCGGGGTCAGTGGCCGCGGGCCGCGCGGCGGCGCCGGCGCAGGGCGTACGCCGTGCCGCCCGCGGCGGCCGCGGCGAAGAGGCCCGCGCCCGCGGCGAGCTCGGCCGGGTCCGCCCCGGCGATGCTGCCGCCCAGCCCGCCGCGTACGCCGAGCGTGGCGGTGGTCGCGCGCGGGGCGGGGGTCGTACGGGCCGGCGGTGTGGTCCGCGCGGGCGCGGTGGTGCGGGCCGGCGGGGTGAGCGGCGGCGGCCGCAGGCCCGAGCCGGAGGTGGCGGTGGGGGAGGGGGTGCGCCGGGTGCCGGTGGTGGAACTGGTGCTGGGCCTCGACGTGGCGCCGGAGATGGTGAGGTCGGCGGAGCCGTTCTCCCCGTCGCAGGTGAAGGTGACGGAGTACAGGGCGCCCGGGCGGGCGTCGCGGTCGACCTTGACCTTCACGGTCTTGCCCCGCTCGATGGTCACGGTGTCGAAGACCCCCGACGAGGCGGTGGCGTAGGCGGCGCCGCAGTTGCTCACGGAGAGGGTCACGGTGCCGCCGGGCGCGACCGTCGAGGGGCTGACGGCGAAGGCGAAGGAGGTGGCGGGCGCCTCCTCGGCCGCGAGGGCGACGGGCGCGCCGAAGGCGCCGAGCGCGAGGGCGAGGCCCGTGGCGCCGGCGCTCAGCAGGGCGGTGGCGGAGCTGCGTATCGCACCCATGGACGCGTTCCTCCGGATCTGCGAGGCACAGTCGCGCAGCGTTTCCGCACGTCGGGGGGTGATGTGCCTCGATGCCCGCCACGCTAGGTCCCGGCCCGGCCACCCGCGATCAGGAACGGGCGAATGGGGCACGGCCGTAGGCCGAACCGGGGACGGACCCCCCGTCCCCGGTTTACCCGGCCCGGCCGCGCCCCGGTCGCTCAGCCCTTCAGGCCGAGGTGGGGGAACTGGGCGAGGAAGGGCTCGGCGGTGGCCGCGATCCCCCGCCCGAAGGGCGCGTCGAAGTCCCAGATGAGGAAGAGCAGGAAGGCGATCAGGGCGCTGAACAGGCCGGCGAGCAGGAGCTCGCGGAACGAGCGGCGGATCTGGAGGGTGAAGATCAGCCCGACGGTCACCAGGGCCCCGGCGATCAGCCCGAACCACACCACGCCCGGCATGGTGGCCCCGGCGCTCTGGCCCCGGGCGTTGCGGGCGTCGTCCACCAGCGCGACCTGGTCGACCAGGGGCTGGTAGGCCTGCCCCTCGTGGTCGGTCTGCGGTTCGTAGTCCGTCACGTCGCGGCGGATCTTCTCCAGGAGCTCACCGCTGCGGTCGGTGAGCTCGTTCTCGTCGGCCATGTGCTTCCACTCCGTGTCGACCACGTAGGTCACGTACGCGTCGACGTCGGAGCGGATCCTCTTGCGCACCTCGGCCGGGTAGACCTCGGAGCGGACACTGATCTCGTGCAGGGCCTGGGACTCCTGGCGCACGTACTCCTGGGCGGCCCCGCGGCCCTCCCAGACGCCGGCGATCGCCAGGCCGAGGACGATCGCGTAGATCACCCCGATCATCATCGTCATGTACTCGATGACGTCCGGGGTCTCGTTCGGATCGTCGTCCTCAGTGATCCTGCGGTGGTTGAAGAAGGCGGTGGACAGCACCACGGCACAGGCCGCGGCCATCGCGAGGGACAGGACGAGCCATTCCGACAAGACGACTCCCGATCGATGGGCTGTGGCGAGGGGTGGGTGGTTCGGCCGGCGGGCACACGGGCCCGCGGGCGGACGGTCCTAACGGTCCTGCGGGTGGACGGCCCTACGGGCGCACGCGCCTGCCGTGGTCGGCAGGGGGCGGCGGCCGGGCCGGCGCGGTTCAGCGCGGGCGCAGCGCGACGATCGCGAGCACGGCCGGGGCGGCGGTCATGAGGGTGAACGTGACCGGCGAGATGTGGTGTTCGACCGGTTTGCGCGCGGCGGTGTGGTACGCGGGCCGGGGCACCTTCGGCTTCGGCGCGGGCGGTTTCGGCGCCGGGGTGGGCGGCGCGGGTGGCGCGGGCGGCGGTGGGGGAGCCGCGGGCGCCCGGTACACCCGGGGTGCGGGCGGCTTCGGTGCGGGCGGCTCCGGCGCCGGGGGTGCGGGCTCGGGCGGCTCGGGGGCCGGCGGGGGCGGAGGCGGCGGCGGGGTGGGCTTGGGCGGTGGGGTCGGTTTGGGCGGCGGAGGGGTGGGGGTGGGCGTCGGCGTCGGAGTGGGCTTCGGCGGGCACGGCGGGGGAGGCGGCGGCGGGCAGTGGTGCTCGTGCCCGTGGCCGCGGCCCTTGTCGTGACCCCTGCCCTTGCCGGGTCCGTCGTCGTGATGTCCGCCACCCCGGGCGGCCGCGCCCCCGCCGCTGCCGGCGTACGCGTACACCGTGACGGCGGTCCCGCCGTCGCCGGTGCCGACCGTCGCGTAGGCACAGCTATCGGCCACCGCCGGAGTGGTCGACAGGGTCGCCCACAGCAGGACCGGGACCGCCAGCAGACGTCTGGCTAAGGCTCTGTTCACCCGGGGAGCATGGGCTCGCGCGCGCCCGCGCACGCGGGACCCGGCAGCGGTTCGCCCGAACGGGGGGTTCCTCGACCGGTTTGGTTTGAGACAGGTTCTGATCGGTTGTGATTGAACGCTGGTCAATTCCCAAAAGGTATTTGTCGGTTTCCGTGGCGGCGACGGCAGGCCCCGGAGACCTTTGGTGTGTGACCAAGAACGGACCGGCAATTTCCGCTTTTGCTCGCCCTGTTGGGCAATGATCAGTACATTCGGCTCGGACAGCAGTCCGATCCCCGCCCGACCCCCGGGCGGACCAGGTACGACCACGACACGCCGACGGCTTGGAGACCCCGATGGAACGCCCCGCCTGGGCCCCGCCAGGCATCGACATATCGGTGCCGAGCGTGTCCCGTATCTACGATTACTACCTGGGCGGCTCCCACAATTTCGAGGTCGACCGCCAGGCCGCCCGCCGGGCCATGGAATTCATGCCGGGCCTGCCCAAGATCATGCAGGCGAACCGGGCGTTCATGCGCCGCGCCGTCCGCCACGCCGTCGCCGAGGGCATCACCCAGTTCCTCGACATCGGCTCCGGCATCCCCACCTTCGGCAACGTCCACGAGGTGGCCCGCGCCGCCACCCCCGAGGCCCGCGTCGTCTACGTCGACCACGACCCGGTCGCCGTCGCGCACAGCCGCGCCGTCCTGGCCGGAGACGACCGCACCGACGTCGTCGCCGCGGACCTGCGCAAGCCCCAGGACATCCTGGCCGCCCCCGAGGCCCGCCGGCTGCTGGACCTCGACCGGCCCGTCGCCCTGATGCTGGTCGCCGTGCTGCACTTCCTGGAGGACGCCGACCAGCCCTACGCCGCCGTCGCCGAGCTGCGCGACGCCCTGGCTCCCGGCAGCATGCTGATCCTCAGCCACGCCTCCTACGAGGGCATCCCGCTCAGCGAGGAGGTCGCGGCCGGGACCGTCGGCGTCTACCGCGACATCCGCAACCCGCTCGTCATGCGCGGCCACGAGGAGATCACCGGCTTCTTCGACGGCTTCGAGTTGCTGGATCCCGGGCTCGTCTCCATGCCCGACTGGCGCCCCGACCGCACCGGGCCGCTCGCCGAGGGCGAGACCCCGGAGGATCCGTACGCCTTCTCGGGCTTCGGCGGCGTGGGACGCAAGGCGTGAGACTCCCCGCTCCGACACCCCCGCCCGCGACCCCCGGCCGCCGGCCCCGGCCGGCCGGCGGTGCCGCTTCCGCGCCCGTACCGGCGTCCGCGGCGCAACCGCCCGTCCCGGGTGCGGGACTGCCCGTCCCAAGCGCGGAACCGGCTGCTCCGGATGCCGGCCGGGCGCCGCGGCGCGACCCGATCGGCGACCTCGACGACCGGATCGCACGCTTCGCGACCATCTGGGGCCGCGCCATCTTCCCGGTCACGGCCACCTCCCTGACCCGCCCCGAGTTCGAACAGCACCTCGTCCCGCTCGCCCGGACCCTCACCGAGGCCCTGCACGCCCGCCCCTTCGACGCGGGCGTCGCCCAGGGCGTCGGCGCGGAACTCGTCGCCGTGCACTGCACCGACCCCGAGGCCCTCTCCGGCACCCTCGGCGTCGTCGAGTCCTACCTGGTCCTGTACTGCGGTCCGGACGGCACCGCCGACGGCGGCGGCGAGAGCGCCGGGAGCACCGAGGAGTACCGCTCCCGCTGCGCCCGGCTCCAGCACGGCATCGCCGCCGGATTCGCCCGCGCGCTGCGCGAGCGGACCCTGCGCGAGCAGGAGGCCATCGCCCGCTCCGCCCTGACCGCGCGCATCGACGCCCAGCAGGCCCTGCACGCCAGCGAGGAACGCTTCCGCGCCGTCTTCGAGGGCGCGGCCGTCGGCATCGGCATCGCCGACCTCGACGGGAACATCCTGGAGGTCAACGACACCCTCCTCAAGATGTTCGGCGGCCTGGAGGGCCACGTCCGCAGCCGCAACGTCAGCGAGTGGGGCCACCCCGACGACACCCCGCACGTCTGGAAGATGTACGGGGAACTCGTCCGCGGCGAGCGCGAGCACTACCGCGTGGAGAAGCCCTACTACCGGCACGACGGCACCGTCCTGTGGACCAACCTCACGGTCTCTCTGCTGCGCGACGCCGACGGCGTCCCGCAGTACCAGCTGGCCCTGATGGAGGACACCACCGAACGCCGGCTGCTCAACCTGCGCCTGCGCTACGAGGCCACCCACGACGCGCTGACCGGCCTGCCCAACCGCACGCTGTTCTTCGAACGGCTGGAGAAGGCCCTCACCGCCGCCCCCGGCAGCCGATTCGGCCTGTGCTACCTCGACCTCGACGGGTTCAAGGCCGTCAACGACAGCCTCGGCCACTCGGCCGGCGACCGCCTCCTCGTCGAGGTGGCCGACCGGCTGCAGAGCTGCGCCACCGGCCCGGGCGAGGTCGTCGCCCGGCTGGGCGGCGACGAGTTCGTGGCCCTCACCACCGGACCGGCGGCGCAGACGGAGGAGAAGGTCAGCGACCTCGCCGTCCGCATCCTGACCGCCCTGTCCACGCCCATCCGGCTGGAGGGCCGCGAGCTGTCCGTGCGCGGGAGCATCGGCATCGTCGAGGGCACCTCCGGCGAACGCACCCCGGCCGAGGTGCTGCGCAGCGCCGACATCACCATGTACCGGGCCAAGGCGGCCGGCGGCAACCGCTTCGAGTTCGCCGACGCCGAGGCCGACGCCCGCGCCATCACCCGCCACGGCCTGACCAACGCCCTGCCGGCGGCGCTGGAACGCGGCGAGTTCTTCATCGAGTACCAGCCCCTCGTGCACCTGCACGACGGCAGCGTGCGCGGCGCGGAGGCACTGGTGCGCTGGTCGCACCCCCAGTACGGGGTGCTCGGCCCGGACCGGTTCATCCCGCTCGCCGAACGGACCGGGCTGATCGTGCCGCTCGGCCGCTGGGTCCTGGAGGAGTCCGTCCGCCAGGCCCGCAACTGGCAGCGCGAGCACGGCGGGGCGCCCCTGCGCGTCAACGTCAACCTCTCGCCGACCCAGCTGACCCACCCCGGGCTGGTCGCCGACACCCTGCGCGTCCTGGAGTCCTCCGGCCTGGCCCCGGGCGCGCTGTGCCTGGAGGTCACCGAGTCGGCGCTGATCGGTGCCGACGACGAACTCCTCGAACCGCTGCGCCGGCTCGCCGCGCTCGGTGTGGACATCGCCCTCGACGACTTCGGCACCGGCTACTCGAACCTGGCCAACCTGCGCCGGCTGCCGGTCAGCGTCCTGAAGCTGGACCGCTCCTTCACCCAGGGGATGCAGCAGGAGCCGGCCGACCCCGTCGACGTCAAGATCGTGGAGGGCATCGTCGCCCTGGCCCACAGCCTGGAGCTCGCGGTGACGGTCGAGGGAGTGGAGACCGGGGCCCAGGCGGCTCAGCTCCGCGCCCTCGGCTGCGATACGGCCCAGGGCTGGTACTACGCCCGCCCGGGCTCCCCGGACCGCATCCACACCCTCTCCCTCTGCGACGCCGTACCCACCGGGTGAATCCCCGAGGCCGGGAGGCGGGACCCGCCGGCCGGGGGCCGTGAGGCCCTGCCCTGAGGCCGGGGCCCGGCCGGTGTGCGGGGTGGCGGCGTGGCGGGGTGGCGGTGTGCGGGTCAGCGCATCCCGGCCTCCGTTCCCCGGCCGGGCTCGCGGACCGCGGCGAGGACCCGGCGGTGGCGTGCGGAGGTGTCGGCCAGCACCCGCTCGGCCGCCGGGAGGCGCTCGGCCTCGTAGCGGTCGAGGGCGTCGTCCTCCGCCGGGCCGGTGAGGGCGGCGGCCAGGGTGCGGGCGAGGGCGGCCGCGTCCTGGATGCCGGTGTTCATGCCCAGCCCGCCGGCGATCGGGTGGACGTGGGCGGCGTCCCCGGCGAGGAGGATCCGGCCCTCGCGCATCCGGGCGGCCCGCCGGACGTTGACCCGCCAGTTTGAGAGCCAGCCCGCCCCGGTCAGCCGTATACCGGGTACCCCCGCGTGCCGGGCGAAGAGCCGCTGGAATCCCTGCGCCGTGGCCGGTAGCGGCTCGCCCCGCCCGTCGGTCTCCGGGGAGGCCTGGAGCTGGAAGGTGTCCGTCCCGGGCATCGGGCAGAGCATGATCCCGCCGCCCTCCGAGGTGAACCACTGGTGCCAGTACTCCCGGCTCAGCCCGGGGGCCCGCACGTCCCCGACGACCATCGTCGGCTTCTCCTCGGTGTACCCCTCGAAGGGGATGCCGAGGAGTTCACGGGTGGTGCTGTGGCCGCCGTCGCAGCCGGCGACGTAACCGGCGCGGACCGAACCGCCGTCCGCCAGGCGGGCCGTGACCCCGGCCGGGTCCTGCGCGAGGCCGGTGATCCGGCTGCCGTACTCGACGCGGACGCCGAGCCCGGCGAGCCGCTCGCGGAGGATCCCCTCGACCTGCCACTGGCCGATCAGGAGGCCGCCGCCGGTGTCCGGGGTGTCGTTGACGTGGGCGCCGTCGTAGTACTTGCGCAGGACCAGGCCGCGGGCGCCGGTGGCCGACATCCGCTCCTCCGTCCCGAGCCGGCCGAAGACCTCCAGGCTGTCCGGGGTGAGTCCCTTGCCGCGCGACTCCCGGTGGGGACCGGACCGCTGGTCGAGGATGCGGACGGACACCCCGCGCAGGGCCAGGTCACAGGCCAGGGTGAGTCCGGTGGGGCCGGAGCCCGCGATCAGTACGTCGGTCATCGGAAGGGTCCTCTCTCGTCGTCGGTCCTTCGTCGCTGAACCAAGGAAAGCGCGTCGGGAGAAAAAATGCAACCCGGTTAAGAAATTGACTTGGTTGCGATTTTTCTCTACGGTGGTCCCATGGAGAACACGACGGGTCTGCGCGAGAGCAAGAAACTGCGTACGCGTCGCCAGCTGGCGGCCACGGCGCTGGAACTTTTCCTGGAACGGGGCTTCGACGCCGTGTCCGTGGCCGACGTGGCCGCGGCGGCCGAGGTGTCCAAGCCCACCCTGTTCCGCTACTTCCCGAGCAAGGAGGACCTGGTCCTGGACCGGTTCGCCGACCACCAGGACGAAGCGGCGCGGATCGTGCGCGACCGTCCGGCGGACCGCGGTCCGGTGGGCGCGCTCCACGACCACTTCCTGGCGGCCCTCGCCGAACGCGACCCCATCACCGGACTCTGCGACCATCCGGACGTCCTCGCGTTCCAGGGCCTGCTGTACTCCACCGCGAGCCTGGAGGGCCGGATCGCCCACTACACCGCCCGTGAGGTGGAACTGCTCGCCGGCGCCCTGGAGGCGGAGGGGGCAGAGCCGCTGCCGGCCCGCCTCGCCGCGACGCATCTGGTGGCGGTCCGCCACGAGCTGGGCCGGGAGAACTGGCGGCGGATGGCCGCGGGCGTGACGGCGGACGAGGCCTACCCCGTGGCCGTCGGCGACGCCGACCAGGCCTTCGGCATGCTGGCCGACGGTCTCGACCGGACCCTGGGCCCGCTGATATCCCGGGCTTGACCCGGCCGGGCCGAAAGGCCCTGCATGATGCCCGGGAGGGCTCGCCGGGCAGCGGGCCGGAAAGGCGGGTGTGCGGATGGCCGCGCGGTATGTCACCGAGCTGGTCGGGGCGTTGGAGCGGTACGGGGACCGGGCCGCCATCGGGGCCGGCCCCCGGGTCCTCGGGTTCGCCGAGGTGCTGGACGCCGTCCACCGGCTGGCCGGGGCGCTCGCGGAGGCGGGGGTCGGACGGGGAACGGGGCTGGCCTGTGTGACGGGCGGCAACCGGCCGGAGGCGCTGCTGGTGCGGATCGCCGCGCATCTGCTGGGGGCCCGGCTGACCCAGGTGGTGACCGGGCCGGCCGTGCACGGACTGGAGTTCGTCCTGCGGGACTGCCTCCCGGGCCTGGTGGTGCACGACGTCCCGGTGCCGGCGACAGGCGTACCGCTGCTGGGCCTGGAGGAGCTGATCGCGCGGGCCGCGGGGCGGGAGCCCGGCGAAGTGCCGGTCCGGGCGCGGGAGGAGGACGTCGCCCGGGTCACGTACACCGGCGGGACCACGGGCCGGCCCAAAGGGGTGGCCTCCACCTTCGGGGCGATGGCCGCGCGGGACGTCCGGCGCGGGGCCGAGTGGACGGGGGCGGTGCACCTCTCGGTCACCAGCCTCGCCCAGCGGGCCGGCGGGCGCTGCCTGGAGCAGCTGCGCGCCGGGGGACGGGTGGAGATCCTCGACCCCTTCACGCCCCAGGAGTTCGCGCGGGCCTGCCGGAGGCTCGGCCGGGTGTCCACATACCTGACGGCCCCGATGGTGTACCGGCTGCTGGACCACCCCGCGACCGCTGGGGGCATTCCGGGGCTGGAGGCGGTCTCGTACGGGGCCTCGCCGATCCTCCCCGAGCGGTTGCACGAGGCGGTGACCCGCTGGGGCGGGCGGTGGCGGCAGGGCTACGGGATGAACGAGGCCGCCGTGATCTCCCGCCTCACACCGGCCGACCACGACGCGGCGGTGTCCGGCCGGCCCGCGCTGCTGGCCTCCGTGGGGCGCCCGGCGGCGGGGGTCGAGGTCCAGGTGCGCGACGAGGGGGAGGCGGTACTGCCCGCCGGGCGCACGGGGGAGCTGTGGATCCGGTCGGCGGCGATGATGACCGGCTACTGGAACCAGCCCTCGCTGACCGCCGACGTCCTGCGGGACGGGTGGCTGCGGACCGGGGACCTCGGCCATGTCGACGACGACGGCTACCTGTACCTGGACGACCGGATCAAGGACGTCGTCATCGTCGACGGGGTCAACATCTACGGCCTCCCCGTCGAGGCGGCCCTCGCCCGGCACCCCGCCGTGGCCCAGGCCGTCGTGGTCGGGCGGCCCTCCGCCACGACCGGCGAGGAGGTCTGTGCCTTCCTCGTACCGGCCCCCGGCCACATCCCGAGCCGTGCGGCCGCCGCCGGGGCGTGCGAGCTGGTGGCCCGTGAACTGGCCCCGGCGCACAGCCCGACGGCCGTCTTCTGGGAACGGGAGATCCCCCTCACGGACCGGGGCAAGCCAGACAAACGCCGCCTCCGAGCCCGCGCCGCCTCCGAAGCCGAACCGTCCCACCCCGACCCCCCGCCCACCCCCGGCCCCTGACCCCGGCTCAGCCCGCCCCCAGCCTGGTCGCCCGGGCAAGGTTTCCCGGGCCCCCGTCCGGAGCCCGCCACTGTCGCCCAGGCCAGGCCAGGCCAGGCCAGGCCAGGCCAGGCCAGGCCGAGGGCGGGAGCGCCGCCCCGCCCTCGCCCCGGCTTTGACCCCGGCCTCCGCCCGGGCGCAGGGGAGCACCGGACCCCGCCCCGACTCCGACCCTGGCCCGCCCCGGCGCAGGGGCGGGGCCCCGGCCCGGCCTGGCCCTGCCCTTGCCTCGGCCGCCGCCCCGGCTCCGGCCCCGGGCCTCCGCCCTTGCCCCCCGGCCCCGCCTGGCCCCAGCCCCCTCCTGCCTGGGCCCGTCCCGGCTCCGACCCCAGCCTCCGCCCCAGCGCAGGAGCGGGCCTCGGCCCAGCTCTGGCCCCCGGCCGTGGCCTCCGGCCCTACCCTGGCGCGCCCCCGCCCCGGCGCAGGGACGGACCCCGGCTCCGCCCTGGCCTGGCCCGGCCCCCGCGCCCGAACCAGCCCGGCCCCCGCGCCCGAACCCCGACCGGGTGCGTACCCCCCCGGAGGGCTCAGCCGACCAGGATGCGTTTCAGTTCTCGGGCCGCGCGGGGTGGGGCCACGTCCGTGCGGTGGGCCAGGGCGATCGTGCGGCGGAGCGGGGAGCCGGTGAGGGGGGTGGCGCGCAGGCCCGGGCCGCCGTGGGCCACGACCATCTCCGGGACCACCGCCACCCCCAGCCCGGCCCGCACGAAGCCCAGGACGGCGTCCATCTCACCGCCCTCCACCGTGAACACCGGCTCGAACCCGGCCGCCCGGCACGCGCCCACCGTCAGGTCCCGCAGGTCGTAGCCGTGCCGGAACATGACCATGGGCTCCTCGCGCAGGTCGGCCACGGTCAGCTCCCCGCCGCCGCCCGGCGGCGGGAGGTCGCGGGAGGACACCACCACCAGGTCCTCCGTCAGCAGCTCCACCGTGGTCAGCGGCGGCGCCGACGGCGGCAGCGGCAGGACGATCAGGGCCAGGTCCAGGACCCCGCGCGCGAGTTCCCGTACCAGGTCCAGCGAACCGCCCTCCTCGATCAGCAGCTCGATCCCGGGGTGCGCCGTGTGGAAGGCGCGCAGCACCCCCGGCAGCATCCCCGTGCACACGCTCGGCGTGGCCCCTAGCCGCACCCGGCCGCGCCGCAGCTGGAGCAGCTCCTGCACCTCCAGCCGCGCCGTGTCCGCGTCGGCGAGGATCCGCCGGGCCAGCGGCAGCAGCGCCTCACCCGCGTCCGTCAGCGTGATGTTCCCCCGCGCCCGGCTGAACAGCTCCGCGCCCAGCTCCCGTTCCAGCGCCTTGATCTGCTGCGACAGCGACGGCTGGGCCACGTGCTCCCGCTCGGCGGCGCGCGTGAAGTGCCGGGTCTCGGCGACGGCCACGAAGTACACGAGCTGCTGGAACTGCATTTCCCCAGGCTAATGGGGGCGCCCGGGCCCTTCCATAGGGGATGCCTATCGCGATCAGCTCCACCATGTCTTGGACCGTTCGGGACCTTCGTCCCTACGGTCTACGTCATGGCTCTGGCAACGCGGACGGATCGACGGCCGTCCACCACGCGCACGCTCTGGGACTCCACCGTCGGCAAGAAGTCCGTGATGGCCGTCTCCGGCCTGATCATGCTCGGCTACCTCGTCGCGCACATGTTCGGCAACCTGAAGATCTTCTTCGGGCCGGACGAGTTCAACGGATACGCCCACGCCCTGCGCACCCTGGGCGAGCCGTTCCTGCACTACGAGTGGGCCCTGTGGCTCGTCCGCGTGGTCCTGGTCGCCGCCGTCGTCGCCCACGCGGTCTGCGCCTACCAGCTCAGCCGCCGCGACCTCAAGGCGCGCCCGGTCAAGTACGCCCACAAGCGCCGCCGCGCGAGCTACGCGACCCGCACCATGCGCTGGGGCGGGATCATCCTCGCCCTCTTCATCGTCTGGCACCTCCTCGACCTCACCACGCTCACCGTCAACGAGCGCGCCTGGGCCGGCCACCCCTACGAGAACGTCCTCGCGACCTTCTCCACCTGGTACGGCAACACGATCTACATCGTGGCCATGGCCGCCCTCGGCCTCCACGTCCGCCACGGCTTCTGGAGCGCCGCCCAGACCCTCGGCGCGGGCAGCGCCCGCCGCGAGCGCGCCTTGAGGTTCCTGGCCGACGCCCTGGCCCTCGTCCTCTTCGCGGGCTTCGTGTCCGTCCCCGTCGCCGTCATGACCGGAGTGGTGAGCTGACCATGAGCACCGAGTACGCCGCCTACACCACCGGCGACCCCATCGCCGACACCAAGGCCCCCGCCGGCCCCATCGCCGAACGCTGGGACCGCCGCCGCTTCGAGGCCAAGCTGGTCAACCCGGCCAACCGCCGCAAGCACACCGTGATCGTCGTCGGCACCGGCCTGGCGGGCGGTGCCGCCGGCGCGACCCTCGCCGAGCAGGGCTACCACGTGGTCCAGTTCTGCTACAGCGACTCCCCGCGCCGCGCCCACTCCATCGCCGCCCAGGGCGGCATCAACGCCGCCAAGAACTACCGCAACGACGGGGACTCCGTACACCGCCTCTTCTACGACACCGTCAAGGGCGGCGACTTCCGGGCCCGCGAGTCCAACGTCCACCGCCTCGCGCAGATCTCCGTCGAGATCATCGACCAGTGCGTGGCCCAGGGCGTCCCCTTCGCCCGCGAGTACGGCGGCCTCCTCGACACCCGCTCCTTCGGCGGTGTCCAGGTCTCCCGTACCTTCTACGCCCGCGGCCAGACCGGCCAGCAGCTCCTCCTCGGCGCCTACCAGGCGCTGTCGCGGCAGATAGCCGCGGGCAACGTCGAACTGCACGCCCGCACCGAGATGCTCGACCTGATCACCGTCGACGGGGTCGCCCGCGGCATCGTCGCCCGCGACCTGGTCACCGGCCGGATCGCCACCCACTACGCCGACGCCGTGGTCCTGGCCACCGGCGGCTACGGCAACGTCTTCTACCTCTCCACCAACGCCATGAACTCCAACGCGACCGCCGTCTGGCGGGCGCACCGGCGCGGCGCCTACTTCGCCAACCCCTGCTTCACCCAGATCCACCCCACCTGCATCCCGCGCACCGGCGACCACCAGTCCAAGCTCACCCTGATGAGCGAGTCCCTGCGCAACGACGGCCGCATCTGGGTCCCCAAGGCCAAGGGCGACACCCGCCCCGCCGCCGAGATCCCCGAGGACGAGCGCGACTACTACCTGGAGCGGATCTACCCCTCCTTCGGCAACCTCGTCCCCCGCGACATCGCCTCCCGCGCCGCGAAGAACGTCTGCGACGAGGGCCGCGGCGTAGGCCCCGGCGGCCAGGGCGTCTACCTCGACTTCGCCGACGCCATCCGCCGCATGGGCCGGGACAAGGTCGCCGAGAAGTACGGCAACCTCTTCGAGATGTACGAGCGGATCACGGCGGAGAACCCGTACGAGGTCCCCATGCGGATCTACCCCGCCGTCCACTACACGATGGGCGGACTGTGGGTCGACTACGACCTCCAGACCACCATCCCCGGCCTGTTCGCGATCGGCGAGGCCAACTTCTCCGACCACGGCGCCAACCGCCTCGGCGCCTCCGCCCTGATGCAGGGCCTCGGCGACGGCTACTTCGTCCTCCCCTCCACCATCAACGACTACCTCGCCCGCCACCCCCACCACGAGGCGGTCGACGACGGCCACCCCGAGGCGGCCGCCGCCGTCCGCGAGACCCGCGACTGCCTCGCCAAGCTGCTGGCCGTCGACGGGGACCGCACCCCCGACTCCTTCCACCGCGAGATCGGCGAACTCATGTGGGAGTACTGCGGAATGGCCCGCACCGAGGAAGGGCTGCGCAAGGCCCTGGCCCGTATCCCCGAGATCCGCGAGGAGTTCTGGCGGCGGATCAAGGTCCCGGGCAGCGGGGAGGAGTTCAACCAGTCGCTGGAGAAGGCCAACCGCATCGTCGACTACCTCGAACTCGCCGAGCTGATGTGCCTCGACGCCCTCCACCGCGCCGAGTCCTGCGGCGGCCACTTCCGCGAGGAGTCCCAGACCCCGGACGGCGAAGCGGCCCGCCGCGACGAGGAGTTCGGCTACGCGGCCGCCTGGGAGTACCGCGGCACCGGAGCCGCACCCGTCCTGCACAAGGAAGACCTCGTCTTCGAGTACGTCCACCCCACCCAGCGGAGCTACGCATGAAGCTCACCCTGCGCGTCTGGCGCCAGCCGAACGCCGACGCCCCCGGCGCCATGGCCTCCTACGAGGTCGACGGCATCTCGAAGGACATGTCCTTCCTGGAGATGCTCGACACCCTCAACGAGGACCTCATCCTGCGCGGTGAGGACCCGGTCGCCTTCGACCACGACTGCCGCGAGGGCATCTGCGGCGCGTGCAGCCTCGTCATCAACGGCGACGCCCACGGCCCCGAACGCACCACCACCTGCCAGCTCCACATGCGGTCCTTCACCGACGGCGACACCATCGACGTCGAACCCTGGCGGGCCTCGGCCTTCCCCGTGGTCAAGGACCTCGTGGTGGACCGCAGCGCCTTCGACCGCATCATCCAGGCCGGCGGCTACATCACCGCCCCCACCGGCTCCGCACCCGAGGCCCACGCCACCGCCGTCCCCAAGCCCGCCGCCGACTCCGCCTTCGAACACGCCGAGTGCATAGGCTGCGGCGCCTGCGTGGCGGCCTGCCCCAACGGCTCCGCGATGCTGTTCACCTCCGCCAAGGTCAACCACCTGAACGTGCTCCCGCAGGGCTCGCCCGAACGCGAGACGCGGGTGCTGGACATGGTGGCGACGATGGACGACGAGGGCTTCGGCGGCTGCACCCTGACCGGCGAATGCGCCACCGCCTGCCCCAAGGGCATCCCGCTGCCGTCGATCGCCGCCATGAACAAGGAGTGGCTGCGGGCGCTGCGCAAGCGCTGAACCCACCGCGCGGCCCCCCACGCGCGCCCGTCCGCCGGCCCGATCCGCCGACCGGGCGCACGTACGGGCGCCGCGCCGCGCCGCGAGGCCGGCGGGTCCGCGCCCCGGGGCACAGTGGGCCCATGCCCGCAGCCCCCGCCGGCCCCGCACCCCGCCGCCGCAGCGTGCTCACCGCCCTGGCCGCCCTGGTGCCCCTCACGGCGTCCGGGTGCGCGGCGCGGGAGCACCCCGCCCCCGCGCCCGGACCGCGCCCGCCCGCCAGGGACGCCCTCGTCATGCTGATCCCGCACGCGGAGAAGCCCTACCCCGGAGCCACCGGCGAGGACGACGAGGGCAACGAGGACCCCGGATCCCTCGCCGGGCGGGGCCGCCGCCGCGCCGGGGAACTGCACCGGCTCTTCGGCCCGGCCCACGGAGCCCCGCTGCCCCGGCCCGCCGCGCTCTTCGCCGCCGGGGGACCGCCGTCCGCCCCCGCCCGCTGCCGGCAGACCCTCGCGCCCCTGGCCACCGCCCTGCGGGTCCCCGTACAGGACCGGTTCGCGCACGGCGCCGAGGCCGGCGCGGCCCGCGCCGCGCTGGACGCCCCGGCGCCCGTGCTGCTGTGCTGGGAGCCCGCCGGGATCCCCCGCCTGGTCCACGCCCTCGGCGCCCACCGCGTCCGGGGCCTCCCCGCGGCCTGGCCCGACCGCAGCGACCTCGTCTGGACCCTCACCCGCAGCCGCGGGAACTGGACCTTCCGCGAACTCCCGCAGCGCCTCCTGCCCGGGGACGGGGACGGGGACGCGCGGTGACCTACCGCGCGAGCGCCCGCGCCAGATACGGGGCCGTCCGGCCGGCCGCCGACGCGGCCACCCGCTCCGGCGGCCCGCAGGCCGTGACCCGGCCCCCCTCCGTCCCGCCGCCCGGCCCCAGGTCGATCACCCAGTCGGCCCCCGCCACCACCTCCATGTCGTGCTCCACGACCACCACCGAATGCCCCGCGTCCACCAGCCCGTGCAACTGGCGCAGCAGCACCCGCACATCGGCCGGATGCAACCCCGTCGTCGGCTCGTCCAGCAGGTACAGGGTGTGGTCCCGGCGCAGCCGCTGGAGCTCCGTCGCCAGCTTGATCCGCTGCGCCTCGCCGCCCGACAGCTCGGTCGCCGGCTGCCCCAGCCGCAGGTAGCCCAGACCGATCTCCTCCAGCGCCCGCAGGCTGCGCGCCGCCGCCGGGACCTCCGCGAAGAACCCGGCCGCCGCCTCCACCGTCAGCCCGAGCACCTCCGCGATGTGCAGCCCGCCGTAACGGACCTCCAGGGTCTCGGCGTTGTACCGGGCGCCCGCGCACTGCGGGCACGGGGCGTAGGTACTCGGCAGGAACAGCAGCTCCACCGAGACGAACCCCTCGCCCTGGCAGGTCTCGCAGCGCCCGCCCGGCACGTTGAAGGAGAACCGGCCCGCCTTCCAGCCGCGCTCCCGCGCCTGCGGAGCCGCCGTGAACAGCTTGCGCACCACGTCGAACAGCCCCGTGTACGTGGCCAGGTTGGAGCGCGGCGTACGGCCGATCGGCTTCTGGTCCACCTCCACCAGACGGCGTACCGGGAAGTCCGGCCCGGCCGGCCGCCCGGCCACCTCCTGTGCGAGCACCTGGCCGACCAGGGTGGACTTCCCCGAGCCCGACACCCCGGTGACGGCGGTGAACACCCCGAGAGGGAACTCGACCGTCACGTCACGCAGGTTGTGCCGCCGGACGCCCTCCAGCCGGACCGAGCCGGTGGCGGCGCGCACCGGCCGGGAGGGCTCGCGGACATCGGCCCGTGCGAACAGGTGCCGGGCCGTCGCCGACTCCGCGACCCCGGCCAGGCCCCCGGGCGGCCCGCTGTACAGGACCCGCCCGCCGTGCTCCCCGGCCAGCGGCCCGACGTCCACCAGCCAGTCCGCGCGCCGCACCACGTCCAGGTGGTGCTCCACCACGAACACCGTGTTCCCCGCCGCCTTGAGCCGCTCCAGTACGCCCAGCAGCGCCTCGGTGTCGGCCGGGTGCAGCCCCGCCGACGGTTCGTCCAGCACGTAGACCACCCCGAACAGCCCCGACCGCAGCTGGGTCGCCAGCCGCAGCCGCTGGAGCTCCCCGGCCGACAGGCTGGGGGCGGTCCGGTCCAGGCTCAGATAGCCCAGGCCCAGCTCCGTGACCGGCGCGATCCGTGCCCGCAGGTCCGCCGCCAGCACCCGCCCGGCCTCGGTGGCCGGCTCCGCCGCGGCCAGTACGCCGTCCAGCTCGCCCAGCGGCAGCGCCGCCAGCTCCGCGATCGTGCGGCCCGCGAAGGTCACCGCCAGGGCCTCCGGCCGCAGCCGCCGCCCCTCGCACACCGGGCAGGGGGCGTCGGTGAGGAACTTCTCGGCCCGGGCCCGCAGGGTGGCGCTCTTGGTGTCGGAGAAGGTCCGCATCACATAGCGGTGGGCGCTCATGTACGTGCCCTGGTACGGGCGTTGGATGCGGTCCGCGTCCCGCACCGGGTGCACGGTCACCACCGGTTGCTCCTCGGTGAACAGGATCCACTCCCGCTCCCGCGCCGGCAGCTCCCGCCAGGGCCGGTCCACGTCGTGCCCGAGGGCCTCCAGGACGTCCCTCAGGTTCTTGCCCTGCCAGGCCCCCGGCCAGGCGGCGATGGCCCCCTGACGGATCGACAGGTCCGGGTCCGGGACGAGGAGTTCCTCGCTGGTGCGGTGGATCCGGCCCAGCCCGTGACAGGAAGGGCAGGCGCCCGAGGCGGTGTTGGGGGAGAAGCAGTCGGAGTCGAGCCGTTCGGCGCCCGGGGGATAGTCGCCGGCCCGGGAGAACAGCATCCGCAGGGAGTTGGAGAGCAGGGTCACCGTCCCCACCGAGGAGCGCGAGCCCGGGGAGGAGCGCCGCTGCTCCAGGGAGACGGCGGGCGGCAGCCCGGTCACCGAGTCCACCTTCGGCGCGCCGATCTGGTGGATCAGGCGCCGGGCGTACGGGGCCACGGACTCGAAGTAGCGGCGCTGGGCCTCGGCGTAGAGGGTGCCGAAGGCCAGGGAGCTCTTCCCCGAGCCGGACACCCCGGTGAAGACGGTCAGGGTGTCGCGCGGGATGTCCACGTCCACCCCGCGCAGGTTGTGCTGCCGGGCACCGCGGACCCGTACGCAGGCATCGGGGGTGTCCCGGGGGACGGCGGGGGCATCGATGGAAGGCTGGCGCATTCGCCCCAGTTTAGTGCCGTACGGGACCCGGCGGCGCGGCCGGACCTACCGGAGCCCGGCGATCCGGGACAGCCTGCGGAAGGAGTCCAGGAGGGCCGTCCGGTCGTACGTGGAGGTGGTGACCAGCAGCTCGTCCGCGCCGGTGGCCTCCGCCAGCCCGGCCAGGCCGGCCGCCACCTCCTCCTCCGTCCCGGCGAGGTGCCCGGTGAGCGCGCCCTCGTACAGCTCCCGCTCCTTGGGGCCGAGCTCCAGCGCCTCGACCTCCTCGGCCGGCCGAAGGGGCGGGAAGCTGCCCCGGGTCCGGGAATGCGCGAGGGACCAGGCCTCCGGCACCAGGATCCGCCGGGCCGCCTCCGGGCTCTCCGCCACCGCCACCGTCCCGGAGACCACCACGTACGGTTCGGCGGCCCACGCGGACGGCCGGAACTCCTCGCGGTACGCGGCTACGGCTTCCGCCACCCGGGAGCGGGCCCGCAGGTCGCCCACCACCACGGGCAGCCCCGCCCGGGCGGCGATCGAGGCACCCGCGCCGGTGGCCAGGACGAAGGGCGGGATCCGCAGCCCCTCCGCCGGACGGGCGTGCACCTCGGGGTGGGCCCGCTGGCTGCCGTCGATCCAGCCCAGCAGCTCGGCCAGCTGCTCCTCGAACCGGTCGGCGTCCTCGGTGTCGCGGCCCAGGGCGCGGCGGATGCCGCCGGTGAAGCCGACCGAGCGGCCCAGGCCCATGTCGATCCGGCCGGGGAACAGCGCCTCCAGCACCCCGAACTGCTCGGCGACCACCAGCGGCCGGTGGTTGGGCAGCATCACCCCGCCCGTGCCGACCCGGATCCGGCGGGTGGCCGCCGCCACGGCCGCGGCCAGGACGGTCGGGGCGGACCCGGCGACCCCGGGCACGCTGTGGTGCTCCGACACCCAGAAGCGGTGGTAGCCGAGCTCCTCCGCCGCCCGGGCCAGCTCCACGGTGTCGCGCAGCGCCTCGGCGGCGGGGTGTCCCGCGCGGACGCGGGACCGGTCGAGGATCGAGATTCTCAGGCTCACACCCGTGTTCAACGCCCGGCGCCCGGGGGGATTCCCCGGACCGGTTCCCCGCCCCTCAGGTACGGCTGCCGCCCTCGCTCTCCTGGGCGCTCTTGAGCTCCGGCGCCGGCGCCGCCCAGTCGGCCAGGAGCACCGTGAAGCCCGCGGCGCGCGCGGCCTGGCAGACCAGCTGGTCGTCGTCGACCAGTACCCGCACCTCACGGCCCCGCGCGATCCGCTGGAGCACCTCCAGCTTGGTCTGGCGGGCCGGCCGCCGGTCCCGGTCGCCGCGCATCCACACCCGGCCCTCGGGCAGCCCGTGCCGGTCCAGCCAGTCGGTGGTGTCGGCCCGCCAGCGCTCCGGGCGGCCGGTCAGGTACACGACCTCGCAGTCGGCCGCGCTCTCGACCGCCAGCGCCACGCCGCGCGCCAGCGGCGGATCGGCCGGGGCCGCACCGAAGAAGCCGTCCCAGTCGCGGGGCCGGCGCTCCAGGAAGTGCTGGCGGTGGCCGGTGTCGGCCAGGGTGTTGTCGATGTCGAAGACGGCCAGCGGACGGCGGTGTGCGGTGGTCTCGGTCATGGCCGCAGCCTAGGCGCAGGGCCGCGCGGCCCGTCCGCCGGGCCACCGGGTACCGCGTGCCGGCCGACGCCCGCGACGCTCGCGGCCCCGCTGCCGCCGCGTCAGTCCTCGCCGTCGAGGCGGAAGCCCACCTTCAGCCCGACCTGGTAGTGCGCGATCTGCCCGTTCTCGATGTGCCCGCGCACCTGCGTGACCTCGAACCAGTCCAGGTTGCGCAGGGTCTGCCCGGCGCGCGTGACCCCGTTCCGGATGGCCTGATCGATGCCCTCGTGGGAGGTGCCGACGATTTCGGTCACCCGGTAGGTGTGGTTGGACATGGGCGTCTCCCGCCGTTCGTCGCTTTTGCCTTGTTCCACGGTGCCCCAGTAAGCCCGGGTCCGCGAACTTTGCGTGAACAATCCCGGTGGGAAGCCTCTTGACCGGACCATTGGTCTATGCCAATTTCAAGCCAACTGAGATCCAGCCCAGAAGGTGACCCTCGTGAAGAAGCGCTTCCTCGCCGTGTGCACGGCCCTCACGGCCGCGACCGCCCTGACCGCCGGATGCGGCGCTCTGGCCGGATCGGACGGCGGGTCCGAGCGGGTGACCCTGTGGCTGATGAAGGGCAGCGCGTCGGACGAGTTCGTCAAGAAGTTCACCGCCGACTTCGAGAAGCAGCACCCCGGCATCGACCTGGACGTGCGGATCCAGGAGTGGAAGGGCATAGGCGACAAGGTCAACGCCGTCCTCTCCGGCAAGAGCGAGGACCACGCCGACGTCATCGAGGTCGGCAACACGCAGGTGGCCCAGTACGTCGAGACCGGAGGCCTCTCCGAACTCACCCTGGAGGGCCTGCGCGCATGGGGCAGCAAGGACTGGCTCAAGGGCCTGTCCGACCCGGGCAGCGTCAACGGCGCCCAGTACGGGGTCCCCTGGTACGCGGCCAACCGGGTGGTGATCTACAACAAGGACCTCTTCGCGAACGCCGGGATCAAGACCCCGCCCAAGACCCGCCAGGAGTGGATCGCCGACACCCAGAAGCTCGACAAGGGCGACCAGCAGGGCATCTACCTCCCCGGCCAGAACTGGTACGTCCTCGCCGGGTTCGTCTGGGACGAGGGCGGCGAGCTCGCCGTCGAGACGGGCGGCCAGTGGGTCAGCGCCCTCGACGACGAGAAGGCCCTGGCGGGCATGGACTTCTACAAGCAGCTCCAGGCACTCGGCAAGGGACCCAGGAACGCCGACGAGGAGACGCCCCCGCAGTCCGACGTCTTCGCCCGCGGCCAGGTCGCCCAGATCATCGCCCCGCCCGGGCAGGCGGCCCAGATCGAGGCGGCCAACCCGGCGCTCAAGGGCAAGCTCGGCTTCTTCCCCATTCCCGGCAAGACCCCCGAGAAGACCGGGGCCGTCCTCACCGGCGGCTCCGACCTGATCATCCCGGAGAAGACGGCGAACCGGGCCCGCGCCGTCGACCTCATCACCGCCCTGGTCAGCGAGAAGTGGCAGACGGAGCTCGCCCGCACCATGAGCTATGTCCCCAACAAGACCACCCTCGCCCGGGTCGTCGAGGGCAACGAGGGCGCCGCCGCGATGGCCGCCGGAGCCGCCCAGGGCAGGGCCACCCCGAAGTCCGCGCGCTGGGCCGAGGTCGAGGCCAAGAACCCGCTCAAGCCCTACATGACGGCCGTGCTCACCGGCCAGGACCCCCGCCAGGCGGCGAAGACGGCCTCCGACGCCATGAGCCGGGTCCTGAACTCCGACCGCTGAGCCGGTCCGCCCGGCTCTGGCCGGATGATCGGACGAGCCGCTGAGCTGCACGGCACGCCCGCTCCGGTCCGCCGAGTTCAGCCTCCGCACATCCGGGGGCCGCAGAGCGGTCATGTCGAATCCAGCCGGTCACGGAAGAAGTAAAGGAGCCGGGTCCGCCACCCGCGGCCCGGCTCCCCGTGCCCGGATCAGGAGCAGCCATGACCATCGCCCCCCTGTCCCCGTCCCCCCTCGCACCCGCCGCCCCCGCCGTCCCCACCACGGCCCCCGCCGGCCCCGCGGCCGCTTCCCGGTACATCGTCCGCCTCGCCCGTGACGAAGCGGAGGTCCGCGCCGCCCAGCGGCTGCGCCACCGGGTCTTCGCCGGAGAGCTCGGCGCCCGGCTCGACGGACCCGAGCCGGGCCTGGACTCCGACGCCTTCGACGCCTACTGCGACCACCTCCTGGTCCTCGACGAGGAGACCGCCCAGGTCGTCGGCACCTACCGGCTGCTGCCCCCGGAACGCGCCGCCGTCGCCGGACGCCTCTACTCCGAGGGCGAGTTCGACCTCTCCGCCCTCGCCCCGATCCGCCCCGACCTGGTCGAGGTCGGCCGCTCCTGCGTCCACCCCGACCACCGCAACGGCGCCGTCATCGCCCTCATCTGGGCCGGCCTCGCCCGCTACATGGAGCGCACCGGCCACAACTGGCTCGCCGGGTGCTGCTCGATACCGCTCGCCGACGGCGGGGTGCTGGCCGCCGCCACCCGCGAGACCGTCCTGGCCCGCAACCTCGCCCCCGAGGAGTACCGGGTCACCCCGCACCTGCCCTGGAGCCCCGAGGGCATCACCCTTCCCGGGACCCGCCTGGAGCTGCCGCCCCTGCTGCGCGGCTACATCCGCCTGGGGGCGTGGGTCTGCGGGGAGCCCGCGCTCGACGCCGAGTTCGGCTGCGCCGACCTGTACGTCCTGCTCTCCCTGCGCAGGACCAACCCCCGCTACCTCAACCACTTCCTCTCGCTCGCCCCGTCGGCATGAGCAACTGGCTGCTGCCCACGGCCCCCTGCACCCCGCGGGACTGCGCCGGCCACCCGGGCCGGGCGGCGAGCCTCCCGCACGCGGTGCTGCGGCTCGCCGGCGCCCTGGCGCTGGTCCTGCTGGCCGTCCCGGCCGCCCCGCCGGTGCGGCTGCTGCCCGTCCGGCCCCGGCGTGCGCTGATCCGGGCCTGGTGCACCGCGCTCCTGAGGTCCCTGGGGTTGCGGATCACCGTGCGCGGCACGCCCGGGCCGGACGGGGCCCGCCTGATCGTCGCCAACCACATCTCCTGGACCGACATCCCGCTCGTCGCCGCCGCCCTGCCCAGCCGGATGCTGGCCAAGAGCGAGATCGGCGCCTGGCCGGTGCTCGGCCGGCTCGCCGCCCAGGCGGGCACCCTCTTCATCGAACGCGACCGGATCCGGGCCCTGCCCCGGACCGTGGACACCGTCGCCCGGGCGCTGCGGGCCGGGGACCGGGTCACCGTCTTCCCCGAGGGCTGCACCTGGTGCGGCCGCGGCCAGGGGCCCTTCCGGCGGGCCGCGTTCCAGGCGGCCCTGGACGCGCGGGTCCCCGTACAGCCCGTACGGATCTCCTACCGGCTGCCCGGCGGACGGCTCGCCGGGGCGCCCGCCTTCGTCGGGGACGACACGCTGACCGCCTCCCTGTGGCGCATCGCCCGGGCCCGGGGCGTACGCGCCGAAGTGCACCTGCTGCCCCCGATCCCGGAGGGCCGCCACGCCGACCGGCGCGCACTCGCGGCGGCGGCGCAGCGGGCCGTCCTCGGGCCGCCGGTACCGGAGCGGACGCCGCCGGCCGGTGTACCCGCCCGGCAACGCCCACCGCACGCGCAGGTCCTGCATGCGCAGGTCCCGCATGCGCAGGTCCCGCACGCGCAGGCCGTGAACGCACGGAGCCCGCACGCGCAGGCCTCCTCCGCCCCGGATCAGTCCACGGCGACCGAGTCCACCGAGCCGTCCGCCACCGACAGGGACAGCGCGAAGCGGCCCTCGGCGTCCGTCCACCAGTGGCACAAGTCCAGCCCCGCCTCCGCGAGTTCCCGGCGCACTCCCTCCTGACGGAACTTCGCCGAGATCTCCGTCAGGATCTCCTCACCCTCGGCGAACGGCACCACCAGGTCCAGCGCCCGGATCTTGACCGTCACCGCGGACCGGGCCCGCAGCCGCATCTCGATCCACTCGTGCTCCCGGTTCCACACCGCCACATGGTCGAAGTCGGCGGTGTGGAAGTCCGCGCCCAGCTCCCGGTCGATCACGGCCAGCACGTTCTTGTCGAACTCCGCCGTCACCCCCCGCGCGTCGTCGTACGCCGCCACCAGCACGGCCTCGTCCTTCACCAGGTCCGTCCCCATCAGCAGCGCGTCCCCCGGCGACAGCATCGCCCGCACGGACGCCAGGAACACCGCCCGCTCGGCCGGCAGCAGGTTCCCGATCGTGCCGCCCAGGAACACCACCAGCCGCGGCCCGGGCGAGTCCGGCAGGTGCAGCGGAGCCGTGAAGTCGGCCAGCAGCGCGTGCACGTTCAGCCCCGGATGCGCCTCCAGCAGGGACTCGGCGGCCCCGGTCAGGGCGCTCTCGCTCACGTCCACCGGGACGTAGGTCTCCAGTGCCGGCAGCGCCTCGATCAGGTGCCGGGTCTTCTCCGAGGAACCGGAGCCCAGCTCCACCAGCGTGCGCGCCCCGCTCACCGCCGCGATCTCCCGGGCCCGCTCCAGCAGGATCTCCCGCTCGGCGCGCGTCGGGTAGTACTCCGGCAACCGGGTGATCTCCTCGAAGAGTTCACTGCCCCGTGCGTCGTAGAACCACTTCGGCGGCAGCTCCTTGGGGACGCGGGTCATCCCGCGCAGGACGTCCTTGCGCAGCGCCCTGTCGGCGGCGTGCTCGTCGAGGGTCCGGGTCATCTGGAACTCACTCACGGGGTGCTCTCCTTGAGGGGGATCAGGGCGACCCGCGCGCGGGTGGCGGTCAGCAGGGTCCGGTCCGGCACCTCGCACCAGCCGGGGTCGTCGTCGTACGGTTCGGACGCCACCACCACCCGCTCCCCCGGGGGGTGGGAGGGCAGGTACCAGAGGGAGTCGCCCCAGGCGGTGGCGGCGATCGAGGCGCCGTCGGTGAGGAGCAGGTTCAGCCGCGAGCCGGGCGCCGCGGCGGCCAGCTCGCGCACCGCCTCCGCCAGGGCCGTGCCCGGGTCGTCGCCCTGCCGCAGCCGGTGCAGCACCAGCGCCCAGACCAGCGCCGAGTCGGTGCGCGCGGCCAGCTCCAGCAGCTCGTGGGGCGGCAGGGCCGCGGCGAGCGGCGCCGCCGTGTCCGGCCAGCCCCGCAGTGCCCCGTTGTGGCTGAACAGCCAGGGGCCCGAGGCGAACGGCGCCGCCGCGGCCTCCCCGTCGGCCCCCGCGAAGGTGGCGTCGCGTACGGCGGCCAGCACCGCCGACGAGCGCACCACGCGGGCCAGGTCGGTGAAGCCCTCGTCCCCCCAGACGGGCCCGGAACGCCGGTAGCGGGCCGGGACGGGGTCCCCGGCCGCGTACCAGCCCACGCCGAAGCCGTCCGCGTTGACGGTGCCGTACCGCTGCCGGCGCGGCGCCCAGGACTGCCGCACGAGTGAGTGCTCCGGGTCGCTGAGAACCGTGCCCAGGGGTATCTCCGGCCCCAGATAGGCGAGATGACGGCACATCAGACGTCCCTCGCGGTACGGAAGCCGGAGAAGATCTGCCGGCGCACCGGCAGGTCCCAGTTGCGGAAGGTGCCCCGGCAGGCCACCGGGTCCACCGCGAACGAGCCGCCCCGCAGCACCTTGTGCTCCGGGCCGAAGAACACCTCCGAGTACTCCCGGTAGGGGAACGCCCGGAACCCCGGGTACGGCAGGAAGTCCGAGGCGGTCCACTCCCACACGTCGCCGATCAGCTGGCGCACCCCCAGCGGTGACGCCCCGGCCGGGTAGCAGCCCGCGCGGGCCGGCCGCAGGTGGCGCTGGCCCAGGTTGGCGTGCTCGGGGGCCGGGTCGGCGTCGCCCCACGGGTAACGGCGGGAGCGGCCCGTGACCGGGTCGTGGCGGGCGGCCTTCTCCCACTCCGCCTCGGTCGGCAGCCGGCGCCCCGCCCAGCGGGCGTAGGCGTCCGCCTCGTACCAGCTGACGTGCAGAACCGGTTCTTCGTCGGGTACCGGCTCGGTGACCCCGAACCGGCGGCGCAGCCACTGGCCGGCCTCGCGCCGCCAGAACAGCGGGGCCCCGATGTCATGGGCGCGGATCTGCTCCCAGCCCTCGGCGGCCCACCAGCGGGGGTCCGTGTAACCGCCGTCCGCGATGAAGGCCTGGTAGGCGGCGTTGGTCACCGGCAGCGTGTCGATCCAGAAGGCGGCCACCTCCCTGACGTGCGCGGGCCGTTCGTTGTCCAGCGCCCAGGGTTCGGCCGAGGTCCCCATGGTGAACGGGCCGCCCGGCACCAGGACTTCGGGCGCCTCAGGGGGCGGCCCCTGCGGCGGGGCCGGATCGGGCGCCGCCAGCACGGGGGCTCCCGTCCGCAGCTGATGGGTGATCAGCATGGTCTCGTCGTGCTGCTGTTCGTGCTGGGCGACCATCCCGAAGACGAACCCCCGCTCCAGCAGGGCGGTGCCCTCCAGCGGAGTGCGCTCCAGCAGGTCGAAGACCCGGCCGCGGACCTCGGCCGCGTAACGGCGGGCCTCCTCCGGTCCGAGCAGCGGCAGCTTCGGCCGCTCGGCGCGCGGGTGCTGGAACGCGTCGTACAGGGAGTTGATCTCGGGACGCATGAACGCGCGGCCCGCCACGTTGCGCAGCAGCCACAGCTCCTCCTGGTTCCCGATGTGCGCCAGGTCCCAGACCAGCGGCGACATCAGGGGGGAGTGCTGCGCGGTCAGGTCCGGATCGCCGACGACGTCGGTCAGCCCGGCGGTACGGGCCCGCGCGGCCGCGAGGGCGGCCGCGGCGCGTTCGCGCAGCGCGCCGGGACGGATGTCGGCAGGGGTCTCGGTGGTCACGGGCGCGGTCCCTTCGCGGCGGGCGGCGGGCCGGCGGGGTGCCGCCGGGGCGGTGTCTTCCAGGGTTGCCGGGGCGGTGTCTTCCACGGCCGCCGGGGCGCCGCGCACGGCGGCCCGGGTGCGCCCGGAGACCAGGACGTCGTCCGCGTTGTCGGCAGGGCACCGCCCGCGCCGTACGTACCGTGCGGTGAAGGCCGCGACCGCCTCCTGGACGTACGCGTCCGCCCCGAGCCGGGGCAGCGCCTCGGCGGCCGCGTCGAAGCAGGCGGCGGCGGCCGCCCTCAGGTCCGGATCGGCCAGCGCGCCGCGGGCAGCGCTCCGCCACAGGGGGTTGCGCGGCGCGCGCCGGGGTCCGTGGGCGTCGGCCAGTACCTTCACCGCCCGGTAGGCCGTCTCGGCGGCCTCCGGGTCGTCGAACAGCGCGTGGACCACCGCGACCGGGACGATCCAGCCGTCGTCGCCGGGCTGCGCGTCGATCATCCGCAGCTCCAGGTGGCCGCGCGGCCGCACGGGCGGGAAGAGGGTGGTGAGGTGGTACTCCAGGTCCTCGGCGGTGGGCCGCCGCCCGTCCGGGCCCGCGCCGGCGCCGTCCGTGCGCAGCCAGTCGCGGAAGGTCAGCCCGCGCGGCACCGTCCAGGGGCCGTCGCCGGGGCGCCGTACGCACATCACCTCGGTGTCCAGCGCGTGCCGGACCCAGCCGGCGCGGGGCTCGGCGTCCAGCGGCGGGGCGAGCGCGCGCCGGGGGTCGATGTCGCTCCAGATCCCCTGCCGGGCGCACCGCCAGCCCTCGTACGGGCCGTCGCGGCCGGGAGAGTTGGCGAAGGCGGCGACCAGGACGGCGCCCAGCAGGTGGGCGAACCGCCAGCGCCGGCCGTACCCGAGCGGGCCCGGCTCCTCGTGGCCGGCGTCCACGCAGACCTGGACGGAGGCGGAGGCGCGCATCATCGCCCGGCCGGCGGGGCCGGTGCGGTCGAAGTAGGCCTCCATCGCGTCGTAGCGCGGGCTGGCCAGGAGGCGGTGCAGGGGCCTGCGGGGGTCCTCGCCGAGACCGCGGAGGACGAGGCCCCGCTCGCGCAGGGCGCCCCGTACGGCGGTGAGGTCGGCGCGCAGGCCCTCGACGCAGGCGGTGAGGGAGGGGGCCGGGGCGGAGCTGAGCTCCAGCTGGCCCCCCGGTTCGACGGTGACCCGGGAGCCGAGGGGCAGCGCCCGGGCGGCCGCGTGGGCGGCGGTGAGACGTTCGGGGGGAAGCGGCAGCCAGGGGCGTTCCGCGTCCAGGACGAGCCATTCGAGCTCGGCGCCGAGGGTGCGGGGCGGGCCGGTCTTGAAGCAGATGCCGTGGATCAGGTCCTCGGCGGCCGCCTCGTCGAGGGGGGTGTACGCGGAGTGACCGGGGTCGTGGACGTATGGAGCGGGCGAGTTCTCGGACATGACCGGAACCTCGTCTCCTGTAGTCGGCCGTGATGACACCCGTGCCCTACCCGTCCTCGGGGCGGTAATTCCTTTGCCGCCGGCGGGCCCCCGCCCGAGGATTGCGGCGTGAGCAGCAGATTGCGTGAAATCGCGCGGGAGAACGCGCTGATCGTGGCGGCCGGGGGGTACCGGACGCGGTCGGGGCGGCTGGTCTCCCTCGCCGCCGACCTGGCGGATGCCAAGGCAGGAACCAGAATATATGGGCCAAACCCGGTCATTCCAGACGGAGAGTCCGTCCGAGGGAGCCGCCGGACGGTCTTCGAGGTCACGGGGGAGAGCAGCACGGTCGCCGCGCGCCGTCTGGCGGAGGGGGCGGGCGGGGGACCGGTCGCGGTGCTGAACTTCGCCTCGGCGCGCAACCCCGGGGGCGGGTACGTACGGGGGGCCAAGGCGCAGGAGGAGGCGCTGTGCCGGGCGTCGGCGCTCTACGAGACCCTGCTGGAGGCCCCGGAGTACTACGAGGTCCACCGCGCGGGGCGGAGCACCTTCTACACCGACCGGGTGATCCACTCGCCCGGGGTGCCGGTGTTCCGCGACGACCGGGGCGAACTGCTGGAGACCCCCTTCCGGGCCGGCTTCCTCACCTCCCCGGCCCCGAACGCGGGCACGATCCGCCGCCAGGAGCCGGAGCGCGCGGCGGAGATCCCGGCGGCCCTGGCCCGGCGCGCCGGGCGGGTCCTGGAGGTGGCAGCGCTGCACGGGTACCGGGAGCTGGTGCTGGGGGCCTGGGGCTGCGGGGTGTTCCGCAACGACCCGGCGCAGGTCGCCGAAGCCTTCCGGCACCTGCTGACGGGCCGCTTCACGGGCACGTTCGACCGCGTCGTCTTCGCCGTCCTGGACCGCGCCCCGGGCCCCCGCGAGGCCTTCGCCACCGCCTTCGGTCAACCCTGACCGCCCCGCCCGCCCCCCTGCCCCGGCCGACGCCCCCGGCCCGGCGGCGCGGACCCCGCTGGGGGCGGGTGGGGCGGGCCTTGCCCTTGGCGGGCGGCCCGGGCCTTGTCCCGGACCGGCGGCCCGGACGCCGCCCGGGCCTCGGGGGGCGTGCGTGCTTCGCATCGTCGGCCCGGACCGTGCCCCGGGCCGGTGCACGGGCCTTGCCCCGGGCCGGCGGCCTGGCGTTGCCCCGACCCGGTGACCGCGTCCGCCCCTCGCCGGCGGCCCGGACCGTGCCCCGGGCCGGCGGTCGCGGCTGTGCCCCGGCTGGTGACGTGGACGCTGCCCAGGCCCGGTGGTCGTGTCCGCCCCGGGCCGGCGGCCTGATCGCGCCCCCTGACTGTGGCCCGGGCCCGCAGCCCGGTCGGAGCGCTGGGCCCCGCCCCTCGCCGGTGGCCCAGGCCCGCAGCCCGGTCGGAGCGCTGGGCCCGCGCCTCACCCGTGGCCCCAGCCGGGGCCGTCGCACTGGGCGTGCGCCGAGCCGGTGACTCGCGCCTGCGCCCCGCCCCGAGCCCCGTACCCGACCCGGGCCTGAGGGGATGGTTCATCCTGCGTGGGGGCGGGGCCCTACGTCCGGCTACTCCCAGCCGTACCGCTCCCGCAGCCGGTCGACCACCAGCTGGAAGCGGGCCCGGTCCAGGGCGCAGGCCTCCCGCCGCATCCCCGCCTCGTGGACCCGCAGCACCCGGTCCACGTCGACCCAGGACTCCCGCCCGGCGGAGTCCCAGGGGCCCGAGCCGATCGGCACCCACTCCCGGTCGGCGTCGTGCCGCTTGCTCGACAGCTGCACGGCGAGCAGAGTCGCCCCGCCCGCCTCACGCGCGACCACCAGCACCGGGCGGTCCTTGCCCCGCCCGTCGTTCTCCTCAAAGGGCACCCAGGTCCACACGATCTCGCCGGGATCCGGATCCCCGTCCGGGTCGGGCGCGTACTCGGTGCGGACGCGGCCGATGGCCAGCGGATCGGCCTCGACGGTGGCGGCGAAGCCGTCCCGCCCGGGCTGCTCGACGTAACCGTTGCCGTGATGTGAAAGAGCCGTCATCCGGGCGAGGTTAGCGGGTCCGCGCCCCGCGCAGAGCCACGCGGACCCGGTGGCCGCAGGTGTCCCCGCGCGCCGCCGCCACCCGCGCCCGCCCGTGGCGCCTGGGCCCTCAGGCCCGCCCGCCCTGACAGGATGACGGGATGGAACGAGTGCTGGGAATCGGCGGCTACTTCATCCGGGCGAACGACCCGGCGGCCCTGACGGCGTGGTACCGCGACTGCCTGGGCCTGGACGGCGACGAGCACGGTCTGTGGCGCCAGGAGTCCGGGCCGACCGTGTTCGCGGTGTTCGACCCCGACACGGACTACTTCGGCTCCCGCGCCCAGCGCACCATGCTCAACTTCCGCGTCCACGACCTGGACGCGATGCTCGCCCAGCTGCGTGCGAAGGGCGCCGACGTGGCCCCGGAGACCCAGGACATGCCGGGCGTGGGCCGCTTCGGCTGGGTCACCGACCCGGAGGGCAACCGAGTCGAACTGTGGCAGCCCGCCTGACCGGTGCCGCGACGTCCTGAGCGGTGGAGCTAGGCCGCGCGCGGGTCGGCCGGTGGGAAGAGCGGCTCGTGGTGGTGCCAGGTGAGGTGGCGGTCCCCGTGCAGGAGTCCCGCCGAGCCCCACTCGACCCGCATGACGCCCTGTTCCAAAGAACAGGCGTAGGCCACGATCACCAGCTGCAGGTCGGGCGGAAGGAGTGCGACGTCCGGATGCACCTGGTCCTCGTCGAGGTCTTCCATACCGAGGTCGAAACTCAGCTGTATGGGTTTCGGCCCGTGGCGCCGGATCAGGTCGGCCCGGAAGCCGTAGGCCTTGCGGAGCCGGGCCTCGGTGACCGGGACGTTCTTCTGCGCGTAGCGGATCGGGAGGATGGCGTTGCCGCCGACGACCGTCACCGTCCGTCCCTGGAGCCGTCGGGAGGTCGTCCCGCGGATGGGTGCCAGACCCGCGGCGAGTGTTTCGTACTGCGCCGCGTGGAGCCCGTGGCCGTACGCCTCCTGCGTGCGGGTGCGCAGCTGTTCATGGGCGTGACGCGCCCTGGCGTGGGCTTCCACCAGACAGGCCGGGATCGTCTCGGCCAGCCGGCCCGCCACGGCGCCGAAGACCTCCCCGGCCCAGCGCGATACCGGGTTCACCATGTGTCGCCCTCCCCCTGCGTCGCCAGAACGCCGAGCCGCACTCCCACCACGGTGTCGGCGGCGGGTGGGGCGTGCAAGAGGGCATCGGTGTAAAGGACGCGCACGGGGCGGATGGCCGGCCCCCGCCGATGACGCCGACGGCCCCGTGGGGTGGGTGGTCCGGCGGCCTGAGTTCCGCGCCGTTCGCGGGTCGTCGGGCAGCCACCACCTGAGGCCCTCCCTATGCCTGCCTTAAGCGGAGCCTAAGCCTCGTGGGGGGCGTCCCGAAGGGGGTGATTGTCCGTTTCGGGGCGGCTAGCGTGCTGCCGCACCCCAACTCCCCAGTAACAGAGGCAGGCACGTCATGGGCAGCACCACCCGTCACCGCCGCAGGGCCGGCGGCAAGGCGAAGGCCGTGGGCGCGATCGTGGTGGCGGCGGTGATCGGCGGCGCGGCCTTCGCGTTCACCGGGACCGCGCAGGCCACGTCCGTCGGGGCCGTGTACACCACCTCCAGCTCCTGGAGCGGCGGTTACACCGGTCAGTACGTCATCACCAACGCCACCGACCGCCCCCAGTCGGACTGGACCCTGAAGTTCGACCTGCCCTCCGGCAACCGGATCGACTCGCTGTGGAACGGCACCCACACCGTCGACGGGCAGCACGTCACGGTGAAGCCCGCGAGCTGGAACCGGGAGCTCGCGCCCGGGGCGTCCGTCACCGTCGGCTTCGTCGCCAGCGGGTCCGGTGGCTCCGGCAGCCCGAAGGGGTGCCTGATCAACGGGGTCAAGTGCTCCGTCGACCAGAGTGCGACCCCGCAGCCCGGCGGCCGCCCCACCACCCGGCCGACCCCGGCCCCCACCGCCTCGGCATCCCCCACCGCCTCGGCGTCCCCGAAGCCGACGGCCTCCGCGACCCCCACCCCCACCGCGACGGCGCCCGCCCCCGCGCCCGGCGGCGGGGCGCGGTTCGCCCCGTACGTCGACACCTCCCTGTACCCGGCCTACGACCTGCTCGACACCGCGACGCGCACCGGCGTCAAGGAGTTCCACCTCGCCTTCGTCACCGCCGGCAGCGGCTGCGCGCCGATGTGGGGCGGGGTCACCGACCTGACGGGCGATCAGGTGGCCGGGCAGATCGGCGCGCTGCGCGCCCGGGGCGGCGACGTCCGGGTGTCCTTCGGCGGGGCGTCCGGCCGCGAGCTGGCGCTCGCCTGCGCGAGCGCCGACGAGCTCGCGGCCGCGTACGGGAAGGTCGTCGACCAGTACCGGCTGACCAAGGTCGACTTCGACATCGAGGGCGCCGCCCTGCCCGACACCGCCGCCAACACCCGGCGCGCCCAGGCGATAGCCCGGCTGCAGAAGTCCCACCCGGGCCTGGACGTGGCCTTCACCCTGCCCGTGATGCCCGAGGGGCTGACCCAGCCGGGCGTGGCCCTGCTTGCCGACGCCCGCGCCAACGGCGTGCGCGTCGGCTCCGTCAACATCATGGCGATGGACTACGGGCCCGCGTACGCCGGGAACATGGGGCAGTACGCCGTCCAGGCCGCGACGGCCACCCAGGCCCAGCTCAAGGGGGTCCTCGGACTGTCGGACCAGGCGGCCTGGAAGGCGGTTGCCGTCACCCCGATGATCGGCGTGAACGACGTCGCGTCGGAGGTCTTCTCGGTCTCCGACGCGACCCGGCTCGTGGAGTTCGCCTCGGCCAAGGGGGTCGGCCGCCTGGCGATGTGGTCCGCCGCCCGTGACAAGCAGTGCCCCGGCGGCGCCGTCAACCACGCCGACGCCACGTGCAGTTCGGTGCTCCAGGAACCGCTTGCCTTCACCAAGGCCTTCAGCGCGCTGCGGTAGTCCCGCCGGGGCCGCTCGACGCGCGGAGCACCTCCAGCACCTGCGTCGTGATCGCGGCCTCGTTCCGCTCGAACTCCGGCCCGGTCAACCGGTCGGCCTCGGCGGGCAGTCCGGTCAGGACGGGGGTGTGCAGGTGCCCGCCGGGCAGGCCGGGGCGCAGCTCCAGACGCAGCCGGTTCGAGCGGTAGGCGACCTCGTTGGAGAGGTAGCCGCCGCCCCCGCCCGCGACGGCTCGGGAGCCGGGGGTCGGCCCGTCCTCGCGGTCCACCGGGGCCGTCTGCCCGGCCGGTATCTCGGTCACGGTGGTGTTGAGCCGGACCGGGTAGGGCGCCTGGACGGCGGTCATCGCGTCCGTGGGCAGGCTGGTGCGCAGGAACTCCGCCCCGGGGCCCAGGCCCGGTGCGGTGGCCGGGTGTTCGCGCGTACCGCCCGCCAGGGCGCGGACGTTGTCCGGGTAGGGGTCGGCGGAGCGGTTGCGGCCCGCCCAGTCCTCCAGGGTGAACAGGCCGGGGTAGCCCTGGCTGATGCTGGTGATCATGTCGGCGGAGCGCGGGCCCGCCGCCAGCCGGGGCCCGTAGGCCCGCTCCACGATCCCGGCGTCGAAGTCGGCGTAGCGGACGGGCAGGACGACGGCCCGGATCTCGGCGGGGGTGCCGTCGGCCAGGGTGACGCGGCGGCCGTTGAGCTGGAGGGCGGCGGAGCCGGAGGGGTTGGCCCGGCGCAGTTCGGCGTCCAGGCCGAAGGGGTCGAACCCGCTGACGAAGATCCGCCGTACGCCCGGGGTGCCGCGGAAGGCGTTGTCGGTCAGGCCCCGCGAGGCGTCCTCGAACCGGGACCTCAGTGCCGCCCTGTCCACGCTGAACCCGGGCCGCCAGGCGTCGAGTTGAACGGTCATCGCGAGCCGGGTCCAGTACAGCGGCCGGTCGTCCCGGTCGGGCAGGTCACCGCCGGGCCGGCGCCCCTGGGCCCGGTTCACGGCGGCCTGCCACAGGGCCTCGCCCCAGGTGTCGAGCAGCCGCTTCGCCCCGTCGGCGTCGCGTACGCCGCACAGCGCGGCGGGGAAGCGGCGGACGAACCCGGCGAGCCCGGCCCGCTCGGGGAAGGCGGCCGTCCGGGGGTCGGACAGCCGGGCCTGCTCGGGGTCGGGGGCGGAGGGGGCCTGTGCCCCGGTGGGGCAGGCGGGCGCGGTGTCCGCGTGGGCGGTGGCGGCCGGCAGGAGGGCGGTGATCCCGAGGAGGGCGGCGGCGAGCGCCGTACGGCGTAAGAGCATCATGCCGTGTGACATTACATAGTGGGCCGCAGGTCCGGCAGTACACCCGGTGGCCCGCCGGACGGCTGAAGCCCAGCGGATGCTGGAGGCCCGGCGGACGGCGGAGGTCCAGGGGACGGCGGAGGGCCGTCGGACGCCGGAGGCCCAGCGGATGCCGCAGGCCCCGGCCGCGTACGGCCGGGGCCTCCCCGTGCACCCCGGTGCGGGGTCAGTCCGTCCGGGGCCAGTCCCAGCCCAGCTGCAGGAACAGGCCCAGCCGGTCGCTGACCCCGCGGATCTGCGAGATCTTGCCCCCGTCCAGGGTGAACCACCAGATGGCCTCGTTCTCGAAGGACCGGCCCGTCGGCTCCGGCATGCGCGGGTGGCTGCCCCCGTGCGTACCGGACTGGACCGTGCGCACGACCACGCGGTCGTCCTGCGCCACCAGTTCCTCCACCCGGACGGTCAGCGGATCGAACGCCGCCAGCTGCTGGCGCAGCCCCTCGAAGGCCGCGCCCGGCTCGTCCGGCTCGCCGTGGATGATCTGGTTGTGGTCGATCACGTCCCGCGCCATGTACTCCGGCAGGTCCTCGGTACGCCGTTCGTTGACGGCGGTGAAGAAGCCGAGCACGGCCCGCTCGTTGTCGTCCTGCACGCTCATCGCGTGCACCCCCTGTCGATCATGATGTGGATCAAGTCGCCGTGAGCTTAGGCGGGCCGGGTATGCGGAGGGTCATCCCCGTGTCAACTGCCGTCAAAAACCGGCCTCATCGGCCGGATCCGGCTGATCGGCCTGACGGGTAGCCCCCTTGTAGGTCACCGCGCGGCGGCCCCCGGCGGCCAGTGCGCCGCCCAGCCCTCCGCCGCCTCCAGCTGGGCCGCCAGCGACAGCAGCCGGGGCTCCGAGTCCGCCGGGCCCAGCAGTTGGGCGCCGAGCGGCAGCCCCTGCGGGGTGAAGCCCGCCGGGACGCTGATCCCCGGCCACCCCAGGACGTTCCAAGTCCACGCGTACGGGCAGGCCGCGATCATCGCCCGGTCCGTGGCCAGCGCCCCCAGCCCCGCCAGGGCCCCGATCCGCAGCGGGCCGGTGGCCGTCGTCGGCGTCAGCACCACGTCGAACCGGCCGAACAGCTCCCCGACCCGGCGGCGCAGCGCCCCCTCGGCCCACCGCGACACCCGCAGCGCGCCGCCGCCCAGCAGCCGGCCCGTCCGCGCCGCCCCGTGGGTGCGCGGGTCCAGCAGCGAGGGGTCGGGCGCCCGCTGCGCCAGCTCCCGTACGCCGGCGGTCGCGCGCGGCGCGAACGTGAGGCCGATCGGGCCGTAGCGGGGGTCCTCCGGCACCACCTCGTGCCCCAGCGCCTCCAGCCGCCCGGCCAGCCGCTCCACCGCCGCGCGCACCACCGGGTCCGGGGACTTGCCCGAGGTCGCGGTGAAGGCCGTCCCGAAGGACAGCGCGATCCGCAGCCGGCCCGGGGGCCGCCCGGCCGCCTCGACCGCCGACACCGGCGCGGGGCGGTGCAGGTCCCCGGGGGCCGGGCCGCTCGCCGCGTCCAGCAGCAGCGCGGCGTCCCCGACCGTACGGGCCAGCACCCCGTTGACGGTCAGGCCGTGGAAGGCCTCCGGCTCCGGCCAGGTGGAGATCCGGCCCCGCTGGGGCTTGATCCCCACCAGGTGCGTCCAGGCCGCCGGGATGCGCACCGACCCCGCCCCGTCGGACCCCAGCGCCGCCGGCACCAGCCCCGCCGCCACGGCCGCCGCCGAACCGCCCGAGGACCCGCCCGGGGTGTACGCGGTGTCCCAGGGATTACGGGTGTCGCCGAAGGCGGGCCCCTCGGTGAAGGGCCACTGGCCCAGCTCGGGCGTCTGCGTCTTCCCGACCACGACCGCCCCCGCCGCGCGCAGCCGGCGCACCGCCTCGCCGTCGGCCGGCTTCGGCGGGAAGGCCCCGGCGCAGCCGAACGCCGTGGGCTCCCCGGCCACGTCCATGTCGTCCTTGACGGCCAGGGGCACGCCCAGCAGCGGCAGCCGCTCCCCACGGGCCAGCCGCAGGTCGGCGGCCCCGGCTTCGGCGAGCGCCGCCTCGGCGCGGACGATCCGGAGGGCGTTGAGGGAGGGCTGCGCGGCCGCGATCCGGGCCAGCGCCCGCTCCGTCAACTCCCTGGACGTCACGCGGCCTTCGGCCAGCGCCGCCGCCATCTCCCCGAGCCCCGACACCTCGTCCCCCACGGATGACCTCCCCCTACCGATCGGTAATACCGACGACGGTAGGCGGAAACGGCCCGTCCCGCACCCACCTCCGGGCGCGGGCCGCTTGCCGAGCCGGCCGCCGTTGCGCCGCCCCCCGCCCACCGTTGCGCCGGCCCGGAAAAAAATTCCGGCACGGATGTCGAGAAGCCGGCGCCGGCTCCGTCCCAGGGGTGAACGCGGCCAGAATGGACGCGTCGGACCGGATCGAGGAGAACCGTCATGGCCAAGTACCTGCTGCTGAAGCACTACCGCGGCGCCCCGGCCCCGAGCAACAACGTCCCCATGGACCACTGGACCCCGCAGGAGGTCTCCGCCCACATCCAGTACATGCGCGACTTCGCCGCGAAGCTGGAGCAGACCGGAGAGTTCGTCGACGCCCAGGCGCTGGCGCCGGAGGGGAGCTGGGTCCGCTACGACGGCGAGGGGCGCCCGCCCGTCACCGACGGCCCGTTCGCCGAGACCAAGGACCTGATCGCCGGCTGGATGGTGATCGACGTGGACACCCACGACCGGGCCCTGGAGCTCGCGGCCGAGCTGTCGGCGGCCCCCGGCGCCGGCGGGCGGCCGATCCACGAGTGGCTCGAGCTGCGCCCCTTCATGTCCGAGCCGCCCACCATCACGGAGTGACCGCTCCCCGATGACCGCCCCCGACCCCCGCCCCGCCCCGGACCCCCGCCCCGCCCCGGGCCCCGCCGTCCAGGGCGGGGCCCCGCCGGCCGCCCTCGACGAGGCCCTGCTGCGGGAGCTGACCCCGGCCGTCCTCGGCGTCCTCGTCCGGCGCGGCGCCGACTTCGCGACCGCCGAGGACGCCGTACAGGAGGCCCTCCTCGACGCCGTCCGCGCGTGGCCCGCCGACCCGCCGCGCGACCCGCGCGGATGGCTCGTCACGGCCGCCTGGCGCCGATTCCTCGACGTTACACGTGCAGATACGGCCCGTCGGCGCCGCGAGGACCGCGTCGACCGCGAGCCGGAGCCGGGCCCCGTGCCCGGGGCCGACGACACCCTCAGCCTCTACTTCCTGTGCGCGCACCCCGCCCTGTCCCCGTCCTCGGCCGTGGCGCTCACCCTGCGGGCCATCGGCGGCCTGACCACCCGGCAGATCGCCCGCGCCTACCTCGTGCCCGAGGCGACCATGGCCCAGCGCATCAGCCGCGCCAAACGGACCGTCTCCGGCGTCCGGCTCGACCGGCCGGGCGACGTCGCCACCGTGCTGCGCGTCCTGTACCTGGTCTTCAATGAGGGTTACTCGAGTGACGTCGATCTCGCCGCCGAAGCCATCCGCCTCACCCGCCGCCTCGCCGCCGCCGTCGACCACCCCGAGCCGGCCGGACTGCTCGCCCTGATGCTCCTGCACCACGCCCGCCGCCCGGCCAGGACCGCCCCCGACGGGAGCCTGGTCCCGCTCGCCGAACAGGACCGCAGCCGCTGGGACACGGCGGCCATCGCCGAGGGCATCGGGATCCTGCACGGCGCGCTGGCCCGCGACCGGCTCGGCGAGTACCAGGCCCAGGCCGCCATCGCCGCCCTGCACGCCGACGCCCGGACCGCCGAGGAGACCGACTGGCCGCAGATCGTCGAGTGGTACGACGAACTCGTCCGCCTCACCGGCAGCCCCGTCGCCCGCCTCAACCGGGCCGTGGCCGTCGGGGAGGCCGACGGCCCGCGCGCCGGGCTCGCCGCCCTGGCCGGGCTCGACCCGGACCTGCCCCGGTTCACCGCCGTCGCCGCCTGGCTGCACGACCGTGCCGGCGACCGCGCCGACGCCGCCCGGCTCTACGCCGAGGCCGCCCACCGGGCCCCGAACCTGGCCGAGCGCACCCACCTCACCCGCCAGGCCGCCCGCCTCAACGCCGAAGCGGCCGGCTCCGGGGAGACCTCCCCGGAGCCGGCCGCTGGAGGCGATTCCTAGATCCACCCGTCCAGCGAGGCCATGAACCCCTCGAAGTCGTCGCGGTGGACGGTGTGCCCGGCCCCCGCGACCGTACGGACCTCGAAGCCGCGTTCCCGCAGGAGGGCCGCGTGCTCCGGGGAGATCAGGAAGCTCGGATCCGCGAGCTGTACGAGCGAGGGCACCACCGGGGCGGCCGGCAGCAGGTTCCGCCCGGCGAGCGGGGCCAGGCTCAGGGCGGTGGCCTCGTCCCACAGTGCCAGGGTCGCCAGCTCGACGTCCACGTCCGCCTCCTCCCAGCGCGGGTTCAGCGCCCGGATCCGTTCCCGGCCCGCCGTCTTGAACGCCGCGAACAGCTCCGGCCCGAAACCCGGCTCGGGGGCGGCCAGATGCCAGGCGGGGTCGGAGAACACCGCCCGCCGGGGCTTCAGCCGGTCCACGGCGAGCGCCAGGGTCAGGCCGCCGAGGGAATGCCCGATGGCGAGGTCGGCGCCCGCGGGCAGGGTTTCGACGAGGTCGTCCGCGAAGAGCTCCGGGGTGTACGGGCCGCGCCCGCTGGCCCCGTGACCCCGGAGGTCGACCGCGATCACCCGGTAGCCCGCCCCGGCGAGGGCCGGGCCCACCCGGCGCCAGGTGCGGTGGTCGGCCATGATGCCGTGGACCAGGAGGGCGACGCGGTCGCCGTCGCCCCAGGTGTGGGTGTGCAGTTGCACGGTGGTGCCTTCCGGATCGGTGTTTCGGTGTCGGTGTGTCGGTGTGTCGGTGTCGGCGGTCAGGGAGGAAACGAATCAGCGCACGCCGCGGATCGGACGTACGGCCAGCGCCCCCGCCACGGCCAGTACGGCGGCGACGACGAACAGGGCGGTGTAGCCGCCGCTCACCGTCACGACCACGGAGGCGACGAACGGCGCGACGATCTGCGGCCCGGCGTTCGCGACGTTGAGCACGCCCATGTCCCGTGCGGCGTCCTCGGCCCGGGGCAGGACCATCGTCACCAGGGCCGTGTCCACGGCCATGTAGCAGCCGAACGCCAGCCCGTTGACCACGGCGAAGGCCAGCATCGCGGGCCAGCTCGGCGAGACGGCGGGGATGGCCAGGGCGACCGCCGACAGCAGCGCCGAGGCGCCGACGAACAGCTTGCGCCGGTCGAGCCGGTCGGACAGCCAGCCGCCCAGCACCGTCGAGACGGCCATCGCCACGCTCGTCAGCGGCGTCAGCACCGCCACCGCCGCCTCGGGCTTCATCCCGCCGGGCAGCACGGTGTGGTCCTGTAGCACGTACAACTGGTAGCCGCTCACGGCGAAGTAGCCGAGCACCAGCAGCGCCCGGCCGATGAACGCCCAGCGGAAGTCGTGGTCGCGCAGGGCGCTCACGAAGGCGGCCAGCTGGGCCCGGACGGGCAGCGGAGCGCGCGCCGGGAGCCGCCGCTCGCGGGTGCAGCCGATGAACAGCACGGCTGCGGCCGCCACGATCGCGCCGAACAGGAGGTAGCCGGTGCGGTAGTCCTCCGAGAAGGCGGCGCCGGCCAGGGCGCCGGCGGCGGAGCCGAACGGCAGGCCGAGCCCGACGGCCGCCGAGGCCCTGCCGCGCGCCGTCACCGGCACCCGGTCGGGGACCACGGAGGTGAGGGCGGCCTGGTAGACGTTCATGACGGCCTGGCCCAGACACCAGGCCAGGGTGATCAGCAGGATCGTGTCCGCGAGGCCGAGCAGCAGCATCGCCGGGACGGCGGCGAGCCCGCCGCCCAGGATCCAGGGATTGCGCCGGCCGCTGCGGTCGGAGAGGGCTCCGGCGACCGGGTTGAAGACGGTCGCGAAGATCGCCGACACCCCGGCTATCAGGCCGAAGTCGGTGACCTTGTTCGCGGGGTCGACGTGCTCGACCTGGAGGGCGAGCAGAAGGCCGCCGACGCCGATGTACAGGGAGTACATGGCGGTGTTGGCGACGAGGAGCAGGGGGAGCAGGCCCCGGCCCGGGGCGGCTGCGGGGGAGGTGTCGGCGGGGACGGCGGGGGAAAGGGCCACGGTGCCCTCCTGGGCAGCGAGTGGTGTGGGTGACACGTGTAAGTAACTCGTGTAACCACTGTCTAGCATCCAATTCAGGCCAACCGCCAGCCCCCGGACGACAACGGTCTGGAAAGATGCCACGGCCATGCCTGACTCAACGAACCCCCAGAACCCCCCGACCCCGCCGACCCCGCCCACCAGCGCCGACGTGGCGCGGCTCGCGGGCGTCTCGCGCGCCACGGTCTCGTACGTCCTCAACAACGCGGAGGCCGTACGGATCAGCGAGCCGACGCGCCGCAAGGTCCGCGCGGCCGCCGAGGAGCTGGGCTACGTCCCGCACGCCGCCGCCCGCAGCCTGCGCGCCGGGCACACCCGCATCGTGCTGCTGCCCACCTCCCACGTGCCGGCCGGGCCCCTCTACAGCGCCTTCCTCAACGAACTCCAGTGGGCCCTGCGCCGCCTGGACTACACCGTCGTCCAGTACG
The DNA here is from genome assembly GCF_040301925.1 of Streptomyces sp. NPDC000075. Lineage (NCBI taxonomy): Bacteria > Bacillati > Actinomycetota > Actinomycetes > Kitasatosporales > Streptomycetaceae > Streptomyces > Streptomyces sp. NPDC000075. The sequence continues at coordinate 81,091 of NZ_JBEPFL010000002.1, forward strand.
GCAGCCTCGGGCTCACCGGCGACGAGGCCGTCCGCGCCTGGGCCGAGCTGCGGCCCGTCGCGGTGATCTCCCTCGGCGAGATCGCGCTCTCCGCGCACAACGTCGACACCCTCAAACGGGCCGGGGCGCGCGCGGTCATCACCCTGGGCCCGGACCGGGTGCCGGGGGCGCACGCGCTGGTGATGGACCAGGCGGAGGTCGGCGCCCGCGCCGCCGCCCACCTCGTCGAACGCGGCCGCCACCGGATCGGGGTGGTCGTACCCGAGGAGGAGGGCCTGACCCTGTTCTCCGCCCCCCGCCTGGCGGGCGCCCGCGCGACGCCGGGCGCGGAGGTCACGCCGCTGGACCTGGCCTACACGGAGGAGTCGGCGGCGGCGCTGGCCGCGCGGTGGGACGGGCTGGGGCTGGACGGGGTGTTCGCGTACAACGACGAGTACGCCGTGCTGCTGGTCCGGGCCCTGCTGGACGCGGGGCTGCGGGTGCCGGAGGACGTCGCCGTGGTGGGGGCGGACGACCTGCTGATCGGCCGGCTGGTGCGGCCGCGGCTGAGCTCGGTGCGGATCGAGATGCCGAGCGGGGAGCGGTTGGCGGGGTGGGTGGACCGGGCCGTGCGGGTGCCTTCGGCGATCGCGGAGCGGTACGACCTCCTCGGCGCGACCGCCGTCCCCCGCGACTCGACCTGACGCCGGACCCGGCCGGGGTCCCGCTGCGCGGAGCCGTCTCCCCGCCCCGCCCTTCCCCCGTTCCCCGGGCTGTGCCCGGACCCCCTCGGGGGCTCCGCCCCCAGGCCCCCGCGCCTCAATCGCCGGCGGGGCTCGAGAGCCCGGGCCTGCGCCGGGACCCCCTGGGGCGCTACCGCGCCGAGGCCGGTGGTCTGCCCGGCCGGGGGCGGGGACGGGGTGGGGTGTCGTCCGGGGCTAAAACGAGATGACTTCGGCGCCTCCGAAGGGCCGACGTCCCTGACCCGGCCCAGAGCGCCGAACATCGAAGCCCGCCCCGGATGACACCCCACCCCGGCACCGCCCCCGGCCACCCCCGACCCCGCCAACCCCGACCCCGGGCAACGAACCCAGCCCCGGCCACCCCCGGCCACCCTCGGGGACCCCGTTGACACGCGGTGACGCCGCGGCGGAGACTGCGGGCGCGCCCCACCGGGCGTGCCCGGTGGTGTGCTCCGGTGCCCACCTCGGCGCCCGGCGCGTGCCGCCGATCGTACGGAGTCGCCCAGGAGAGCCCCCATGAGCATCCGCACCGTCCGCGACGTCTACGTCGTCGACGCCGTCCGCACCCCCATCGGCAAGTTCGACGGCGCCCTCGCCCGCGTCCGCCCCGACGACCTCGCCGCGCACGTCGTCCGCGCCCTCGTCGAGCGGACCCCCGACCTCGACCCCGCCCGCATCGACGACGTCGTCTTCGGCGACGCCAACGGCGCGGGCGAGGACAACCGCGACGTGGCCCGCATGGCGGTGCTCCTGGCCGGGCTGCCCGTCTCCGTCCCCGGGGTCACCGTCAACCGCCTCTGCGGCTCCGGCCTGGAGGCCGTGATCCAGGCGGCCCGCGCCATCGCCCTCGGCGACGCCTCCGTCGCCATCGCCGGCGGCGTCGAGTCGATGACCCGCGCCCCCTGGGTGGTGCAGAAGCCCGAGCGCTCGCACCCCGCCGGCCACCAGCAGATGTGGTCGACCACCCTCGGCTGGCGGATGACCAACCCCCGCATGCCCGCGGAGTGGACCGGCTCCCTCGGCGAGGGTGCCGAGCTGATCGCCGACAAGCACGGCATCACCCGCGAGGCGCAGGACGCCTTCGCCCTGGAGAGCCACCGCAAGGCCGCCGCGGCCTGGAACGCCGGGCTGTACGACGACGAGGTGGTCCCGTACCCCGGCGTGGAGCTGCTCCGCGACGAGTGCATCCGCGAGGGCTCCACCCCCGAGGCGCTCGCCCGCCTCAAGCCGGCCTTCCGGACGGACGGTTCGGGCACCGTCACGGCCGGCAACGCCTCCCCCCTCAACGACGGCGCCGCCGCCCTGCTGCTCACCGACGAGGCGGGCCTGGCCGCCACCGGCCGGGAGCCGCTCGCCCGGATCAGCGCCTCCGCCGTCACCGGCATCGAGCCGCAGCTCTTCGGCCTCGGCCCGGTGGACGCCGTCCAGCGGGCGCTCGCCAAGGCCGGCCGCGACCTCTCCGGCCTGGCCGCCTTCGAGCTCAACGAGGCCTTCGCCGCACAGGCGCTCGGCTGCCTGGCGGCCTGGCCCGAACTGGACCCCGCCGTGGTCAACCCGCGCGGCGGCGCCATCGCGATCGGCCACCCCCTCGGCGCCTCGGGCGCCCGCCTGGCGGGCTCGGTCGCGCACCAGCTGGCGGCGGCGGGCTCCGGCACCGGCATGGCGGCCCTGTGCATCGGAGTCGGCCAGGGCATCGCCCTGGTCCTGGAACGCTGACCCAGCGATCGTTTCCGGACAGGACGCCGTCCCAACTGCCCAATAACTGAACAGAATCCGGAGAGTGGGGTCTGGCACGATGGCGCCTGCCACCGCGCCATGCCACCGCCCCATGCCACCCCACCCCACCCCTCCGGAGGCCCCGCGTCATGCCGCTGCTCGACCCGACTCTCTGGCAGGACGGACCCACCCTCACCGGCGGTACGGCCCCGGTCGTCGAACCCGCGACCGGCCGTACCCTCGCCACGCTCGACCTCGCCGCCCCCGCCGACGTCGCGGAGGCGGCCGTACGGGCGCAGGCCGCGCAGCGCGACTGGGCGCGGGCCACCCACGTGGAGCGGGCGGCCGTGCTGCGCCGGGCCGGGGACCTGTTCGCGGCGCACGCCGACGAATTGCGGGACTGGCTGGTCCGGGAGTCGGGTTCCATACCCGGCAAGGCGGACTTCGAGCTGCACGTCGCCGCCCAGGAGTGCTACGAGGCCGCCGCGCTGGCCTCGCGCCCGGCCGGGCAGGTGCTGCCCAGCGAGGCGCCCCGGCTCTCCTACACCCGCCGCGTCCCGGCCGGGGTGGTCGGGGTGGTGGCCCCGTTCAACGCCCCGCTGATCCTCTCCATCCGCTCCGTCGCACCCGCCCTTGCCCTCGGCAACGCGGTCCTCCTCAAGCCGGACCGGCGCACCGCCGTCTGCGGCGGGTTCGCCCTGGCCGCCGTGTTCGCCGCCGCCGGACTCCCGGCGGGGCTGCTGCACGTGCTGCCCGGCGGCGCCGCGACGGGCGCCGCGGTGGTGGCCGACCCGCGCGTACGCGTCGTCTCCTTCACCGGGTCCACCGCCGCGGGCCGGTCCGTGGGGGAGCTGGCGGGCCGTCACCTCAAGCGCGCGCACCTGGAGTTGGGCGGAAACTTGGCTCTCGTGGTGCTCGCCGACGCCGACGTCGAGGCCGCCGTCGCGCAGGCCTCCTGGGGGTCGTTCTTCCACCAGGGCCAGATCTGCATGACCGCCGGACGCCACCTCGTCCACGCCTCGCTCTACGACGAGTACGTGGAGCGGCTCGCCGCCCGCGCCGACGCGCTCGTCGTCGGCGACCCGTACCGCGAGCGCGTCCACCTCGGCCCGCTGCTCGACGCCGCCCAGCTGGAGCGGGTGCGGCGCCTGGTCGAGGAGAGCGTGGAGCGGGGTGCCAAGCTCGTCGCCGGGGGCACCCACGAGGGCCTCTTCCACCGGCCGACCGTCCTGGCGGCGGTCTCCGACGACACCCCCGCCTACACCGAGGAGGTCTTCGGCCCGGTGGCGCCCGTACGCTCCTTCACCACCGAGGAGGAGGCCGTGGAGCTGGCCGCGGCCGGTCCGTACGGGCTCTCCCTGGGCATCGTCACCCGCGACGCCGCGCACGGGCTGGAGCTGGCCGAGCGGATCCCGACCGGGATCGCACACGTCAACGACCAGACCGTCAACGACGAGGCGGTGGCCCCCTTCGGCGGGGTCGGCGTCTCCGGTACGGGCGCCCGGTTCGGCGGCGAGGCCAACCTCGACGCCTTCACGGAACTGCGCTGGACCACACTCCGCCGAACCCCTCCCGGTCACCCGTTCTAGGGACGGCGGGCACCGAGCGGAATGCCATGGGGCGGCCGTTCGTTCAAGCAGGACACGCTTCGTGCCGGCAGGACACGCGGAGCGACGCGGAGACGACGCGGAGACGACGCAGAGACCAGGAGGCAGGAAACCGTGGCTACAGTCGAGCTCACCAAGGAGAACTTCGACCGGACGGTCAGCGAGAACCCGTTCGTGCTGATCGACTTCTGGGCGGGCTGGTGCCGCCCCTGCCTCGCGTTCGCCCCGGTCTACGAGAAGGCCGCGGAGGCCAACCCCGACCTGGTGTTCGCCAAGGTGGACACCGAGGCGCAGCAGGAGCTGGCGGCGGCCTTCCAGATCACCTCGATCCCCACGCTGATGATCGTCCGGGACCAGGTGGCCATCTTCGCCCAGCCCGGCGCCCTGCCGGAGGCCGCGCTCACCGATCTGATCCGCCAGGCCCGCGCCCTCGACATGGACGAGGTCCGCGCGAAGATCGCCGCCCAGCAGGCGGGCCCGGGAGAGGAGCGCGGCGACGGCTCCGGCACGCCGGAGGGCTGAGATTGCCGGACGCGGCCCCGGTGGCCCGGGGACACTGGGCGGCATGACCGAACCGGTGGAGTACGACGTCGTGGTGCTCGGCGGGGGCCCGGCAGGCGAGAACATCGTCGACCGGACCCGCGCCGCCGGGCTGAGCACGGCCCTGGTGGAGAGCGAACTCGTCGGCGGGGAGTGCTCGTACTGGGCCTGCATCCCCAGCAAGGCCCTGCTGCGCCCGGCCCTGGCCCGCGCCGACGCCCGCCGGGTGCCGGGCCTGGCCGCGGCCGTCTCCGGGCCGCTCGACGCCGAGGCGGTGTTCACGCACCGCGACTACTGGACCGGTGACTGGAAGGACGGCGGCCAGGCCGACTGGCTCGACTCCGTCGGCGCGCACCTCTACCGGGGCCACGGCCGGCTCTACGGCCTGCGCAAGGTCGCCGTGACCAGCCCCGAGGGCGTGCACCACGTCCTGTCCGCCCGGCACGCCGTGGTCGTCGCCACCGGCACGCGAGCCGTCCTGCCGGACCTTCCCGGGCTGCACGGCGCGGGTGCGTGGACCAGCCGCGAGGCCACCTCCGCGCGGCACGTCCCCGGCCGGCTGCTGATCGTCGGCGGCTCCGTCGTCGCCTGTGAGATGGCCACCGCCTGGCAGGCCCTCGGATCGCAGGTCACCGTCCTCGCCCGGGGCTCCGGGCTGCTGCCGAGGATGGAGCCCTTCGCCGGCGAACTGGTCGCCGAGGCCCTGACGGCCGCCGGCGCGGCCGTCCGTACCGGGGTGGCCGTGGAGTCGGTCGTCCGGGACGGTCCCACGGGGCCGGTCACCGTGGTCCTGGAGGGCGGGGAACTGCTGGAGGGCGACGAGCTGCTGATGGCCACCGGCCGGGCGCCGCGCACCGGGGACATCGGGCTCGACACCGTCGGGCTGACCCCCGGCGACTGGATCCCCGTCGACGAGAGCTGCCGGGTCGAGGGCCACGACTGGCTGTACGCCGTCGGGGACGTCAACCACCGGGCGCTCCTCACCCACCAGGGCAAGTACCAGGCCCGGATCGCCGGAGCCGCCATCGCCGCCCGTGCGGCCCGGGGGACCGGTACCCCGCCCCCGGACACCGGCCGCTGGGGCGCGTACGCCGCCAGCGCCGACACGGTGGCCGTGCCGCAGGCCGTTTTCACCGACCCGGAGGCCGCGTCGGTGGGCCTGACCCTCGCGGAGGCCGAGCGCTCCGGGCACCGGGTGCGGGCCGTCGACCACGACCTCGGCAAGGTCTCCGGCGCGGGTCTGTACGCCGACGGCTACCGGGGCCGCGCCCGGATCGTCGTCGACCTCGACCGGGAGGTCCTCCTCGGCGCCACCTTCGTGGGCCCCGGCGCCGCCGAGCTGTTGCACGCGGCCACGATCGCCGTGGTCGGGGAGGTCCCGGTCGACCGGCTGTGGCACGCGGTGCCGGCCTTCCCGACCATCAGCGAGATCTGGCTCCGGCTGCTGGAGGCCTACCGGGGCTGAGCGCGCCCGGCCGTCACGTCCGCAGGTAGGAGGCCCCGTTGACGTCCAGGACCGCGCCCGAGCTCCACCGGGCGGCGGGCGAGGCCAGGTACAGCACGGCCGAGGCGATCTCCTCCGGTTCGGCGACCCGGCCGAAGGGGCTCTGTGCCCGGATCCCCTCGCCCTCCGCGCCGCGCAGCCGGCCGGAGACCCGCTCGGTGGCGACGAAGCCCGGGGCCACCGAGGCCACCGTGATGCCGTGGGGCGCCAGGGAGACGGCCAGGGACTGGCCGAAGGCGTGCAGGGCCGCCTTGGTGGCCCCGTACGCGGGATGGTCCGGCTCGCCCCGGAACGCGCCGCGCGAGCCGACGTTGACGATGTGCCCCGGCCGGCCCTCGTCGATCAGGCGGCGGGCCACGCAGTAGCTGACGTCGGCCGCGCCGAAGAGGTTCACCGCCGCCGTGCGCCGCCAGGCCTCCTGCCAGTCCGCGTACGAGGTCGTGGGCAGCGGGTGCGGGAGCATCGCGGCGGCGTTGTTCACCAGGACGTCCACCTCGCCGAGCGCCCCGGCGGCTTCGGCGACGAGGGCCTCGACGCGCGCCGGATCGCCGAGGTCGCCGGTGACGAGGGTGTGGCCCTCGCCGTCGAGGGCCGCGAGGGTCTCCTCGGCTTCGGCGTGCCGGGCGGAGGAGTGGACGGCGACCCGGTCGCCCTGCCGTGCGAACGCGACGGCGACGGCGCGGCCGATCCCCCGGGAGGCGCCGGTGACCAGCACGCCCCGGCTCGTACCGCCCGCTCCGGGCGGGGTGGAGGTGTCGGCGGGCTGGGGCATCGGGTCTCCTTCGGTGGCGGCGGGCTGACCCGGCCCATCCGATCATGAAGCGTCTCCGGATCCCACCGGATTCCGGCCGCATCCGCCCCCGCCTCCGACGGTCCCGCCGTGACCCCGGGCCCTGCCCGGGCCCGGCCCGCTCCCGGGCGGCCACCGATCCCGTCCCCCGTCGCCCCCGGCACACCCCGGGACCGCATAGGCCCCGGCCCCCCGGCCCGGTCGCGGCCCCGGCCTCAGGCGGCGTGCCGGAGCGGGCCTCCGGCCGGCCTCTGGCCGGGCGCGGTCGCGGTCCCGCCGTCGGGCGTCTCGTCCGTCAGGAAGCCCCGGCACACCCCGGGGGCCGGACAGGCCCCCGGCCCGGCCCCCGGGCCCGTCGAGGCCCCGGTCTCAGGTGGCGTGCCGGAGCGGGCCTCCGGCCGGGCCTGGTTCCGGCCCTGCCTCCGGTGGCGCGCCCGTCGGCCCTCGGCCCGACTCCGGCCGGGCCCGGTCGCGGTCCCGCCGTCGGGCGTCCCTTCCGTCGGGAAGTCCCGGCCAAGCCATCGATCCCTGTCGCCGGCGCACCCCCGGCGCCGGGCCGGCGGGTCCGCTTCCGGTGGGTGCGGGCCAGCGGTGTTCGTGGTCACGGGCCGCCCGCCGCACGGGCCAGTGCCGCGACGACCTCCTCGTCCGGGGTCTGGGAGAAGTCGCGGTACCACTCGCCGACGGCGCGGAACGCGGGCGGGGCCGAGAGGCAGACGACCTCGTCGGCCTCCCCGCGCAGCCAGGTGACGGCCTCCGGCGGGGCCACCGGGGCGGCCAGTACGACCCGCGCCGCGCCCGCGGCGCGGGCGATCGCGCAGGCGGCCGCGGCCGTGGCCCCGGTCGCGAGGCCGTCGTCGACGACGATCACCGTCCGGCCGGTGAGCGCCACCCGCGCCCGGCCCTCCCGGTAGCGCCGGGCCCGCCGGACGAGCTCCGCCTCCTCGGCGCGCTCGACGGCGTCGAGGTCGGCTCGGGAGGCGCGGCTCGCGCGGACGACGTCCTCGTTGACGACCTTCACCCCGCCCTCCCCGATGGCGCCGAAGGCCAGCTCCCGGTGGCCGGGGACGCCGAGCTTGCGGACCACGATCACGTCGAGCGGGGCGCCGAGCGCCCGCGCCACCTCGTACGCCACCGGGACGCCGCCCCGGGGCAGGCCGAGGACGACGGGGTCCGCGTCCGCCAGGTGACGCAGCGCGTCCGCCAGCGCGCGCCCCGCGTCCGTGCGGTCGGTGAAGACCCGGCCGGTGAAGGACATGCCGCTCACCCCCGTCCCGGGTGGTCCCCCTTCGAACGAACACCGTCCGGGGCGCTCCCGCAACCCGGGGAGCCACAGGGGCGGGCCGGGACGGTCGGGTAGGTTGAAGGATCAGGTCGAACACGCCGCCCCCGGAAGGCAACTGACCACACGTCAGGCGCAGGCGGGGGAGGGCGTCCCCTCAGCGGCGACGAAGGAGCCACCGTCCGTGATCGTGATAGCGCAGCTCAGTGACGTCCACTTCGACGGCGGCCCGAGGGCCGCCGAGCGCGCCCGCGCCGTCATGGAGTACCTGGACGGTCTCCCGTACGACCTGGACGCGGTCCTGGTCAGCGGGGACATCGCCGACAACGGGACCCCGGCCGAGTACGAGGAGGCCCGCAAGGTGCTCCGGTCGAGGCACCCGCTGGTCGTCTGCCCCGGCAACCACGACGAGCGCACCGCCTTCCGGCGCGGCCTGCTGGGCGAGGAGGACCCGTCCGCCGGGCCGGTCGACCAGGTGCTGCACGGCGAGGGCTTCGTCCTCGCGGTGTGCGACTCCTCCGTCCCCGGGGAGCACCACGGCCGGCTGGAGGAGCCCACCCTCGCCTGGCTCGACGGGATCCTCGCGCGGACCCCGCGCGAGGTGCCGGTCCTGGTCGCCTTCCACCACCCGCCGGTCCCGCTGCACACCCCGTACGTGGACGGGATCCGGCAGTTCGGCGAGGAGCGGCTCGCGGCCCTGGCCGAACGCCACCCCCACCTGCTGGCCTTCCTGTGCGGTCACGCCCACACGGCGGCGGCGACCGTCTTCGCGGGCCGGCCGCTGCTCGTCGCGCCCGGGGTGGTGTCCACCCTGCGGCTGCCCTGGGAGGAGCCGACGGGCGACCCGCACGTGCACCTCGACGAACCGCCCGCCGTCGCCTTCCACGTCATCGGCGAGGACGGGCGGCTGACGACCCACTACCGGGTGGTCGTCGCGCGCCGGTAGCTGCTGCCGTCCCGGGTCCGGGTGAGGTGGCCCGAGGTGATCAGGTAGCGCCGCAGCGCGGAGCAGTCCTCGTGCACGGTCCGCAACGCGTCGTTGACCTCGGGCTCCGAGTACGCGCGGTCCGGGGCGAACAGGGTCTCGGCGAGGTGCGCGAGCAGCTCCTCGCGTCGCGCGGCCTTGCGCGGGATGGCGACGAGGCGGCCGCCGGAGAACAGGCCGGACACCCCGCGCGGGTTCGTGCGGGCGGACCGGTCGTGCGGGTGGGGGCTCTGCGGCCCGGCGCTCTGCTGGTCGGGGCTCTGCGGCTCGGGGCTCTGCCGGTCGGGGCTCTGCGGCTCGGGGTTCTGTTGCCCGGCGTTCTGCCGGTCGGTGCTCTGTGACATCCCCCGAGCTTCGCCCGGCCCCGGAGCCCCGGGCAACGCAATATCCGCCGCCGCCTCCCCCGTACCCGTATCCGTACCCGTACCGGGAAGGCGGCGGCGGACGGGGCCGTCAGGGGGTGACGGTGATCTGCTGGGCCGGGTCGGTGGTGTCGGAGACCAGGTAGACCGCGTTGAAGGTGGACGAGGTCGCGCTGGTCGGGCAGCCGAAGCCGCCGGTCACCGTCACCGGGACGGACGCGCCGGAGAACGTCAGGCTGGACGGGGCCCCGTTGGCCCAGGTGGCCGGGACGCTCGCCGGGCCTCCGGGGGCCGCGGTCACGGTACAGGTGGCGAGGCCCGTCGTGTGCACGACCAGACCGCCGGTGGGCACCGTCATGGTGGCCGTGACCGGCGAGCCGTTCTGCATGGACACCGACCAGGCGCCGCTCGTCGTCACCGTCGCGGTCACGCCCGGCATGCTGGACGTGCAGGAGCTGTAGGTCGGCGGGGAGATCGGCGAGGACACCGCCCCGGCCGGGTTCTGGTTGCCGGGGGCGGCCGGCACCGAGCCGGTGGAGACGGAGACCGAGCAGGTCACCGTGACCGACCCGGCCTTGAGGGTGGCCTTCCCGCTCAGGGACGCCTTGAAGGCGTGCCCGGCCGGGGTGACGGTGGTCGACCCGGCCAGCGGTAACGGAGCGGCGGAGGCGGTGGCGGAGGCCACCGTCAGTGCGGCCGCCGCCGCCATACAGAGGGCGAGCGCGCTGCGCGTACGGCTCATGGCTGAGCTCCTTGGGGATCGGGGTGCGGGGTGGGGGAGGTCCCGGCGGGGGAGGGCCGGGCGGGGGCGGCGGAGCCCCCGGCGCGCGGGGCGGCGTACGGCTGCCAGGCGAACATCAGCCCGCCGCCGAGGATGCCGAGCAGGGTGCCGATCAGGAACCCGCCGAGGTTCGACAGGACCAGCGCGGCGGTGGCGATCAGGGTGGTGAGGACCCCGGCGAGGCCGCGCTGGCGGGGCGAGAACCAGGCGGTGAGACCGAGGACGATCATGATGACGCCCATCAGGACGGACGGGATCCCCGCGATGCCCTGCTGGAGCATGATCTTCAGTGGTGCGAGCGGAAGGACGCAGATCCAGGCCCCGGCCAGGACGGCGAAGAGACCGCCCCAGAAGGGCCTGCCGCGCCGCCACCGCCGCCAGCGGCTCAGAAGCATTCCTTCTTGCCCTTGCTGATGTTCATGCTCAGCCCGGACAGCTTGAAGGTGCCGGCGTTCGTCGCCCACGCCGTCTGCTGGAGGCTGCTGATGGTGACCTTGTCCGCCTGCTGGGCGAACAGGTCCTGCATGCCCTGCGCTTCGGCCGGGCCCTTGTCCAGGGTGGAGGCGTCGCGCCCGATCTCGATGTTCGTGAACTGCGCGTCACCGGCGAGCTGGGTGGCGTCCACGAACAGGTTGGAGGCCTCGACGGGGGCCTTCTGCCCGGCGGTCAGGTTCAGGGAGATGTCCCCGATGACCGGGAGGGTGGTGACCACCGACTGGCAGAGGCTGTGCAGCTTGGCCTCCTTGATGGCGGTGACGGCCACCGGGATCAGCTCCTGGCGGGCGTTGACGTCGACGCTGCCGTACTGGGCGAAGCCCTCGCCCTCCAGGCTGGTCGCCGACACCTTGAACTGCTGGCCCGACACCGCGAAGGAGGCGGCGAGCGCGCCCTGCGCGAGGGCGATCCCGAGCCCGGCGGTCACCGCCACGGCGGGCACGGTCAGCAGCGCGAACCGGCGCCAGCGGACCCTGCCCTCCACTCTGCTCGCGGAGTCGGCGCCGGGGCCGTCCTCGGAATCGAATGCGGGTAAGTACGGTGAATCTGCCACGAGATCGTCCCTTATCTCGGCTGTGCACCTTTGTTACCGACGAGTTGAATGTAAGAGTGCCAATGGTGGTTGGCAAGGTTGTGCGAGCGCACCCTTTAGGCCGACTCCTACTGCTCCGTACGCAGCAGTTCGGCGACCTCCGCCTCCACCCGCCGTCCCATCGCCCGGGCGAACTCCGTGGCCACCACCTCGCCCGCCACCGGCCGCAGCGCCGCCACCGCCTCCCGGACGTGATCCAGCTGCGTGGCCGAAAGCCGCCCCAGCCCCTCCGGGCCGATCACATGCCTGCGGAACAGTCCGACGAACCGGTCCGCCACCGCAGCGGCCTGCTCCTGCACGAACTCCCCGGCGTCCAGGATCTCCGTGAGCGGCATCCCCTGCCGCACCAGCGCCACCGTCGCCTCCAGCAGCCGCCGGCTCGGATACGTCACCCGGTCCCCGTCGACCCGTACGTAACCCAGCGCGGCCGCCCGCCGGGTGTGCTCGGCCGTCGCCCCCGGCCCGAACAGCTCGCGCAGCTCGGCCCGGGTCATCGTCACCGGCTCCTCGCGCACCCAGTCCCGGGTCATCTCCCGCTCCAGGCCGAGCAGTTGGGAGATCCCCCCGCCCTGCTCCCAGGCGGCCAGCAGCTCCCCGATGCCGTTGACCGTGTAGCCGCGCCCCAGCAGGTCGCTGATCAGCCGCAGCCGGGTCAGGTGGTCGTCGGAGTACCAGGCGATCCGGCCCTCCCGGCGCGGCGGCGGCAGCAGCCCGCGCTCCTGGTAGTAGCGCAGGTTGCGCACCTTGACCCCGGCCTCCCGGGCCACCTCCTCGCGGCGCCAGCGCCGCCGCCCGTCCCCGCCGTCCGTCCCCGCCCCAGTGCTCACGCGGCCGAGTGTAGGACCTACCGGCGGGTGTACCGGCAGGTCACATGGGGCGGGTCGGGGCGGGGCGCCGGCGGCTCACCGGCCGTGCTGCCGCGCCTCGCGCTTGACGGCCCGCAGCACCACGAACCGCGGTTCGCTCGCGACGACCTCCTGGTTCCCGAACAGCCGCTGCAGATGGGTGTGGTAGCCCATGTGCCGGTTGGCCACCACCCACAGCTCCCCGCCCGGGCGCAGCGCCTTGCGGGACTGCGCGAACATGCGCAGCGCCGTCGCGTCCGTGGTCGCCTGGTGCGAGTGGAAGGGCGGGTTGCAGAGGATCAGGTCCACCGAGGACGGCGGCAGCATGGCCACCCCGTCGCCGACGAGGAACTCCGCCGTCCGCCGGCCGGGGCGCACGTTGGCCTCGTAGGTGGCCCGCGCCGAGGCGACGGCCTGGTACGACTCGTCCGTGAAGACGACCTCGGCGTCCGGGTCGGCGACCTGCACCGCCGTGCCGACGACGCCGTTGCCGCAGCCCAGGTCCACGACACGGGCCCCGTCGGTGTTGGTCGGGATGGACTGGAGGAAGAAGCGCGTGCCGACGTCCAGCCGGTCGGCACAGAAGATCCCGGCGTGGTTGACCACGGTCAGCCCGGCGCCCGAGCCGCCGTCCTGGTCCACCGTGTACGTCAGCGGCCAGGGAGAGGGGCCGGCGGCGGCCAGCAGCGCGGGGTCCGGAGTGCAGAAGATCAGCCGGGCCTTCTTCTCCGCGAGGGAGGTGCGCGTCGGGCCGACGACCTTCTCGAAGAGGTCCAGCGTGGAGGTGTGGATCTCCTTGACCATGCCGGCGCCGACGACCACCGTGCCCTCGTGCAGGTGCGGGGCCAGCCGCCGGAGCTGGTCCTCCAGCAGCGCCAGGCTCTTGGGCACCCGGACCAGCAGGACGTCGATCCGCGCGGGCGGCGCGTCCCGCGTGGTCAGCAGGGTCACCGTGGACTTGGCGGTGCCGATGCCGGCCCGGTCCAGGTTGGCCTCGGTGGCCGCGCGGGCCAGCGCCGAGTCGGTGATCTGGGCCGGGTGGTAGGCGGCCAGGGCCGTCGTCAGCGCACCCCAGCGGTCGCCGACGACCGTGATCTGCCCGGCGCCGGCCAGGTCCACCGGGCCGCGCTCGCCGGTCCCGGCGTCGAGGTGGCGCAGCAGGTACTCGTCGGCGGCGTCCCAGGCGCGGAGCCGGTCGCGCGGGTCGGCGGGGAAGCGGGTGAGTTCGTAGGAGCCGAAAGGCGTGGTCAGGCGGTTCATATCGGACCCAGGCTAGCCGAGGCGGCCGCCGGGCCCCGCACGCCGCGTCCTTCCCGCGGAAGGAACGGGGGCAAGTGGAGCCGACGGGGCTACCTTGTCCCGTATGAGCAATCTCGATCGCCAGCCCGCTCTCTCCTCCTGCGGCGGCCGCGGCTTCGTCGTGGCCGAACCCGTGCGGGAGCTCCTCAGCCCGCGCACGGTCAGGCTGGGGGAGTCCACCGAGGTCCGCCGACTCCTGCCGAACCTGGGCCGCCGCATGGTGGGCGCCTGGTGCTTCGTCGACCACTACGGCCCCGACGACATCGCCGACGAGCCCGGCATGCAGGTCGCCCCCCACCCGCACGCCGGCCTCCAGACCGTGAGCTGGCTGCACGAGGGCGAGGTGCTGCACCGCGACAGCGTGGGCAGCCTCGCCACGATCCGCCCGCGCGAACTGGGCCTGATGACCTCCGGCCGGGGCATCAGCCACTCCGAGGAGAGCCCGCGCCCCCACGCCCGCTTCCTGCACGGGGCCCAGCTGTGGGTGGCCCTGCCCGACGCCCACCGCGACGTCGACCCGCACTTCCAGCACCACGCGGACCTCCCGCAGGTCACCGCCCCCGGCCTGAGTGCCACGGTCATCCTCGGCACCCTGGACACCGCGACCTCCCCGGGCACCGCGTACACCCCCATCGTCGGAGCCGACCTCGCCCTGGCCGCCGGCACCGAGACCCGCCTGCCCCTCGACCCGGACTTCGAGTACGCGGTCCTCTCCATGTCCGGCGAAGCCCACGCCGACGGCGTCCCCCTCCTCCCGGGCTCCATGCTCTACCTCGGCTGCGGCCGCACCGAACTCCCCCTGCGCGCCACCTCGGACGCGGGCCTGATGCTGCTGGGGGGTGAGCCGTTCGAGGAGGAGATCGTCATGTTCTGGAACTGGATCGGCCGCTCCAACGAGGAGATCGTACAGGCCCGCCAGGACTGGATGGAGGGCAATCGTTTCGGAGAAGTAAAGGGCTACGACGGCCCGCCGATCCCCGCCCCTGAGCTCCCGCCCACGCGCCTGAAGCCGCGTGGACGGGTGCGCTGACCTGCGGTTTTGCGATGCAGGTGGACTGGTTGAGACCCAGCCGAGGGTCGAGGTCGATCCGGTGGTGATCGTTCAGCGGGAGGGGCTGGCAGAGGCTCCGGAAGGAGCATCTCCGGGGTGTCGATCCTTCCCATGTGTGACCGGCTGGGGTCAGCTTTGCCAGGACCAATGCTGACCCAATGCTGACTTTGGTGACGGTTCGTCAGCCGGAGAGGGTGTCGAGACGCCTGCGTCATAGGGGCGACGGGGTGTGATCTCGCTCGGTACAGCCTGTTGTACCGAGCGGCGGATCTCGGTGCGGCTCGGAGCTCAAGCAGCTTTGCGTGCGACGGGGTGCTTCCGCAGGCCGAAGGTGGAGTCAAAGGTGCGGCACTCCGTCGTGGGCACGAGCAGGTACGGCGCTCCCGAACCCGAGAGCGAGTGCGGGCCGGTCTGCCCCGCAGTGAGGGCGTCGTACGGTGTCAGTACGTCCAGGTTGTCGAACACGTAGTAGATGGGCAGCTCGGTCCAGGCGACGAGCTGGAAGTGCGAGCGGACCGCGGCCCGCTCGATCGCGTGGCGGCGCGTGGCCCGACTGGTCATGCTGCTCTTGCAGTCGATCATCGTGAGGCGATTGCCCCTGGCGGCGAGGAGATCAGGCGTCCACCGGAGCGAGCTGTCGGTCGTACGGAGGGCGGATTGAACGGGCTGGGTGAGGACTCCCTGCCCCCACGGGTTGACCGACCACCCTCGCGCGGTCAGTTCTTCGGCAACGCGGTTCTCGTGAGCGTCGCCCACGGCCTTCCTCTGCTGAAAGCTCGGCATGACGTGAAGTGTTGCGCAGTACGCTCCGGCCGAAACGAGGGGCGGATGCAGGCCGGACAGGTGGAGCCCCGGTAAGCCCCGCCCACTGCGTCCGGCTGTGTTCGTGTGAGTCCGCCGGCGTCCAGCTGCGTCCGAATAATGTTGACTGAAAATCGTTGCTGGCTGGCCCGCCTGAGCAGGGCTCTCGAGTCCGTCTGCTGCCAGACAGCACGCACGCCAAGATCCGCTGCCTCGACGAGCAGGCCATGGCTAAGCGGAAAGGCTGGCGCCTCCGGCGGAAGCTCCGCTGCAGCACCGCCCGCATCACCGGCCTGGCACAGTGCGTCTACTGTCGGGATGCCCTCTGGTCAGCACAGAAGGTGACGCCCGGCCGCTGCCAGTTCGGGAGCCAAGGCTCGCTGGCACACCGTGCATCGCAGGGCGCCGTGCGGCAGTCGAGGTGCCGGCAGTGGCTTCGGGTGCCTGTCGGCCTCGTCGCGCCGCTGCTGTGCTTCGCGCAGCTGGTGGGCGTACCGCGCTGCGCTCTCGCGCCGCACCGCTGCCTCCTCGCGGGCTTCGCGCTGAGAGTCACTCAGTTTCTGTCGCAGGTTCTGCGGGAGCACAGCGCCCTGCTGGTCCAGGTTCAGCTCGCCAAGTGGTACGGCCTGCCGTTCCAGGTCGTCCAGCGGGCATGGCGGATGGTGCAGACCGAACACCGCAGGGTTTTTCACCTCCCACCACCGGTGCACCTTTTGGTGCGCCCGGCCGAAGGCCGTCCAAGCCATGCCCTTTGAGGGGACGTAGAACCACACCGGCAGGCCCTCGGATAGGACTATGTGGGGGAAGTGGACACGGGGCCGCCAGAACCAGACGTCGACTATGCCCTGCCGCTGGTAGTCGCGGTGTCTGGCCCGCCACGCCTCATCGGTCATGAGCATCCGCTGCGCCTCCAGCGCGAGGCGTGTGCCGTCCTCCAGGCGAACGGCAACGTCTGCACGGCGGTCCTGGTCCGGGGTCCACTGTTCCAGCCGTACCGCGGCGACCCCTGGGCGGCTACGCGCCCACCGGGCCAGCGTGTGTTTGGTGGTGATGTGCCAGACAGTCTCGGGATGGTGACCGCCTTCTGGAGCTTGTCCAGAGGGGTGCGCAAAATGCGTACGCACCTTGCCGCCCAGGCGCCCGCGGGTCAGCAGCGGAACACGCGTACCGACGGGTGCCTCGAACCCGTGAAAGCAGTAGAAGCACACCAGTTGTCGTGTGCCGCCGTAGCCGCGCTGCCTCCAGTACTCCGGCGGCTGCTCGGCCACATGTACTTCCCGCCCTTTTTCCAGGTCGAAGCCGACCACCAGTAAGTCGTCTTGCACGCTCCACCCCTCCCATATCGCGGCCAGCATCCAATTCTCGGGCGGCTATGACCAGGGGGCATCGTCACAATGGCGTGGTGGACGGGCTGGACTCGGGAACGGGCTCGATAACGGGCGTCGCCGAGGTCTCTGCTGTGGCGAAGGAGGTGGAGACGTCGCTGGCTGTTCAGCAGAGGTCGGGGTATGCGCTGAGGCGGTAGTCCTCGATCTGCCGTCACCTGCGGAGGTGGATGTCATGCCGGTCGAGCTCGACGGGCTGAGTTGCGGGCCAGCGTAAACGCCTTCTCGATGGCTTCGGCGTAGGCGTTGGTGGTGTGGACGGTGAGCGAGAACCACAGGAAGAGGCTCCTTCGGCAGCTCAGGTGCGCCATGTCATCCGCCCGGTCCTTGGCACCCTCGGTGGAATGGGGCCGCTCGCCACGGCCGACCTCTACCATCGGCTGGTTCGGCACACCCCGGCCGACTCGGACCAGGCGCATCTGCCCGTCCTGATGTGGGCCGATCCTGCCGTCCCCGACCGGATCGCGGCGCTGCTCGGCGAGGGGCCGTCTCCCGTGCCGCCTATGGTCGACGGCGCTGCTGGCTCCAGCGTGCGGGAGCAAGCTGCTAGGAGTTGCCCGGCCGATCATGAGCAGAAGCGGGCGTCTCCACTTGGCCGTCCGTCCCGCGCGTGGTTGTCGGCGAGTCTTTCGCACACCACGCCGACTACGGCGACCTCGGTCCCGCAGGAGTCGATCATGTCCCATTCTTCCCTTGACGTTCCGAACGCCGAGGGAAAGAAGGAACCGATGAGTGACCTGCCCCCACTGGCCAAGAAGGACACATACAAGGTCGGCTTCGCGCAGGTCGAGGCCAACAACCCGTGGCGCATCGCGCAGACCGAGAGCATGAAGGCAGAGGCCGCGAAGCTCGGCTACCAGCTCGTCTATACCGATGCGCAGAGTTCGGCGGCGAAGCAGGTCTCCGACGTGAACGCCATGATCGCGCAGGGCGTCGACCTGATCTTCCTGTCACCGCGCGAGGAGAAGCCGCTGATCCCGGCCGTCAGGGCTGCCAAGGACGCCGGCATCCCGGTTGTGCTCCTCGACCGGAGCGTGGACTTGGCCCTGGCCAAGCCCGGGGTCGACTACGTGACCTTCATCGGCTCCGACTTCGTCATGCAGGGCCAACGCGTGGGCGAGTGGCTGGCGAAGAACGCGAAGGACAAGAAGAAGATCATCCAGCTTGAGGGGACCGCGGGTTCCTCGCCGGCTATGGGCCGCAAGAAGGGCTTCGACGACGCCGTCAAGGCCGCCGGCGGCTTCGAGATCGTGGCCTCCCGGTCGGGAGACTTCTCGCGCGACAAGGGCTGCCAGGTGGCCGAAGCGCTCCTCAAGGCACACCCGGGCGCCCAGCTGATCTACGCCCACAACGACGAGATGGCCTTCGGGGCCATCGCCGCTCTCGAATCCGTCGGCAAGATCCCCGGCAAGGACGTCCTCGTCCTGTCTGTCGACGGCGGCAAGGAGGCTGTCGACGCGATCAGCAGGGGCAAGCTGGCCGCAGCCGTCGAATGCAACCCCCGCTTCGGTCCCATCGCTTTCGAGACGTTGAAGCGGTACGCGGCCGGCGATCGGGTCGCATCGTGGGTGAAGGTCACCGACAAGTTCTTCGACGCGAGCAATGCCGCCACCGAGGTCGCCGGCGCCTACTAGGGACTTGTCCGGTCGCTCACATGACCACTCCGCTCCATGGCCGTTGCCGTGGGCATGGGGCGGAATGATCTGACGGATGCCGAGTGGGAACGGCTGAAGCCGTTCCTGCGGGTCCTCGCCCTCAGGGCTCTCCGCGGCTTCTTCATGGGGTGCTGCCAACTCCGGCACGCGCCTTGAACGTGCTCGCGGAGGAGGGTTTCTAGGACAGACGTGCTGAGGCCCTTGCTGTGCGCGATTCCAGAAGCGTGTCTCGATCGTTTCCGTTGCGTCGAGCCTGAACGTATCCGTATCCTCATCTCAATGCGTTGACGGAGACAAGTAACCACGGATCACGCGAGCAGAGAGAGCCGCCGGCAGCTGTGAAGGCGGACTCGTACCCGTGGTGAAGACCCTCCCGAGCGCGGGGAGGAAAGGCCTTCGGGCCCAATGCCCCGCCGGTTTGCCCCCGTCACCGGGCTGAATGAGGCCGCCGCTGTCTGGCGGTGGCAAAGGCGTGGTGGCACCGCGAGTACCCTTCTCGCCCACGCTTCCAAGGGATCATGACGACGCCCCTGGAGGGCTGCGATGATCCACACGACTAGCCGCGTACTGGCTTCCGACCTACGCGCACACCTCGACCAGACCGTCACCGTATCCGGCTGGGTGAACGCCCTCCGGCTTCAACGCAAGATGCAGTTCGTCATCCTGCGGGACCACTCCGGCATGGTCCAGGTGACCCACAAGCGCGACGGTAGCCCGCTCGAAGCCGTCCTGGAGTCCCTTACCCCCGAATCCGCCGTCCGGATCACTGGCCGCGTCGTGGACGCGGCCCAGGTCAAGCTGGGCGGCCTGGAGCTCGTCCCCGAATCGGTCGAGGTGCTGAACCGGGCGGAGACGCCCCTGCCGATCGACGAGCACACCGGCCCCGAGCACCGGCTCGACTGGCGCTTCCTCGACGTACGCAAGCGGGCCACCGCGCAGATGGTGTTCGCCGCGCAGACGACCCTGGAGCAGGGGCTGCGCGAGTACGCCATGCAGAACGGCTGCACGGAGATGCACACGCCGAAGCTGATGGGCACCGCCTCGGAGTCCGGAGCCGAGGTGTTCAAGCTCGGGTACTTCGACCGGTCGGCCTACCTCGCCCAGTCTCCGCAGTTCTACAAGCAGATGGCCGTGGCAGCCGGCATCGACCGGGTCTTCGAGATCGGTCCAGTCTTCCGGGCTGAGCCGTCGTTCACCTCACGCCACGCGACCGAGTTCACCGGCGTGGACGTCGAGCTGTCGTGGATCGACGACGTCGAGGACGTGATGGCGTTCGAGGAGCGGATGCTCGCCCACGCCATCGCGAAGGTCGCCGAGGTCCACGGCGAGGCGATCCGGGAAGTCTTCGGCATCGAGGTCGTCGTGCCGGAGGCCCCGTTCCCCAGGATCACGATGGCCGAGGCGCAGGAGATCCTGCGGGCCGGCGGCTGGGACCCCGAAGGCGTCAAGGAGGACCTGGACCCGGAAGGTGAGCGCACCATCGCCGCCCACATGAAGGAGCGCACGGGCCACGAGTTCGTGTTCATCACGCACTACCCGGCCAGCATCCGGCCCTTCTACCACATGCGTCCGGCGGACCGGCCGGACCTGACGCTCAGCTTCGACCTGCTCTGGAAGGGCCTGGAGATCACCACCGGGGCCCAGCGAGAGCACCGCTCCGACGTGCTGCTCAAGCAGGCCGAGGAGAAGGGCATGGACACCGAGCCTATGCAGGACTACATGAACATCTTCCGCTTCGGCTGCCCGCCGCACGGCGGCCTCGGCGCCGGCCTGGGCCGGATCCTGATGGTCATGCTCGGCCTGGACTCGATCCGCGAGGCCGCGTTCCTGTTCCGTGGGCCGAACCGCCTCACCCCCTGAGCCAGGGGTAGACGCACCTCTGCCCCACCGCCGGCTTGGCGGTGGGGCAGAGGTGGTTCGCTCAGTACCGGGTGTGCCCCAGGTCGAGGGTCCACGCCTCGTCGGGGTTCTTGTCCCAGTGGTTGCGCAGGGCCAGCTCACGGTCGGCGTACCGGCCCCGGCGGCACAGCCCGCCGTGGGAGAGGGTGACGCTGAGCGCGAGGGGCGATTCGGTGGTGACCCAGTGCGGTGTCAGGGCATGGTTCCACAGCTGGTCACCTGGCTGCATCGTCACCGACTGCCGGTCTGCCTTGGCGTGCGGTGGGGGATCCTCGGCGGTGGTCTCGCCGAGGACCGCGGCTTCGGGTGACAGGTGCCTATCGGGGTTGTGGTAGCTGTGGAAGGTCTTGACCCCTTGGACCTGCCAGACAAGACCATGCGAGTTGTCGTTGTGGTAGGTCGAGGCCGCTCCTTCGGTGGACAGGAACAGAATGGGCGCGCACCGCTGCCACGTGAATCCCTGCGCCGACAGGTAGGTGCGCCAGGGGACCATGACCTCTTCCTGGAAGCCGGCCAGGAGCTCGCCGTAGAACCGGGCAAGGTTGAAGTGCACCAGGCGGAATGGCCAGGTGGCGATCTCCTCGACCGGGGCCGTGCGGAACGCCGCAGTGCGCTCCATGCGCACCGCCCAGTCGTCCTCGCCGAGGACCGTGAAGCGAACCTCGTCGTCCCGACGGATGTGATCGAGGATGTCGATCGCGGGCAGAAACAGGTAGTCGAACGGGACCTGCATGCGGAAGTTCGGCGGCTTCCTCCAGTGGGTGCTGAAGTCGTGAGGGTCGGTGACGGAGACCGACGGTTGCACGTGGACCTCCAAGGTCAGGCCGCACAATCGCGGGACGCGGGTCGGCAGATGGCGGCGCAGTCGGGTACGACGCGGTCCGTGGCCGGCGCGTCGAGGAAGGCGCGGATCTCGGTACGCGGGGCGTGAACGCTGATCTCGGATGTGCCATAGGGGCAGTGCCGCACCTCGCCCTTGGCGGACACGTAGAGGGTTGCTGACCGGCAGGGGTGGTTCTCCTCCTTGGTCAGCTGCATTCGCCGAAGATCGTCGAGGTAGGACCGGTATCCGTTGGACAGACGGAGGTGCTGACCGAGCGACGCAGTATCGCGTGCCCTCTGCCTCAAGGTGTCCTGGATCGATCGACCGTCCCGGCGCAGGGCGTCTTCGGAGAGGAGGACGGGGCTCAGCTGGACTTCGATCCCCTTCCCCGCCACGAGGCCGGCGAGCTGTGTGGCTTCCTCCCCCTCCACATCCCAGTAGGTCAGGTGCAGGACTTTCGAGGGGGTGTCCACGGCGTCCAGCGTCGCGACAGCCGAAGCCGCGGTCCGCGTAGTACGGCCGAGTGCCATAGCGCCCTGTGAGTCTGCGGAGACCGTCACGTTGGTCAAAAGGTGACCGACCTCCGCGAGAGCGGTGACCTCCGCCTCCGAGCGGGCCGAGGTCACCATCGACACCGTCATGCCGAACTGGAGGGCCAGGCGGACGAGCTGCCGGAGCTCCGGGTGGTGGGTCGGCTCACCACCGGTCAGGCATACCCCCTCCACCCCGGTCTCCTTCAGCCGCGACAGGGCACGTGTGTACGTCGCAATGGTGAGGAAGCCGCGGGCGCGGTCGGCCCGGAAGCAGAAACTGCAAGCGACCTCGCAATGCCCCGCCGTCGAGACCAGTGCCGTACGAGCGGGGGCGCTCATTGCACCCCCGTGTTGTCCCACACCGCAACGGCAACGGTGCTGGTGTAGAAGGCGCACATCTGCGGGTCGGGGGTGTTGCCGCCGATGAGCGCCTGCTCGTTGCGGGATGGGCCGCCGCAGATGGCAAGCGCCGGGCAGTCGCCGCACGCGGGGATGGGCGCGACCTTCTTCGTTGCGCTTGTGAGACGGGCGGGGTCCGCGCGCAGCTCGTCGAGTGTATGGAGGAACGAGGGCTCGGTGAAGTTGATGTCGCACACGCTGACTCGGTCGCCGGGCAGCAGAGCGGCATTGAGGCTGCGGTCGCCCTGCATGTGGTCGAAGAGCATCGGCCGGCGGGTGTCGAGGGCCTGGAAGGCTCGGTCGAGGACGGAGAACAGCATCCCGCCCTTCCCGAGCGCGGTAAGACGGGCCTCGTAGAGCTCCCGGGCCAGTTCCGCTCCGCTCACCCGCCACTTGCCCCCGGTGGGGATGGGCGTGTTGACGTAGATGAACTTGAGGCCGAGGTCGTCGATGATCCACTGCACGCTCTCGGCCAGGCGTCCGATGTTCGATGCCGTCGGGGTGAGGTTGCAGCCGACGTGCAGGCCCTTCGCCTCGACCAGGCGCCGGACGTTGCGGCGGATGCGGTCGTCCGCCGGCTGCCCGCCGAGGAGGAGCCGGTTCGCCGAGTTGATCCCCGGAGGGCCGTCGATGGAGATGCCCACCCCGTACTCGCGCTGTACGAAGTGGTCGAGGGCCTCGTCCGTCAGACGGGCGCCATTGGTGACGACCGTGCGCCGGACCCGCTCGACGCCGTAGCGGGCGGCGAGGGTGTCGGCGAGTTCGTCGCCGTACTGCATGAGGTCGAAGCGGATGGTCGGCTCGCCGCCGAACCACTGGATCGAGACCTCCTCCTGCCCGGCGTTCTGCTCGAACAGGAACTCCAGGCCAGCGGCGAGCTCCTGCTCCGTCATGTCCGGCTTGCCGCTGTTGGTGTCGACGAAGCAGTACGTGCAGGCCATGTTGCAGCGGTCGGTGAGCACCACTCGGAGGCCGCTGATCCGGCGCGGCGTCGGGTCGATTCCCAGGGTGTGGAGACGATGGCGGAGTGCTTCACGGCGGTCGGCCGCGGGGCCGTCCTGGGTGAAGCCGAGCCCGGCGAGGGCTAAGTGCGTCGTGGTCGGGGGGACCCCGGCGAGGTCAGAGACCTCGCCGGAGTCGAGAAGCACACTCTCCAGCGTGACCGGGTCGAGGAGGACAGCCTCCCCGTCCCGGTCGTACTGGAAGTATTTCCCCCACAGCAGCTGGGGAGTGGCCATTGGGTCAGGCCGCCGATTCCTCTTCGGCGATCCCCAGCTCGGCCATGACGGCGCGGACCTTGTCCTCAGCGTCGGCCTGGAGCCGGGCGGAAGCCGCGGGGGATCCGCCGTCGGAGAGGACGATGACACCGGGGAGCGTCGGGTTCGGCGCGATGACCGTGAGGCCGGCGGGCTCGGCGCTGATGACCATGACCGCGCCCTCCAGGTTGACCCAGTCGGTGCGGTCCTTCAGGGCCTCGAGGATGCGGGCCTGCTTGTCGCGGAAGGAGGCGCGCTCCCCCATCCACACGCCTGCCTTGGACTTGGAGTCCACGACGTCCGCGTAGATCAGGTGGTTCTGCTTCTCTCGCCTGGGCTTCGGCATGACTGATCTCCTTGATGGGAGGGTGACTGCCCTGGTTGGGCAGCTGTGATTCGCTCCGGCAGCAGCCGGCCTGTTGCTGTAGGACACTGCGGATTCACACACGGCGCCCTGGGGACGCCGATCCCCTCCCGCTGCCGACCTTCGTCGACAGAAGGAGGGAAGTCTGTTCAGCTCTTGCCTGCGGGCAAGTCGGAGGCGATCGGTCGTAGGGGCCTGAGGGTGCCCGGATCGGCGGTCCACTCCCGTCCCGAGTCGTCGAGCGGGCGCATGTGAGCCACCGTCTTGACCACCCTGTTGCTGACCTTCGAGGTGTAGATCAGGACGGTGCCGACAGTTCCGCGCCGTCCGCTGGACGGTTGCGCGACCGCCCGGCCGAGGAGCCGGTGACTGACGTCCTCCATGACCCAAAGGTTCGCGTCGGTGGTCGTGGTCACTGAGCGCCCCCGAGGTCGAGGAAGGCGTCGAACTGCGCGGAGCTCCACGAGGCGGGGTCACCCTGCTGGGTGCGGAACGCCTCGGCGGCCTGGGGCAGACTGCGGCGTCCCGACGGCGAGCTCACGTCCGTCCCCGTGTAGGGGGCCACGGCTGCCACGTAGTGCGAATTGGTCTCACCGGGGGTTCGGCGGGGAAGCCGGGGGCTGCTCACGGTCCGCTCCCTTTCGCTGGGCTCGTTGGGGTGGCGTAAGAGTCCCTCTGGTGTGGGTGTCACGACCACGACGCGGCGGGTGTCATCTGGTGCTCGCCAGGGTGAGCGGGGTGTCATGGGGATGGCGCTGTCATGTCATCTGGGCGGATTCCATTGCGTCACATGGGTGTTGACGGGTAGGCAACGAAGGGGAGCGGGGCGATGTGGCCCGAATCCTGACAGTGAGGGAGCGACCGATGCACGAGCCGGCGACGTTGCTGTGGCTGTTAGTCCAGCAGCGGCAGTGGCGATACAGGGACTTCGTCACGGCCTTCGAGCGGGCGGCCACACAGGCTGGCGCGCCGGGTCTGACGGTGTCAGAGGCTCAGTTCCGGCGGTGGACATCAGGCAGGGTCAAGACGCTGCCCGGGCCAGACATGTGCCGGGCGCTGGAGCAGTTATTCGACGTGGACGCTGCAGCGTTATTCGGGCCTCCACCTGCCTCGTCAGCCCCGGTCTCAGGCGCTCCCACTGCGTACAACCTCGAAGGTGACATTGCTATGACCGCACGTGACGCCGCTGATGAAGCGGGGGCTGCCGCCGCGCAGTCCGTATCCGATACCACTGTTGACCAGCTCCGCGACGACGCCCTGTCCCTTGCCCGCTCGTATGGCGCCATGAGCGCGTTCGACGCGTTCCGGCGGGCGAAAGCTCTGCGCTCGGAGGCGGAGCATCAGCGGGGGCTCACGCAGGTGCCCGCGCAGCAACAGGAGCTGCTGATTGTGGCGGGGCAGGCGTGCGCGCTGCTTTCGACCGCCGCTTTTGACCTAGGAGCCTTGGACGACGCGGCCCGTCTCGCCCGTTCGGCGGCTCTGTACGGGGAGATGGCGCGCTTCGACCCGCTGCGGGCTTACGCGACTGGGTCCTTGGCGATCTGTGCGTACTTCACGGGTCGGCCCTCGGAGGCCGTACGACAGGCGCGCACGGCGCTGTCGTACGCGGGGCTGGGCGACACGGCCCGGCGACGGCTGTTGTCCATTGAGGCCCGCGCTCACGGGCACCTCGGAGACCTGGAGCGGGCGACCCGGGCCCTCGTCGCGTCGACGCAGCAGGACAGCGGTGAGCGGGACGAGCTGCACGACGACGTGGGAGGGGAGTTCGCCTTCACCGAGGAAAGACTGCTCATGTCCAACGGCACCACGGCCCTCCTCGTCGGTGACGGGGCGGGAGCGGAGGCGACGGTCCAGCGAGCGTTGGATCTCATCGCGTCGCGACCGCCGGCCCGGCAGTCAGCATCAGTCCGCGGGAAGGCCTCGGCTGACCTTGCTGCCGCGCAGGTTCTTCGGGGTGATCTGGACGCCGCGGCAGTGACACTGGAGACGGTGTGGGCGATCCCGGCGGAGCAGCGTGTGGCGGGCCTGCTGGAACGCACCGGAACACTGCGGCGGGCGTTGACTGGTCCCGTGTTCCAGGGGGCGCCAAAGGCCATCACGCTCGGCGAGCAGATCGAGGAGTTCGGGCGACTGTCTGCACCGAGGCAGTGGGGCACCGGGGGCCGACTCCTCGCTATCGAACCCTGACCCCCCGTGCCACCTCCGCACCTACCGGTGGCCGAGGGAGGCGAGGATCTTGGCCTCTTTGCCCGCCTCCACGCCGTGCTCAGACCACCTCGGATGTTCGACCGGTCGCCCGTCTGCCTGCATCCACGCCCAGGTGTCGGCGATGGTCTCAGCGAGCGGACGACAGCGAAGCCCGGATGAAACGGCGAGGGAGGCGTCGACGGACCACACGCCGGCATGGGTACGCCACAGAGGGAGCTCTGTCCACTGCTTGACGCCGTGAGCGGCGAGCGTCGAGGCATCGGCCCACACCGGGCGGCCGGCGCCGCCGGTGACCGTGAGGCATGTGGAGATGAACTCCGCCCAGCTGACGCCATCCGGATGGGCGACGTTATACGCCCGGCCGGCTACATCGGCGACGGCTTGGTCAACGGCGAAGGCGGCGACATCGCGCACGTCAACGGGCTGGATCGTCTGTGCCGCCGGTGCCGGGACGACGATCGGGCCGCCGCGTTGTGCACGGGCAAGCCACCAGGGAAGGCGGCCGACGTACTCACCGGGGCCCAAGATCACCCCCGGCCGCAGGAACACCACGTCATCCCCGAAGGCAGCCCGCACCGCGGCCTCTCCGCCCGCTTTCTGGAACCCGTACTTCGTCGGGCTGCCGTCGGGGCCGGTGTGCCCGAATGATTCGTCGGCGTCCGGGGGGCACTCCAGCAACGGGGAGTCCTCAGTGAGCGGGTGGTGGGGCCAGCCCTGATATACGGACACCGTGGAGACATGAACCCACCGCGCAGCGACGGGTCGCAGGACATCGGCTGCGAGGAGCACATCACGGGGCGGGAACTCGCTGCTGGAGGTGTCGATCACGGCGTCCCATGGCCCATGCGTGGCGAGCCGCTTCAAGTCCTCGGGGCTGGTGCGGTCTCCCCGGACAGTCTCGGCGCCGTCGACCGCACCGGAACGGCCGCGGTTGAACGCAGTCACTTCCCACCCGCGTCGTAGCGCGTCGTCAACGATCGCCCGGCCGAGGAACCAGGTGCCACCCATCACGAGAATCCGCATGAGGACGACCCTGCCACGAACCGCTATGCGGCACCATCCCGTCTGTCTCGAAGCTGCCATGGCGTCCAGGTCACGATGGATGGCCATCCCACGGTGCCGCTGGAATGGGAAGTAGGGCACGCCGCACGTACACGTCTACTGAGGGGCGAACGCTCCGTTGGCGGTGGCCTATTGGTAAGCAGCCTTGATGGGAGTGTTGATGGTGGTGTTCGCCTGCTCTGCCCGATAGGCGGCGGTCCAGAGAGGGTGGTCTTGGTCGGGGTCTCCGTACACGCTTCCGCCGCCGTCACAGAAGTAGTTGAGGCGCTGGCCGGCGAGCGAGTCGGTAGCACCCCCGACGAATGCGCACGTTTTGCCGTTGGCGAGCTCGATGATCAAGGGGGTGGGGACGGGGCCGCCGGGGATGTGGAAGTTGTTGCCGGGCAGCGTTTCGGTGAGGGTCAAGCGCCGCATGAGGTTCGGGTCGGCTCCCATACACAGCAGTACCGGGTGTTCCGGACCCACGTCCGGAGCGAAGCAAGGGTCGAGGATGGTGCTGTCGGCGGTGCAGCGCCAGGCGTCTGTGCGCTGGGTCTTGGTCGAGCTGCTCCAGCACGCCCCGACAAGGTCCTCTGTGACCACGATTCCCTTGGCCGGGGCGCTGCCGCCGACGGCCCATGGAGCGATGGTGTGGACTTCGGTTCGGGTCAGCCGCGGTACGGAGGAGGCTGGCGTGGGGCTCGGCTTGTCCGCGACAGCGGTGGGTGCGGGGGTGCTGTTCGACGGCTCTGGAACAGGCGGCCGGTCGTCGGCCCTGGCCAGAGGGGCGGATGTGGTGGCGCCGGCAGACGGCGCCGTCGGTGAAGCGTCGGACGGGAGGAGACCGAGGAGCGCAGCACAGAGAGCACCGACGGCTGCCGCGCTCGCGATAAAGGCTCCGCGGCGCACCCAGACTCCGCGTCCGGTTGGCCGGGGCTGGGTGCCTGTGTTCCAGGCCGGGTCTTCGACGGTGGGAATGCGCCACTGTGTGGCGATCAGCTCGTGGACTGCTGTCTGCTGCTCCGGGGCGGGGAGGATCTGAGTTGCCGCACTGCCGAGTAGGTCGGAAGTGATCTCGGCGAGGTCCTTGGCG
Source organism: Streptomyces sp. NPDC000075 (assembly GCF_040301925.1). Lineage (NCBI taxonomy): Bacteria > Bacillati > Actinomycetota > Actinomycetes > Kitasatosporales > Streptomycetaceae > Streptomyces > Streptomyces sp. NPDC000075. The sequence continues at coordinate 109,119 of NZ_JBEPFL010000002.1, forward strand.
GGCGGGCGTTGGGAGGGCGTCTTGGCCAGACAGGACGCGAGTACTCCCCGGAGCTCTTGAGGTAGGCCGTCGAGGTCGGGTTCCTCGCTCATGACTCGGTACGCGACCACGTCTGGGGCCCCTGTACCGAACACAGGGCGGCCGGTGGCGGCGTAGGCGACGAGCGCACCCCAGGCGAACACGTCTCCCAGGCTGTCCGTAGTGCCGTCTCGGTACTGCTCTGGACTGATCCAGCCCGGAGTGCCGGTTGTGACGCCCGTGCGTGTGACTGCGGTTCCGTCCGTCACGTGGGCGATGCCGAAGTCAAGAACGCGGGGGCCGTGTGGGGAAAGGATCACGTTGGCCGGCTTGAGGTCACGGTGGACGACTTTGGCGGCGTGCACTGCGGCCAGCGCGGCCGCCGTGCCGGCCGCGAACAGGTTCAGCTGAACGCCGGACAACGGGCCATGCGTAACCAAGTGCTCGTGCAGGGTGGGGCCCGGCACGTATTCGGTAACCAGCCACGGGATGTCGGCGGTCGGATCCGCGTCGACGAAGGGGACCAAGCACGGCCCGGAGACCCTACGGAGCACCGTTGCCTCGCGATGGAACCTGGCGCGGAACTGCGGGTCAGCGGCGAACTGAGGGTGCACCACCTTGAGCGCAACCCTGCCGGCCTGGTCATTCAATGCTGCGTACACCGTACCCATGCCGCCTGAGCCGAGACGGCCGATGAGCCGGTACGAGGCGATCTGCACCGGGTCGCCGGAAAGGAGCGGGCTGATCACAGAGCTCAAGGAAGATCCTCAACGATTGAGCACGGGGATGGGTCGCGCGGTACCGTCCGAACGGTAGCGGGCAACTCAAGCCCCCTGTGGCCGATCAACGCAAGCGATGTCGACGTCTGGTGCTGACCATCGAGCCGCATCCAAAGTGGCTTGATTCCGGCCATGAGGCCGAGGGGATCAGCCTAGTCCGATGTGATCACTTTCTCCCGTGGGATGGTGATCGGTAGGCTATGGGCTTGATCCATCGGTGTCCCTGTCTGCTGCGCTCTGCTCTTTCTTCGGCGGAGCGGAGGCAGGCGCCGAGCGGGGCTGTGATGTCGTTACGGGAAGTCAGGGGGGTGCGGTGAGTAGCGCGCCTCTGCCGTCGCGTATCGGTCCATACCTCGTCGAGCGCCGACTCGGCGCGGGCGGGATGGGGGAGGTGTACCTCGCCTACTCGGTCGCGGGTGAACCAGTTGCCGTGAAGGTGATCCGGCCTGACCGTACGGATCCGCACACGCGCGCACGCTTCGAACGCGAGGCGGCGATTGCGCGGACGATCTCGGGGACCGGCCGTGTGGCCCGCTTTATCGAGGCAGATCCGTTTGCCGAGCAGCCCTGGCTGGCCATGGACTATGTCCCTGGATGCCCGCTTTCCGACGTCGTGCGGCACCAGGGTGCGCTGTCCGCGCCGCTCGTGGCGAGCCTCGGCGCGCTGCTGGCCGAGGGGCTTGCCGCAGTGCACTCCGCGGGTTTGGTGCACCGCGACCTGAAGGCGCAGAACGTCATCCTGGGCGACTTCGGCCCGGTGATCATCGACTTTGGGCTCGGCGCTTTCGTTGGAGCGTCCAAGGGAACGCTCACGCAGGCCGGCATGGTCATCGGCACGGTCCGCTGCATGCCGCCCGAGCAGGCCTTGGGCGAGGTGGACGTCACGCAGGCCGCTGACGTGTACGGCCTGGGCAGCGTACTTCTGTACGCGGCGACCGAGCACTACCCGTACGACGGCGTCCGGTGGGAGGCAGTCGCCGCGCAGGTGGTCAACCCCGAGATCGGCCCTGATCTGTCCGGGCTGCCCGATGAACTGGTCCCCGTCGTGGCGGCCATGCTGGCACACAAGGCAGTCGACCGGCCCTCTCTGGAGGAGGTGACCCGCCAGTGCGCCGATCTCATGCGCCAGCTGGGTACGAGTCCGGCTCGTGCACGGCGCGCCCTGATCCAGGAGACGACGGCGAAGGACCATTCCACGATGGTGCTGCCGCAGCCTGATGGACCGATGCTGGACAGGCTCGACTCGCTCGAGAAACTGCTGCGCGAAGAGTCGGCGTCCCCGCGGGATGACACCTCGGTCCCGCCACGCGGCGCTGAATCCGATCCGGCCTCACCCTCATCCGCGGTGGAGCGGATGTCTGAGCCTGCGGGCGGAAGTCCGGCTACAGCCGCACCGCAAAGGGGCCGTCCTCCGGCCTCCCGGAGGGTCGCCGAGGAATTGCGGGAGCGCTACGCCGTTGGGCCGGCGCTCGCTTGGCCGAAGAGCTGACCCGCTCGTCTCCTCCTTCTACCGGTGAGGCCGGTCGCCGGACGGTAGAAAGGGCGAGGGTCACCGCTCTCGGATTCGTCGGGGACCGTTTTATCGCTCTCGGCCGCCTCAGGCCGGCCCAGCACGATCACACTGCACATCACGAGCACAGAGCCCACAGAGGAGCACCACGTGACCACGGCGATCCAGCCCGAGGTTCCCGAAGGGCGCGACGCCGATGCGGCGCAGTCTGCATACCGGGCCGGTACCAGGCCGGTCTTCGCCCCGGGTGCCCAGGTGCGCATCCGCCATGAGCAGTGGCTCGTGAAGTCCGTCTCTGAGTCCCGTGACGGACTCATGGTCGAGGTCAGCGGCGTTTCCTCGTTCGTCCGTGGCACGGATGCGATCTTCTACTCCGGGTTGGACGTGATCGAGGTGCTCGATCCGCGCAAGACCGAGCTCGTGCCCGACGAGACCTCAAAGCATGCCAAGGCGCGCCTCCACCTGGAGGCGGTCATCCGCAAGACCGCGCTGCCGCAGACCGAGCACGGCATCGCCCTCGCCGACTCCTTCCTCATGGACCGGCAGCAGCATCAGCTGCGCCCCGCCGAGCTGGCCCTGTCCATGCGCAATCCGCAGCCCCGGCTACTGATCGCCGACGTCGTCGGTCTGGGTAAGACCTTGGAGATCGGCATCACGCTCTCGGAGCTGATCCGGCGGGGGCGCGGCGAGCGCATCCTCGTGGTCACGCCCGCCCATGTGCTGGAGCAGTTCCAGCGTGAGCTGTGGACCCGCTTCTCCCTCCCGCTGGTTCGCCTGGACTCCACCGGCATCCAGCGCATCCAGCAGGAGATCCCGGCAGGCCGGAACCCGTTTGCCCACTTCAAGCGCGTCATCGTCTCGGTCGACACCCTCAAGTCGGCGACGTACGCCCACCACCTGGAGAACATCACCTGGGATGCGGTCGTCATCGACGAGTCGCACAACCTCGTGAACAAGGGCACCCGCAACAACCGCCTCGCCCGCCGCCTGGCCGAGCAGACCGATGCGCTGATCCTGGCCTCCGCCACCCCGCACAATGGCGACGCCGAATCCTTCGCCGAGCTGATCCGGATGCTCGATCCGGCCGCCATCGCCGACCCCAAGAACTACAAGGTCGCCGACCTCGACCACCTCTACATCAGGCGCACCAAGACCGATCGCGAGGTACGCGACAGCCTCAAGGGCAAGCCCTGGGCAGAACGCGGCGACTCACTTCCCGTGACGGCTCCGGCCACACCGAAGGAGGTCGCCGTCCTGGAGAAGCTCGCGAGCGAGTGGACCCCGGGGGACCCCAGCCGTTCGTCGGTCTGCGCCGATCCGCTGGTCGGCTACAACTTCCTCAAGGCGTTCCTCTCCTCCCACGTCGCCCTGCGGAAGTCCCTCGCCAACCGCCGCGCCTACCTGGACAACCCGAAGACCAGTACGGCGAGGGGTAAGGGCAAGGCCGCGGCAGACACCCCCGAGCGCCTCGCCGATCTCGCCGCAGAGAGCAAGGCACTCGCGGAGCTGGAGGCGCTGATTGCGGACTTCACGGACCAGGACTCCGCCAAACTCGACGCCCTCGTGCGCACCCTCAAGGAACTCGGCGTCGGCCCGCGCTCCGAGCGCCGCGTCGTGATCTTCTCCGAGCGGGTCCACACCCTGGACTGGCTGGCCCAGGAGGTCCCGGCGCTGCTCGGGTTCAAGAGGAACGAGGCGAAGGCCGATGCGACACGTCCCTGGAAGGCGTATGGCGGAGTCGTTGAGGTCATGCACGGTGACACCACCAACGACCAGCAACAGCAAGAGATCGTCGACCGCTTCGGCCGGCTCGAAGAACCGGTACGGCTGCTGTTCACCGGTGACATCGCCTCCGAAGGCGTCAACCTGCACCACCAGTGCCACGACCTCATCCACTACGACCTGCCCTGGTCCCTCATCCGCATCGAGCAGCGCAACGGACGCATCGACCGCTACGGGCAGGCGGTCAGCCCGGAGTTCCGTGCTGTCACCCTCACCGCCGACGTGCCCTGGCGGCGCGACGAAGAGAGCGGCGAGATGCTCACGCTCGACGACCGGCTCGTCGGTGCGCGCCTGCTGCAGCGCGAGGCCCAGGCGCACGAGATCGAGACCGGCGAGGGCAGCGCCGAAGCAGTCACGGGGCTCTACAACGACAAGAAGGAAGAGGACCGCCTCACCCGCGACCTCATCAAGGGCAGCACCGTCGAGCGCTCCATCAAGCAGTCCCAGCAGGAGTCGGGCGGTCTCCTCGCGGGACTCCTCGCCGGCGCCAACGCCCGGCTCGCAGACCCCACGGCCCCTGCTGCCAACCTCGGCACGGCCCCGGTGCCCGAGGCCGACGTACCCCACGTCTTCACCGACACCAAGGCGTACTTCCACGCCGCGATGGACCTCATCTACCCGGAGGCAGAGCGCGCCGCTCTCGGATGGAAGCCCGAGACGGCCCATGGCCGAATCGAGTTCACTCCGCCCGACGACTTGCAGTACCGCTTCCGGGCGCTACCGAAGTCGTACCTGGAGCAGGAGAAGATCCTCACGACGTCCAAGTACGACGGCACGCTGAGCATCACCTTCGACAAGCAGTACGCCGCCGACCGCCTGGAGGCCGCCCGCAACGCCAAGCAGGGCAAGACGGACCAGCCCACCTCCCAGTGGCCCAACGTCTCCTACGTCTCCGACGTCCATCCGGTGCTCGACTGGGTGACGGACAAGGTCCTCGCCAAGCTCAAGTACGACCAGGCTTTCGTCCTCGCCTACCGGCCCGACCCGGCCAAGGCCCAGCGGATCGACGCCGCCTTGCCCGACGCACTCGCCGGCCCGGTCTACCTCCTGCAAGGGGTGTACTCCAACGCGGCCGGCAAGCCGACGGTCGTGGAGTGGATGGCCGTCACCGGCCTCGCCGAGCAGAGCCCCCAGGTGTGGCGCATGGACTCGGCGTTCCTCGCTGCCTGCGGCGTCGGCCCCGACATGCCCGGTCGTGCCGAGCCCGTTGACCCCGATGCCCTCCAGAGCCTCGTGCCCGCGGCCGTCGATGCCGCCGAGAGACACCTCCGCGAGCGCCGCGCCGACTACGACAAGCAGGTCGACTCCTACCTCGCCCCGTACGAGGACCGGGTGCAGGTCTGGGAGCAGGGCGCCCTGATCGCCGTAGGAAACCAGCAGCGCCGCATCGAGGAGGTGTACGACACGGCAGCCCGTCGCCGTGACCTCGTGCGCCGCCTGCGAACCGAGGGTGACCCGATGCTGCGGGTCCTCTGCGTCCTCGAACCCCTTCACGCCACCACCGCGTCCACCGCGCACGCCGAGGAGTCCGCACGATGAGCTACACCTACGACTCCTTCGCCAATCGTGGCGAGTACCTCTCCGCCCACTACTTCAGCGAGGAGCTGGAGAACACCCTCAAGCGGGGCAAAGCGGGCGACGAGGGTCTGTTCACGCTGTGGACCGGCCGTGAGACAGACCCCCACGATCCCCAGCCCACCCCGCGCGAACTCCTGCCCCGGCTGCGCGGTGACTACCTGGCCACCGTGCGCCCCTTCCTGCACTTCCGCGCCCAGCAGGAAGAACCCGGCAGCACCTACGACGACCCGACGGGGGAGTGGGCCGAGCGGATCGCCACCTGGCACTCCACTGTCCTCAAAGCCCTTGGCTACGGCGAGCGGCCCGAGCCGATCACCGTGCACAATGCCGGCAAGGAGTACGAGCTCCAGGTCGCGTGGCACGGAGACGGCATCGTAGCCCTCGACTGCGGCTGGACGGCCTCCCTCGATGACTCCCTCGACCCCGACGAGGCCGGGCCGCTCGTTCACCCCGTCAGGACCACGGACGGCCTCCTCGATGTCGGCGAGAAGCTGGCGGCCTGGCTCTTCCAGAGCGAAATCCACGAGCCCGGCGGTGATGCACCCCGCTTCGTCCTGCTGCTGTGTGGTGGCGTGCTCGTCCTCGCCGACCGCAACGCCTGGGCCGAGGGGCGCTACCTCTCAGCCAGCCTGGACGCGGCCCTCGCCCGCAACGACACGGCGAAGGCTGGTGAACTCTCCCTCCTCGCAGCACTCTTCTCGCACGACATGCTCGCACCCCGCCCCGACGGCAAGGGCCGGCGCATCGACGAGCTACTGAAGGCGTCCCGGGACAACGCCGTCGGGGTCAACTCCGAGCTGCGCAAGGGACTCCAGCAGTCGGTCGAGATCATCGCGAACGAGGTACTCGCACGCCTGCGAGAGGCGAAGGTCAAGCCCCGGGAGATCGAGGACCTCAGGAAGGGCCCGTTCGCCAAACAGCTCACCCGCGAATCCCTGCGCTACCTCTACCGCATCCTCTTCCTCCTGTACGCGGAGGCCCGCCCGGAACTGGGCATCCTGCCCGCTGACGACTCCACCTACGAGGCTGGCTACTCGATCGCCCGGCTGCGCGAGCTGGTTGCGCGCGAGCGCAAGCTGGTCGACGAGGACAGCCGAGACGGCTTCCACCTTTACGCCTCCCTCGACGTCCTCTTCAACAAGGTCAACTTCGGACACCGTCCGCACGGCACCGAAGCCGGAGACGAAAAGCCCGCCGCTGAGCGCAGCGAAGAGCGCGGCCTCCGCTTCGAGCCGCTGCGCAGCGAGCTGTTCGACCCCAAGGCGATCACCCTCATCGGTACTGGTGTCCTGGACCCCCGCTGGGACGAGGACGGGGACGAGAGGCCGCGGTGGTTGGACCTGCGGCTGCGCAACGAGGCCCTGCACGAGGTGCTGCGTCTGCTCACGCTGAAGGAGGCTGGCCAGAGGGGCCGGCAGGGCGGCTTCATTTCCTACCGTAATCTTGGCATCAACCAGCTCGGCGCCGTCTACGAAGGCCTGATGTCGTACACCGGCATCATCGACGAGAAGAGGGAGCTGGCCGAGGTCGCCAAGCCCGGTGCCAAGAAGGCCGGTAAGCAGTACGGCGACCCCGAGAAGGGATCCTGGCTCGTCCCTGCCGAGCGGCTGAACGACTACCCGGAGAACACGCACGTCGTGTACTCCGCCGAGGACACCGAACAGCACGGCCTGCGCGGAGCCAAGAAGTACGCCCCGGGCAGGTTCGTCTACCGTCTGGCCGGCCGCGACCGCGAGACGTCCGCCTCGTACTACACGCCCGAGTCCCTCACCGAGGTCACCGTCGAGCTGGCGCTGAAGCACCGCCTCGACCAGGAGGACGCCGACGGCAACCCTGTCCGGACTCGCGCGAGCGAACTCCTGCGCTACACGATCTGCGAACCGGCCCTCGGCTCCGGGGCGTTCCTCAACAAGGCGATCGACCTGGTCGCGGAGGAGTACCTCAAGCGCCGCCAGGAGGAGCTGGGCGCCAACCTGGACACATCGAAGGCACTCGAGGCGAAGCAGAAGGTGAAGGCGTACATCGCCCTTCACAACGCGTATGGGATCGACCTCAACGAGACGGGTGTGGAGCTCGCCGAGGTATCGCTGTGGCTCAACACCATGCACCCCGGTATGCGTGCGCCTTGGTTTGGCCTCCACCTGCGGCGTGGCAACTCCTTGATCGGGGCGCGGCGGTGGGTGTACGAGGTCGAGCGCATCAAGAAGGAGCGGACCATCGGCGCCCAGACGCCGACCAAGTTGCCGTTCCGTGCGGCCGGGGACGGTGCGGAGCAGCCGCTACCGGAGGGCGCCGTGCACCAGTTCCTCCTGCCCACCCCTGGTTGGGGTGCGGTCGCGGGGGCGAGCGGCGATGCGAGGAAGCTGGTCGAGCAGCTCGCCCGGCCGCAGGTGGATCAGCTCAAGGGATGGAAGAAGGGCGTACAAGCCAAGCCCAAGACGACGGGCGGCAAGGCGAGCCAAGTCGCCCGACTGCAGGCGGTAGCACGTCGTGTCGAATTCTTGTGGAAGCTCGTCGCCAAGCGGATGGAACTCAGCGAGCAGGAGATCGCCCGCACCATCGACGTCTGGGGGACCACCCGCAGGGAGGATGCAGAGGAGTACGCCTTCCTCCGCCACGACAAGCAGAACGGGGACCAGAGCCTCCCGCTGACCAAGGAACAGGTCTTCAAGGACCTCTTCGAGGCAGAGGGCTCTCCGTACTGGCGCCTCAAGCAGGTCATGGACGCCTGGTGCGCGCTGTGGTTCTGGCCGCTGGACAAGGTGGGGCTGCTGGACGGGACGGACGCGGAGTACACCACGGCTCCGGTGGTCACGGCGGAGGCTGGGGTTGACCTGGATGCCCTGTTGTCGTCGGTGGCAGGGCCGGCCGTCGAGAATGTGCAGACCGTGCCTGAGCCCACGGCCCTGCCGCAGGTCATCGAGAGCCGGATGCTGTTCGCTCTGGACGGTGACCAGATGTCCCTGGGCGAGGACGATCCCGAAGGGGAACTCCCGAAGCAGGCGGAGGGAGAGAAGGCGCGTACCCGCTCTCCGCAGAGGAAGCCCCGCGGGCTGGCACGACGCCGCGAGATTATCCCGCTGGCAGATCTGGAGGACTGGATCGCCTTCCTGGAGTCCATGCTCGGCACAAAGGACTTGGCCCAGGGGACGATCCTGTCGTCCGTTGAATCGCTCAAGGACCTGAAGGCCCTCGAAGAGCTGATTCAGACTCAGCCTGAGATGGACATGGATGATGCCCGGAAGGCGGTCGAGACCCGCTACCCGTGGATGCGGATCGTCCGTGACATCGCGGAAGAACAGGGATTCCTCCATTGGGAGCTGGACTTCGTAGGCGTTTTCGCCAGCGAGGCGGGGGGTTTCGACCTGCAGGTGGGCAACCCTCCGTGGGTGCGTCCGGAGTGGAAGGAAGACCAGGTCCTTGCGGAGTACGAACCGTGGTTCATGCTCACAGAGAAGCCGAAGGCGGAGGTGAAGGGCAGGCGGAGGGGTGATGAACTTACGCGCGAGGAGGTGCGGGAGTACCTGCTTGACGAGGTGACGAATACGGTGACGATGGCGTCGTACCTGGCGGCGTCACCGGTGTACCCACTCGTCTCAGGCACTCGGCCTGATTTGTATCGGGCGTTTATGTGCGAGATTTGGGACCACACAGGGCGAGGCGGGACAGCTGGGATGGTGCACCCCGATACGCACTTCGCCGGGGACAAGGAGGTTGCGCTGCGGTCAGCGGCGTACCGGCGGTTGCGCGTGCACGGTGACTTCGTCAATGCGGGCAACCGCTTCTTCCCGCCGCCGGTGGGGAGGTCCAGCCACTTCGGTGTGCACATCTATGGGGACGAAGGGGAGATCTCCTTCGAGTCGCTGTCGTGGCTCTTTACGGTCGACGCGCTCCGGAGGTCCTCCACTGCCGAGGACATCGGCGATGACCCAGGTGTCAAGTACAACGGAGACTGGGACGAACGACCTCACCCAAAGCGGGTCGTCCATGTTACCCCTGACACCCTCAAACGGTGGCAGAGACTCGCAGGTGATGAGGGGCCTCTGGAGCACACGCGCCTCCTCACACCGGTGAGTACAGCGGAAGACGCGGCGATCGATGCGCTCGGCGCCTATCCTCTTCGCCTCGGAATGCTAACGCCGAGAGTTTCTGTCGGATTTGATGAAGGCGCATCTAAGAAGGCACAGTTCGGCCCTGCCAAGGACCAGCGACTTGTCGACTACAACACCGGGGTCGATGGCCAGGGCGACTACCAGGCGACAGCGTGGAGCGACGTCATCCTCAAGGGGCCGCAGATCGGCGTAGCCAACCCGATGTTTAAGCAGCCCAGCCAGGGCAGCGGTGAGGTATGTGGTCTTAACCCGAAGGCGCTCGTAGACGACGCAGTACCCGAGTCCGAGTACCGCCGCGTGGCACCACGCGACGTGTATGTAGGCGAGCAGGATCGGTGGGCTGACTCGGAGAGGTATGAGGCGCTGCTCGCGTCGTTGGAGGAGCGGGAGCAGGCACGGCAGCAGCTCGCAGACAGGCGCAAGGTGCAGCTGGAGGAGGTCGAAGACGAAGAGGTAGAGAGGTTCCTCCTGGCCAAAGCCAGTAAGTCGTATGCCCATTTCTATCGAATCGCTTGGCGAAGAATGATTGCCCCTGATACGGAACGCAGTCTGTACGTTGCGTTGCTGCCGCCCGGGGCATCGCACATCGACGGCGTGTGTAGTGCTTCAGTTGGTGACCGGCGTACAGATGTCTTGAACGCTGGTCTGTGGGCGGGAATCCCTAGTGACTATTTGCTGCGCACAAGTGGTGACAGCAACCTCAATCCCGCTCGGGCTGCAGGCATGCCTGCAGCCTATGCTGATCACCCTCTAGCCCCCGCCCTCCTCCTCCGCACCCTCCGCCTGAACGCCCTTACCACCGCTTACGCCGACCTCTGGGCGGAGCTTTACGACCCCAGCTGGCCCGGTTACGAGCCCTGGGCGATCAAGTGGCCCAACCTCACGACCGAGCTGCACGACGTCACCCCCAGCTGGCAGCGTGACACCCCACTCCGTACTGAGTACGCCCGCAGAGCCGCCCTGGTCGAGATCGATGCGCTCGTCGCCGTCTGGCTCGGCATCGACGCGGACACTCTCATCGCCATGTACCGGGCCCGTTTCCCGATCATGCAGGATTTCGACCGAGTGACGTGGTTCGATGCCACCGAGCGGAAGATCGCCGGAGACCGATACACCTATGGGTTCGACCAGACGAAGGACCACTGGACCCAGTTTGAGTCCTATCGGGAGGCCTACGAGAAGGACCCGACGACCACCGCCCCCGTCCCCGACGGATACACCGCCCCCTTCTACAAGGCCGAACGCGAGCGCGAGATGCGTGAAGCCCACACCTACTTCAGGCAGCGCCTCGACGAAGCAGTGAGCAAGGGTCTGTGGGACCCGGAGAAGATGGAGGTCCCGACCTCGTGAGGCCGACCCTCGAAGCGCAGGGACTCAAGGAGAGCCTGCTCCAGTACCTGTCCACGACGTACGGCCTCGCCGACGAGGGTGTCCGCAAGGCGCTCCACGCCTTCCTTGGGGACGAGACGACGGGCATGTTCCGCGGCCCGTATCTTCGACTCCGCACCCCCTTCACGCCAGCCGGCGCCGGCTGGCAGCAGCACCTGGACTGGGTACGTACGGACGGCTGGACGCCGTACGCGCACCAGGCTCGTGCCTTCGCCCGGCTCACCTCGAAGGACGGGCATGTACCTCAGCCCACGTTGGTCACGACGGGTACGGGCTCCGGCAAGACCGAGTCGTTCCTGTACCCCGTGCTCGATCACTGCGCCCGCGAGCGCGCGGCCGGGAACAACGGGGTCAAGGCGATCTTCCTCTACCCGATGAACGCCCTGGCCACTGACCAAGCGGCCCGTATCAACGCGCTGCTCAGCGACTACGACGAGCTGAGCGGCGTACGAGCCGGCCTGTACATCGGGGACAAGGCGGCGACGCACTACGACCGGGTTTACACCCGCCGGCAGGACATGCAACTGTCCCCGCCCGACATCTTGATCACCAATTACAAGATGCTCGATCTGCTCCTGCAGCGGGCCGCCGATGGCTCGCTGTGGGACGACAGCGATATCCGCTACGTGGTCGTCGACGAGTTCCACACCTACGACGGTGCGCAGGGCACCGACGTCGCCATGCTGCTGCGCCGCCTCGCCATCGCCGTTGGCGCGAACGAGCCCGGCAAGCCGCTCGGCACGATCACTCCCGTCGCCACTTCCGCGACCCTTGCTTCCGGCACTGACGCCGACGGGGTTCGGCAGCTCCTCTCCGTGGCCGGCAGCGTCTTCGGTGCCGAGTTCACCGAGGACGCGATCATCGGTGAGAACCGTCTGACGGTCGACGAGTTCATGCTCGATGATTCGATCACGGACGCGAAGTTCCTTCCCGGCCAGGCCGCGCCCCCCGAGGCGCTGACCGCTCTGTCGGATCCGGCGTCCGGCCCAGAGGCCCTCGCGGATCTCGCCGAGGCCGTCACCGGAAGCCGCATCACCGATCCGGTCGTGCTCGGCGCAGCGCTTCGGCGCAACCGTCTGACGTACGCGGTGCTGAAGGCCTTCGACGGTACCGCGTGCACCTACGACGAAGTGCTCGACGTGATGCGTCGCAGTGGGGCGAAGAGCTGGGACGAGGCGATCACGACGCGGCCGCAGGTTGCCGCAGTGGCACTCGCCCGCTTCGTCGCCCTGCTGTCCGTTGCGCGCGCCTCTGGGGCGCCGACCGCGACCAGCCGCCCCTTCGTCCAGGTCGAGGTGCACCCGTGGGCGCGGTCCGTCACCCGCATGCTGAGGGGTGTGCTCCCCTGGCCGAAGGCTGAGTTCGCTTGGGACACCATCGGGGCGGAGAGCCGGCTGCGCGCGACGCCTGATACGACCACCTCGCGTGACACGAAGGTCTTCCTGCCTGCGGTCTACTGCCGCGAGTGTGGGCGCTCCGGCTGGTCGGTCCTGGCTCCCGAGTCGGACCTGGAGGAGCTGAGCTTTGGGGCCCACGAGATTCGACGGGCCACCGTCACGGCCAACAAGTCCAAGGTGCGCACCCTGGTGGCGGCCACGGACAACGAGGCTCGCGAGGGCAACGGCCGTACTGCCATGGACCCGGCGGTGCAGAGGTCGCTGACCACCGGCGGGGCGGGCGTGCTCATGGTGCTCGACGGTACCTCCCGTCGCCTGCGCCTGCCCGACCCTCAGGGCGATTACGACGACGAGGGGAACCCGCAGCCCGCCGGCCCCGATTCGGTCTTCGTGCTCGTTCAGCTCGGGGACATCGCGGAACGGGCGGCCAAGGACGACTGGTGCCCGGCGTGCGGTACCCACAACACCATTCGCTTCCTTGGTACGGGCGCTGCCGCACTTGCCGCCGCGTCCATCACCCAGCTCTTCACCGACGGGGAGATGGACAAGGCGCAGCGTGAGACGAAGACGCTGATGTTCAACGACTCGGTGCAGGATGCTGCGCACCGGGCCGGCTTCGTTGCCTCCCGCTCGTACACGTTCTCCTTGCGGGCCCTGTTCACCAAGCACCTCAGCGAGCAGCGGTCCACCGCGCTGAATGACCTCGTCGCCGACGTCGTCGTGTCCACCACCGATCGTGAGACGCTCGCCGCAGTCGTCCCGCCGGACCTGCACGACGACGCGGGAGTTGCGCGACTGCTGTCGGGCAGGGGACGCGGCGGAGACAAGAGGACCTGGGACCTGATCGGTGAGCGGTTCGCGTTCGAGGCCGTGATGGAGTTCGGTCACCGTTCCCGGAACGGTCGTACCCTCGAACTGACCCGCACCGCCGCCGCCTGGGTGAACATCCCCGACCAGCGGGCGGCCGTCGCGATCGTACGTACCGCCCACGAGGAGTCCGCCCAACACGGGCTGGCCCTCACCGCTCATGACGACGACCGGTACCTGGCCTTCCTACGCGGCCTGCTGGAGCGACTGCGTACGAGAGGAGCCGTCGGGCACCGCTGGCTGGACAAGTTCCTCGACGAGGCGGGAACAAGCCGCTACTTCATCTGGGGTGGCCGCCCGCGCGGCATGAAGGCCTTTCCCAGGGGCGTCTCCGCGCCGAGTTTCCTGCTCGCCCGGCCGAAGCAGAAGAGCGAGTTCGACTTCGCCGCGGGACGTCTGTCCTGGTATCAGTCCTGGGCCCAGCGCTGCTTCGACATGACCCGTGAGCAGGCCGATGAGTTCTGGGTGCGGCTGCTGCCCCGGCTCACCGACGCCGGACTGCTCGCCGCGCGCACGCCGCGCGATACGGCCATCCGCGTCTACGGGCTCCAGCCGGGTGCCGTCCAGCTGCAGTTGTTGTCCGAGGCCCAGGTCAACGAGTCGTATGTGCGGTGCCCGAAGTGTTTCTGGGAGCAGACCGTCCATCCCTCACTGCTGGAGCAGTACCACGGGCAGCCTTGCCAGTCGTACCGCTGCTCGGCCGGTCGGCTGGTCGCGGGCGACCGGTGGCTGGAAACCGTGGACCGACACGACCGGGACCGCGACTACCGCGACGACTACTACCGCCGCCTGTACCGGCGAGCTGGGACGTACCAGGTCATCACCGCCGAGCACACGGGTCTACTCTCCCGGGGCAAGCGCGAGCGCGTCGAGGAGGCGTTCCGCAAGGGAGAGGGGTTCAACGACCCCAACGTGCTGTCCTGCACGCCCACTCTGGAGATGGGCATCGACATCGGCGACCTGTCCGCCGTCGTCCTCGGTGCGCTGCCGCGCCGGCCGGCGAACTACGCCCAGCAGGCGGGCCGGGCCGGGCGCCGTACCGGCAACGCCTTCCTCCTCACCATCCCCGACCGATCCCGCCGCGACCTGTACTTCCTCGACCGGCCGCGCGACATGATCGATGGGCGGATCGTGCCGCCGGGCTCGTACCTGTCGGCCATCGAGATCCTGCGACGCCAGTACACCGCCCACCTTCTCGATCTCGCGGCGCGCGGCCGCCTGCTGCGCGAGGACGGCAAGCCGCTTGCAGCCCTGTCCCGGCGTGTGGACGAGCTCTTCGGCCCCTCCGGCTACCTCGCCGACTTCACCGAAGCCGCACTCGCTCATGGTGCGGAGCTCGTGGACGGCTTCCTTGCGCTGTTCCCGGCCGGCGTGACCGAGACCGCCCAGGAGGAGCTGAGGAAGTACGCGGTCCGAGGCATCCGCAGCGCGATCGAGAAGGCAGAGCGGGAGTGGGAGCGCGAGAACCAAAAACTGCGCACCCGTATCCGGACGATCCGTTCTGCCATCGACGAGCTCAAGGAAGGCGACGACGAGCAGGCGCGTACGAAGGCGGAGCTGGAAGCGGAAATGGGCGCCCTCTCGAAGCAGGGAGCCACGCGCCAGCGTCAGCCGTCACAGACCGTGCTGTGCGACCTCGGCCTTCTGCCCAACTACGCCCTCATCGACGCCACAACCACCCTTCAGGCCAGCGTGTACTGGCCAGAGGGCACCACATCCGAGGGACGGGACAGCTACAAGTCGAAGCAATTCTCCTACGGGCGGCCGCGCAGCTTCGCCCTGTCCGAACTGGCCCCCGGCAACACCTTCTACGCTGAGGGCTACAAGCACCGCATCACCGGCATCGACATCGTCACCGGCCGGGACCAGGACTGGCGCCACTGGCGCTTCTGCCCCTCGTGCGGCTATGTCCGCACCGAGAACGCAGAGCACGACATCACCCCCTGTCCGCGCTGCGGGGAGGCTGGCATTGCCGACTCCGGCAGCCTGTGGCAGATCGTCCAACCCAGCATCGTGACCGCCCGCGACAAGCGCGAGGACGCCAGGATCGGCGACGAGAGCGACGACCGCGATCACCGCTTCTACACCGTCGTGGACATGGTCGACATCGCCCCGGAGGACTTCGCCCCGGGCAAGTCCTGGCGGCACACCAAGGAGATCTTCGGCGTGGACTACACCCGCCACGCCGTCATCCGCCGGGTCAACGCCGGGCCGCTCAGCATCGGAGCCCAGGAGAACGATCAGCTCGCCGGGCGGCCCGTGCGCATTTCTCCCTTCCACGTGTGTACTGCCTGCGGAGCCGCGACCGCCGACGGACGGCCGGTCTTCGATGACGACCGAGACGCCGTCGACAACTCCGCCAATCGCCAGCGAGAAATCAAGCACCACACCCCCTGGTGCCCGTTGCGGCGCGGAAAGCAGGGCGTGTCCCAGGAGCCCGTCCTGCTGGCCCACGAACTGGAAACCGAAGCCCTGCGCATCCTGCTGCCCGCTGCGACTGTCCTCGTAGAGGAGCGGGTCCACTCATTCCAAGCGGCCCTGCGCCTGGGGGTGGACGCAGCCTTCGGCGGCGACCCGCAGCACCTTGACACCACCATTGCCACCATGCCGGACCGCGACACCGCTGAAAAGCGGCACTTCCTCGTCCTGTACGACCGCCTCCCGCACGGCACCGGCTACCTCGACCGGCTGACCGACCCGGCTGCTTTTCGGCAGGTACTCGAGGGCGCGCGCCGCCTGCTCGACGAGTGCCCCTGCAACGGGGAGGCCGTGCCGGCCTGCCACCGATGCCTGTACCGATACGCCGACGAACAGCACATCGACCGCGTCTCGCGCCAGGCGGCCCGGGAGATCCTCGACGAACTCCTCGGCACCGACACCGACGCCTGGAACACAAAGCCGGTAGGCAACACCGACCAGATTGGCCTCGACGGACAGGTTGAGTCCGACCTCGAGGCACGCTTCCTCAAGGCCCTGCGTGGATGGGCCGGCCCGCGCAACAATGTCGCGCTGGAGGAGAGCAGCGACAACAGCGCCTACCTGCAGCTGGACGAGTTCGGCACTGTCCACAGGTGGCGTTTGACCACCCAGCGCAACGAGGGGTTCACGCGCACCGACTTCACCTTCGAACGCACCGAGGCTCCCAAGCAGAAGATCACTGTCTACCTGGACGGACACCGTTACCACGCCACCCGCCGGCACAACCGGCTCGCCGGTGACGCCGACAAACGCAACCGGCTCCGGGCGAACGGGCGCATCGTCTTCCAGCTCACCTGGGATGACCTCGAAGTCTTCGAGCGGCAGGCCGGCACTGCTCAGACCTCCTCAGGGCGGGAGCTGGCCGAGCCGGTGTGGCCCCCCTATCCGCACAGCGCCCAGGACATCGCCAAGCAGCTCTTCGCCGAACACGGTGGCGACGATCTCGTCACGACTGCGTTCGCCGACCCGATGACGATGCTCCTCGCCTACCTGCGCACTCCGGACGACGCGGCCTGGGGCAGGCGGGCATCGGCCATGGTCGGAGGACTCCTCGGAACGGGCCAGGAGATCCTCGTCGGCAACGGCAGCCCCGACCAGACCCGCCAGTCGCTCAACCTCCTCCTCGAAGCCTGGGGCCGCACCGACGGCACTGACCCGGCCGTCGTCCAGGGCACTGGCACGCTCAACCTGTTCCAGACCTGCGACCAGTCCGGTCTCCCCGTGGCCTTCCTCGTCGACGGAGCCACCAGGCGCTGGTCCGCCCTGGTATGCCTCGACGACACAGCACCCGAGCTGCTCGGCACGCCCGAGCACAAGGCACGCTGGCGTTCCTGGCTCCAGTGGTCCAACATCCTGCAGTTCCTCGCCCATGACGGCGGTGACGGCGTTCAGCTGACTACGGCCACCGCGGCGAAGTGCGACACCTCGGTATTCAAGGCCTTCGGCGGCCTCGGCGAACTCGAATCTCTGATCGTGCAGTTCGGCACTTTCACGCCCGCGCCAGAGCGTCCTGCAGTGGAGGCATCGGAGGCCACCCCGCTGGAAGCGAAGCTGCGGGACCTGCTGTGGGACCAGGAAATCCTCGAATACCTCGACGAGGACGGACCTGAGGCCCTGCTCACCCGCCTCGCCCACGCCCTGGCCGACGGCGGCAAGAAGGCTCCTGCCTACGGCTTCGAACTCGGCGAACGAGGCTGGCTCGCCGACTTTGCCTGGGACCACGGAGACATGCGGATCGCCATCATGGCCGAGCCGTACGACCAGGAGGACGAGGAGAGCGACAAGACCTGGCGTGCCTACCGCGATGCCGGGTTCACCATCCGCTCGGCTCACGACTGGCTCGCCGACCTCGACGCCCTGCTGGCCGCCCTTCCCGACGCCACAGCCCGCTCAGACTCCGAAGAACAGGGTGCCGCACGATGACCGCACGCCTCAGCCTCTACCAGAAGGCCGAAAACGAGCTCTACAAGATGGAGTCGTCGGTCAAGACGAAGTTCTACGACTTCTGTCACCAATTCCGTTCCGACCCCGACCACCCCAGCCTCGACCTCAAGCCCCTAAAGGGCGACGGCCGGATCTTCCGAGCCAAGATCGACCGCTCGTACCGGGCGCTTCTCGCCCGGGCCGGCGTCGGTGTCGATGGCATCCCGCAGTGGCTGATCGTCGCCGTACGCCACCGGAAGGACGTCTACGAGGAACTCACCGTCGCGATCAATCGGATCACTGGTGAGATCGAGTTCGTCGACCTCGGCGTCGTCGGTCAGAGCGTCCTCCAGCGTGCGGGACTCCAGCTGACTCCGGCTCCGGACGAGCAGACCGCTGCAGTCGAGCCCACGCCCGCACCCGTCGTGACGCCCGAACCTGCCGTTGCCGCCGCGGAACCGCTCCTCGTGGGCTGCACCCCGGCAGACCTGAGCCGACTCGGTGTCACGGACGCGCTCATCGACCTTGCCCTCACCGTCGGGACCGACGAGGAGCTCGACCAGCTCATCGCCGGCGCTCCGCGCCTGACCGCAGAGATCCTCACCGGCCTCGGATCCGGCATGTCGGTGGACGAGGTCGAGCGCGAGATCACCCAGCCCGCTGCCACCGAACTCGAGCCGGGCTTCGAGGACGACATGGCGGCGGCCCTCAGCCGTACCGCGGTCACTACGGTCGACGACGACATTCGCAACGTCCTTGCCGAGGGTGACTTCCGTGCCTGGAAGGTCTACCTCCACCCCACCCAGCGCAAGATCGTCGAGCGGAACTACGGCGGCCCGGCCCGGGTCAGCGGCGGCCCTGGGACTGGCAAGACCATCGTCGCCCTCCACCGCGTCGCTCGTCTCGCCGCCGCCCTGCCGCCCGGCCACAACAAGCCGATCCTGCTGACCACGTACACCAAGAACCTCACGGCCGACCTGCGCTCAAGGCTCAGCTCGCTCATGGATCCGGTACTGCTCGGCCGCGTCGACATCAAGCACATCGACCAGCTCGCGCAGAGCGTCCTCAACGAGAACGCCGCCCCGGGCTCGCAGCGCAGCCTCATCAGCGGGGAAGCGGCCTTGGACGTCCTTCGGGAGGTCCTTTTCGAGCACGACGAGCAACGATGGGGTGCCGAGTTCCTGTTCGACGAATGGGAACAGATCGTCCTCGGCCAGTCCCTAGCGACCCGCCAGGACTACTTCAAAGCCCGCCGCGCCGGTATGGGGCGTGCCCTGAGCCGCCCCGAACGTGCCGCCATCTGGAAGCTGCTCGAACAGTTCACTCTGCGTCTGAACGGCCTTGGCCGGGAGACCTGGGCCCAGGCCGCTGAACGGGCGGCCCGCTACGAGATGGAACGTGCCCACAAGATCAAGGTCCGTGCCGAGCACAAGGCGGACATCGGCGGGGGTGACCTGGTCCACCTCGACGACAACAGCTCCGCCATGCGCTACGTGCGTCATCGCTACCAGCACATCGTCGTCGACGAAGCCCAGGACCTCAGTCCCGCCCATTGGAAGATGCTGCGCGCCATGGTCGCGTCCGGCGAAGGCGATCTCTTTATTGCAAGCGATACCCACCAGCGGATTTACGACCGGCAGGTGACCCTTTCCACCGTCGGTGTCCAGATCCGCGGCCGCGCCTCGAAGCTGACGCTCAGCTACCGCACCACGCAGGAGATCCTCGACCAGGCCGCCAAGGTTGTCAGCGGGGCAACCTATGACGACCTCGACGACGGCACCGACAGCCTCGACGGCTACCACTCCCTGTTGCACGGCCCAGCTCCCGAGTTCGTTGCCTGCGCCGACTGGACCGACGAGATTGCCCAGCTCGCCGACGCCCTCAAGCAGTGGCGCGCGGCCATCACCCAGCCGGGCGCGGACGGCACCGTACGCGACCCGAGCGGCACCATGGCCGTCTGCGTCGCCGACGGTGAGATGGCCGGCCGCGTCGCTTCGGACCTGGCGATGAAGCATGGCATCACCACAGCCACTCTCACCAAGGAAGGGCCGCAGGGGAACGGCGAGGTTCACATCGGCACGATGCACCGATTCAAGGGGCTCGAATACCAGAAACTTGCGATCATCGGCGCCAGCGACGGGATCCTTCCGCGTGCAGCTCTCCTGGAGCAGTACGCGAAGACCGATCCCACCCGGTATGAACGCGAGCTCATGAAGAGCCGTAACCAGCTCTTCGTCGCAGCCACCCGAGCCCGCGACGCGCTCCGCATCTCGTGGCACGGCAAGCCCAGTCCGTTCCTGCCTTTGTAGCTGGTGTGCGCCGCCCGCGCCGCTGACACTGCCTGAGGGGTCAACTGCGCGGGGCGTGAGGCAGCGATAGGGAAGGCGGAGCCCTTCCCGGGTGCCGAAGGCCGTGCGCTGCGACGAGCAGCTTGGCCCCCTTCCCTGCCGGCGTCAGGGGGGAGGCACCCCGCGGCAGTGGCTACTCGACCAGTCGCCCAAGCAGCGCACCTTGGCCGGACTGGAGAATGTGTGCGGCCTCCAGCGGGATCCAGAAGCATTCGAAGTGAGTCGGCTCCTGCTCGCCGTCGTGGTCTTCCTGGCTCATCCACCGCTCCGGGGTCGGCTCAGTGAGTTCCAGGTGGAAGACGTGCCGGTGCTGGATCTCGAGGCGATAAGGGCTGATGTCGTACTCGGTCTCCCCGAGCTTGCAGACAATCTTGAAATCTGAAAGGCCCGTCTCCTCGCGGGCTTCGCGTAGAGCGGCGGCCTCCGGGGTCTCTCCGGGGCGGACGCTGCCCGCTGGGACCTGGATACCGACCTCCTCATAGGAGTAGTCGGTGTGGCGGAATACGAGAAGCCGTCCGTCGCGCACGACGTAAACGAGAACCTTCTCCTTCGTGACCTTCGCGGGCACGGGCGTCACCTCCAGTAAGTGCAGAACAGACCGAATGATCAGGACCACGGTTCACCTGGGACACGGAGGGGCCGGAGGGATGCCCGCGGACCGAGCATCGCGAATCAGCACGCTCGGATCTGGGTTTCGAGGACGGCCTTCAGCGCCTCGACGTTGCAGGCCATGAATTCCGCGAGCGCTGGCGGCATCAGATTCAGCTCCCGGATTGCTGCCGCGGTGAAAGGAACGCGGACGACCTCGTAGCGCCCTCGCTCAGGCTTGTCGAACTCGGTGCCAGTCCGTGCCTCGAGGTCCATGTGGGCCAGCCGTGCAACGAAGAAGTGCTGTACTCCGTGGCCGTCGGCCACGGGGTCCGTGATGAGATGCACCAGCTCCGCTCTGGCCAGCCTTCCGCCCAGCTCCTCGAAGACCTCCCGGTGGAGCGCGTCCTCTACGCTCCGGTCCCCGTCCTCGATGCCCCCGCCCACCGTGACCCAGTACGGATCCTGGCCGACTTTCGTGCGCTTGATCAGCACGAGGGAGTCGCCGTCCAGTAAAATGGCTCTGGCGTTCCGCTTGCTGATCCGTGTCATGCGCTCACTTTACGAGCGCCGGCCTGGCACCAGGATGGGAAACGCCTGCATTGCGGCCACCTGCGACCGTGGGCATCGTTGAGGTATGAGGCCCCGCACGGTGTTGGTCCCGCTCTACGACGGCGTCGAGGCGTTGGACGTCACCGGCCCCGTAGGCGTGCTGGCGGGGGCCAACGCATACCTCTCCGCCACCGCTCCGGGGCAGACCGGCTACCGCATTGCCACGGCGTCCCCGGGCGGGGCCGCTGTGGTGTCCCTCAGTGGCGTGATGCTGCTGCCCGATCTTGACCTGGCGGCAGCGGGGGTTCCGCACACGGTGCTCGTGCCGGGTGGGGCGGCAGGCGTCCCCGACCCCGGTGCAGGCCGTTCGGGTGTCGTCTCGTGGCTGAAGCAGAACGCAGCAGACGTCGAGCGGATCGTTTCCGTCTGCACGGGGGCGTTCCTGCTTGCCGAGGCCGGGCTGCTCGCGGGCAAAAGAGCGACGACTCACTGGAGCAGCGCGGAGGAGCTCGCGCAGCGGCATCCCGACGTCGCCGTCGAACCGGACTCGATCTTCATCCGGGACGGAGAGGTGTACACGTCCGCCGGTGTCACCGCTGGCATCGACCTCGCCCTCGCTCTCGTGGAGGAGGACGTGGGGCGGGACGCAGCCCTCGCCATCGCGCGCCACATGGTCGTGTTCCTACGCCGGGCAGGCGGTCAGGCGCAGTTCAGCACGCAGCTGCAGGGCCAGTTCGCGCAGCGCCAGGAGTTGCGTGACCTGCAGCAGTGGATCGCCGAACACCCTGACGCGGACCTGTCCGTGGACGCCCTGGCGCGTCGTGCCAACCTCTCGGCTCGGCAGTTCACGCGGGCGTTCGCCGAGGAGACGGGCGTCACCCCGGGGCGCTACGTGGCCAACACCCGGCTGGAGACAGCGAGGCGGCTGCTCGAGGACACCGACGACGACGTCGTACACGTTGCTGCGGCCAGTGGCTACGCCACCGCCGAGGCGATGCGCCGGGCCTTCCAGCGGACTCTCGGCACGTCGCCGACCGACTACCGGGCTCGTCGCGCTTGAGGATGTCCGATCAGTCGGACGCGGGGGCGGGACTGAGCTGGTTGCGCAGCTCGACCAGGAGATCGATGGTGTCGAGCTGCGGTACGAGGAGCTCGTCCAGCTGCCGTAGCGCGGTCGCCCCGTCAGGAGCCAGGGTGGATCGAAGGAGGTCCTGGTACTCCCGTCGTGCGCCAGCGGTGAGCGCGGAGACCGGGATGCGTGCGAGGGCTTCCCTCGTTTTGAGGTCCTCGAAGGCGACCGTGCCGCCGGCCTCGCTCGTAGCCCAGATGACGTGCCGCCCCGACCGGTCGGCTGTGAGCCGGATTCCCTCCCCGGCGGCGTCGCTGAGGGCCGGCAGGTCGACGGGGGACGACCCGGCCAGTGATCGTGCGGCTTCGAACGAGTCGAGTGACCAGTAGGGGCGGGGGTGGGTACCGTCGACCCGCAGGGGCGGCGTGGCCCGCGGGGCGCCGTTGACGGCGAT
Organism: Streptomyces sp. NPDC000075; assembly: GCF_040301925.1. Classification (NCBI taxonomy): domain Bacteria; kingdom Bacillati; phylum Actinomycetota; class Actinomycetes; order Kitasatosporales; family Streptomycetaceae; genus Streptomyces; species Streptomyces sp. NPDC000075. The sequence goes on from NZ_JBEPFL010000002.1 coordinate 131,963, forward strand.
GGCGGCGTTGGGGCCGTCAGCGTCGACGCCAGGGTCTTCCCGGCTGCCGAGCCACGTGATGGCCACGAACCGGAGGTGCGGGAACGCCGCGGGGTAGAGCACCTGGGAGACGACTTCGATGTCCTTGTGGTCGAAGCGGGAAATGTGCAGCCGGAACACGTGGCCGTCGCGGCTGCTGACCAACTCCGGCTGGCCCTCCCAGATGCGGCGGCACTCGCTGTCGGACAAGACCTCGTTCAGTAGGGAGACCAGTTCGGGCAGCCGGTCGTGCTTCACGAGGGCCATCCTCATCATGGCGAGGTAGATCCTCGCGTGGCCCTCCCAGTCGACGTATTGCTCACGCGCATCAGGATGCAGCAAGGCCCAGCGCATCAAGTTGGGGCGCGGCTCGAGGACCCACGGGAACCACTGGGCCATCGCCCGGTTGAAGCCGACGATGTTCCACGAGGCATCGCTCAGGTACGCCGGCCGTGGCATCTGGTGATCGAGCAGTAGCTGCAGTGGGTGGAGGTCCTCGGTATAGCCCGGAGGTCTGGGGGAGCGGGGCGGGGAGCTTCCGTCCGTGTAGAGGTAGAGGGTCTCGCGCTGGTCCTCGTCCAGGAGGAGCGCCGCGGCCAGCTGGTCTATCTTCGGGCGCCTCAGGCGAGGAGACGCGCCGCGCTCCAGCTCTCCGTACCAGCGCTCGGTCATCCCGGCGCGAGCGGCCACCTCGGCCTGCGACAGGGGCTTGCTGCGCCGCATCTTTGTGCCGGCCGCTGCCCGCCAGGCACGTAGTAGTCCGGCGAGTCCGATGAGCTCATCCAGGGCGGGACGCTGGTCGGGACTTTGGTCCCGACTTCCGGGGTATCTGTACATGATTCATTCCTCACTCCCTGCAACATGAGCATTCCCTGAAGTGAGCGCCCTGAGCGTGGCCCCAGTAATTGCAAGGATTGCTTGCTGGCGAGCGGGGCGACCTCCCGGTTGGAAGCGGTAGGGACTTTAGTCCCGGAAATCGTACTTCCGGAAGTGGGATTCCCTTCCGCTGCTGGGACGCTTGAGGGACGGTGTGGCGATCGATTGATACCCGCCGGGTCCGCGTCCACGCACCGCCCCCAGGCAGGCGGCAGGAAAGGAGGGGGATATGACGGAGACCGACTGTGGCCGTGCGTTCCTTGCGTGGTGCGCATCGGCTTCCATCGCGGTCGCGTCCACGCCCGCACGCGATAGTGCGCGGAGTTCTGCGGATTGTCGCCCTCGGCCCTGACCGTAGGCGCGGCCCAACTGCGCCGCCTTCAGGCTGCCGCGAAATGTGTCGAGTTGGAGTCGGTTGCCAGCAACACCCTCTGGGCGCTGGAACGTTCGAAGGTGCGTGCATATGTTGCTCATCCCTCGGCGGATCACCCCGAGGGTGAGGCCGCGCTGAACGTCAGCGGTGCCCAGGAGTTAGCCGCTCCTGGGCACCGCACCGACATCCCTGAGGGCGCGGATTCATAACCGGGACTGGTCGGCTGGCCTTTTCGACGAGAACGGCCGCCCTGCCCACTTACGAGTGAGGAATTCTCTCATGCCCGAGTACCGGAGCCCACGGGCACACCGGCTCGCCCGCGTCCTCGCGGACATGGCGCCCGGAGCGGCCGTACTGCGGATCTCCCAACTTGACCCAACCCAGAGCTGGCCGAGCCCCTTCTGCCGTGCCTACGACCGGCTGGGTCGTGCCATACCCCTGACCCGGGTACGTGGCCTGACCGCGGCGCGCTGGATCATCCGTGCCCATCCCGATGTCCGCTGGGACCAGCCGCACGACCTCGATCTCCATAGTGGAGTCCTGCGCCCCACGGCCGAACGCTGCCCCGTAGCCGAAGGGGCGCGCTGACCATGGCCCGGATCAGAACCATCAAGCCGGAGGCCTTCGCCTCCGAGTCCCTGGCAGCGGTCTCCCTCACCGCCGAACGCACCTTCTTCGGTCTGCTCACCCAGGCCGACGACCACGGGCGGTTCCGTGACCAACCCGCGGTCCTGGCAGGGCTGCTGTGGTCCCTGCGCCCGGATCACGGCCCCGTGGGTGTCGAGGACGACCTGGACCAGCTCGCCACCCAGGAACTGGTCTGCCGCTACGCAGGGGAGGACGGCAAGAGGTACCTCCACATTGTCAGCTGGCACCTGCACCAGAAGATCAACCGGCCCAGCGGCGTACGCCACCCCGCCTGCGCACGTCACGACGAGGCGGGTGTGGTGCTCGGGAGCCCTCATGGAGTGCGGCAGGGCACCCCCGTGCCCCCTCAGCGCGGACTCACGGAGGCGTCAGAACACGGCCCTGAGGGCACCGTGAATCGAAAAAATGCAGGTCGGAACGGGTTCAATGAGGCCTCCGTGACCACGCACGGAGCGCCCCGCGAGCCTGCAGCGAGGGCTCCCGGTCCGGATCTAGGACCTAGGAACGTGGATCTAGGATCTCTACCTTCGGGGAGCGCGAGCGCTCCCGTACCCGAACACGCCTCGGCCCAGGAACTCATCGCCGAGTACGCCGCAGCCTGCACGCACCGACCGCCCCGTGACGTCCTCGGACGGCTGGGCCGCGAGGTATCCAAGCTGCTCTCCGAAGGCATCGACGCGGCCCACGTCCGCGAGGGATTGAACCGCCACCGCGCCAAGGGCCTTCACCCGAGCACGCTGCCCAGCGTGGTCCACGAGGTCATGAACGCGGCACCGACCGGTTTGGCGCGGACGGGAACGCGCCCTAACCTGCCCGGTCATCGGGCCTGGGCCAACCCTGCCGACCCGGCCGCCGCCTACGCCGAGGAGCTGTGATGCGCGACCACGACGCCCAGCGCGTCGGCGGGCTCGCCCGCCGTCTCACCAGCATCCTCGTCGCCAGGGGCCAGGACCCGAGCACGCCTCCGAGCGAGGTCTCCGAGCCGCTGCCCGCACTCCGGGCGGCCGAAGCCCGGATCCCGGCCCGCTACCGGAGCGCCTTCGCCGACCATCCGGCCATCAGCGCCTGGGTCCGGGAGATCGCCGAGGCCGGACGGCCCGGCCCCGGCGGAGCCCCCGGCATCGCGCAGGGGCGCTCACTGCTGATCGTCGGCACCACCGGAACCGGCAAGACGCACCAGGCGTACGGAGCGGTCCGCTCGCTGGTGTCGGCCGGAGTCCGGCTGCGGTGGAAGGCCACCACGGCCGCGGACCTGTATGCCGAGCTGCGGCCCCGTCCAGGGCACGACGGGGAGCGCGAACTCCTGGACCTCGCCCGCTGTCCCCTGCTGATCGTCGACGACCTCGGCGCGGCCCGGAACAGCGAATGGACCGAGGAGATCACGATGCGGCTCATCAACCGCCGCTACAACGAGATGCTCCCGACGCTGCTCACGACCAACCTCGGCATGGCCGACCTCCGGGAGCACATCGGTGACCGGGTCGCTTCACGCCTCACCGAGATGACCGACAAGGTCATCCTCGATGGCCCCGACCGCAGACGAGCCCTCGCGGCCGAGCGCCAACGCCTCGCTGCCATCCACGCCTGATCCACGCCCTGACGGCTGCGCTCGCACCGTCGTACCGAACCACGCACCACACCCCGGCGCGCGCCTGCTGCGCGCGCCGGGGCGAACGGAGACACCCGCATGACCACCACCGAGCCCCGGAACCTGCGCAGCCGCGGCGACCACGCCTGGCAGGACCTGGCAGCCTGCCGCACCACCGTCCGCCGGCCGGTCGACCCGGAGCTGTTCTTCCCTGAGGCGGACCAGACCGACCGCATCCGGCGGGCCAAAGCCTTCTGCGGCCAGTGCACGGTCCGGCCCACCTGCCTGGATGCCGCCCTGGAGAACGGAGACCGCGACGGCATCCGGGGCGGACTCACCGAGGAAGAACGCGACCCCCTGCACGGCAAGTTCCGGGACCGGCTCGACTACGCGCGTGTCAACGCCGTCTTGGCCGGCCGGGACATCCACCTGACCGACGCAGAACGCAAGGCGGTGGCGCGCGCCGCCTTCCGGGACGGCATGCCGCCCGAACGGCTGGCCTGGCTACTCCAGATCACCGAGGAGTACGCCGACAAGCTCTACCGCCGCAGTCGGCGCGAGACGCGTAACCGGGCCATGGACCGACCCGGTCGTCCCAGGCTCCACGTGGTCACTGGCCAGGCGGCCGACTCGGACGACCAGCAGGACCTCGGGAGGGCCGCGTGAGCCTCGATGCCCCGATGCAGGTCCGCACCACCAGCTGGGACCGGGCAGCGGTGGTCGCCCTCGGCGCGGCCGGATGCGCTCTGTCGTACGACGCCCTCCAACAGATGGCCACCGCGATCCACGTCCGCGGCTACCTCACCGCGGTCTTTCCCCTGGTGATCGACGGGTTCATCGCCTACGGCGTACGGGCCTTGCTCGTCCTGCGCACGGCCTCGCTCGCCGCCCGATGCTACGTATGGCTACTCTTCGGGACCGCAACATCCGCCTCGATCGGGGCGAACGCCCTCCACGCCGTACGCCTGAACCAGCAGACCGCCGGCACCGGTCTCCGGCTCGGCGACACGACGGTGGGCCTGATGTCCACCCTCGCACCGCTCGCCCTGGCCGGTGCCGTCCACCTGTACATCCTCATAGCCCGCCGGGTCACCGAACTCCCTGTCCGAGACGACCTCAATGACGCCGGACAGTCGGCCCACCCGCTGACCGGCTCCGTGCCACAGCCTCAGCACACGCACACCGGAGGGGATGACCAGGGCGGACAACCGGTCACCAGACCTGCGCCGGTGACCCGCCGCGTGCACGCCAAGGTGACCGTCCCGGCCGACGAACCCCGCCCGGACACCGCGGCCACCGGCCATCAGGACACCACTCCGGTGACCGACGCGCTCCTCCCGATAGCCCGCCGCGCGGTCGCCGAGGCCGACAGGATCACCCGTCAGGTGGTCGCGGACGCCGTCCGCGGCCAAGGCCTACCGCTCTCCAACGACCGGCTCACCGTGCTGATGAGCCAGCTGCGTAGCGAAGCCCGGACCGCCTCGGGTACCGGACCGGCAGCGCGACAGACCCCCGCCCCGCACTGACTCGAACCGGAGGCACGGACATCCGTACGACCCCGCCCACCCAGGCCGAAGCCGACGTCTGGATCACCGTCCTGGAGGATCACGGTCACCTGCACCGGGCCGAAGCCGGCCCCGACGGAATCTGGACCGTACAGCGGACCCCGACCAGCGTGCCCCGGACCCTGCACCACCCCGTCCTGGCCCTCGACTACGTCGCCGAGATTCTTCGCGGTCTTCCTCCTCAGCCCTCGGGCCAGGAGCGATGACCAGCTCACAGCCGACACACGACTGCCCTGCCCGAGGCCGAGCAAGCTGTAGCTTCCGAAACTCCTCCGCAGCCGATGGCCGCGGAGGAGTTTCGGAAGCGCATGCCCCCGCCCCTCAGGGGGCGGGGGAGGTCCGGCACCAGGGGGTGCCGGATCCGATCACTGCGACCGAGGGCGGCCCGCAGCGAGGGGAGGAGCAGCCGCCCGCCGTCGCCCCGCGCACGCGCCCCCGCCTACGCCAGCGCGAGCAGCGTGACCTCGTACGCAGCGTCCGTCTCACGCAGCACGAGCTCGACGACGTCCAACGCGCCGCTGAGGCCGTCGGACTGAAGACCGCCGGCTTCCTCGCGGACGCCGCCGTCGCCGTCGCCCGAGCCCAGGACGGACCGAAGACCTGGCTCCTCGACCAGCGCGGGCTCGTCGCCGAGCTCATGAGCGCCACCGCCCAGCTCGCCCGCGCCGGCAACAACCTCAACCAGGTCGCCCGCGTCCTGAACAGCGGAGGTCACGCCGACTACACGGACGAAGCCGTACGCCGTGTCCTGAGCGCCGCCATCCGGGTCGAGGACTCCGCAACCCGGCTCGCGAAGCGCTGACCGCGTGGTACCCGACATCTCCACGGGCGGTCGGACGTACGGTCTCCTCGCCTACCTCTACGGACCGGGCCGACGGGACGAGCACACCGACCCCCACCTGGTGGCGTCCTGGCTGCCCGAGCTCGCACCTGACCCGGGCCGGGACCCGGTCGCCACCCTCAGGCAGCTCACCGACCGACTCGACCTGCCGGTTCTGGCTCTGCCGAGCGACCGACGGCCGGCTCGCCACGTCTGGCACTGCCCGGTACGGACCGCCCCCGGTGACCGCCGGCTGACCGATGCCGAGTGGGCCCAGGTCGCCCGGCGGATCGTCCACGCCACCGGCATAGCCGAAGAGGGCGACAGCCAGGCCTGCCGGTGGATCGCCGTACGTCACGCCGAGGACCACATCCACCTCGTCGCCACCCTCGTCCGCGAAGACGGGCGCCGCCCCCGACGGCACAAGGACGGAATCCGAGCACAGGCCGAATGCCGGAAGATCGAAGCCGAGTTCGGCCTCCAGATCCTCAACCCCGGCGACCGCACCGCCGCCCAGCGCCCGACGAGCGCCGAACGGTCGAAGGCCGAACGAACCGGCCGAGTGGAACCGCCGCGGGAGACCCTGCGCACATCCGTCCGCCAGGCGCTGGCCGGCGCCGCTACCGAAGACGAGTTCTTCCGTCGCATCAGGGAGGCAGGACTGCGCCTCGAGAAACGTCGGGCGCCTTCCGGCGACATCCTTGGCTACAAGGTGGCCCTGCCGGGCGACCGTAACCGGGACGGGGAGCCGATCTGGTTCTCCGGATCGAAACTGGCTCCCGACCTGTCACTGCCGAAGATCCGGCGACGCTTGGCAGCCGGAAGCCTGGAAGACGACGGCTCCGATGTCCAGCAAGACCGATATCAGCCGGCTGCCCGAACCCGCCGTGCCGCTGTCCCGTCGGCCGAGCGAGCTTCTGTCAGCCTCGTGACGGACGATGACGAGGACGCCACTGGGCAACTCGTCGGTCTTGGGGAACTCCTTGACGTACTCGCCCAGACGTCGGCCTCCGCGACACGTGGCGAACTGAACCAGGCAGCACGTGCCTTCGAGCGCGCCACCCGCTCCCACGTCCGGGCCGAGCGAGCCGACAACCGCGCGCTCAGGTCGGCCGCACGCGGAATCCTCCGGGCCGGCGATGCCCTCGGCCGGGGTGAAGACGGCGGCGCGACTGCGATGCTTCTGTCCACGCTCGTCCTCGCCACGATGGCTGCCGCTCGGTGGCACTCCGCCCGCGGCCACGCGCAGCAGGCAGCAGCCGCCCGACAAACGGCCCTGCACCTCCGAGCCGCGTACCTTACGTCCGCAGCCTCCCCGCTCGCCGCGATGCGCGAACAGGGGCGTCGCCTCACAGCTTCGACCCGACGACGGCACGCAGGCACCCTGAGCTCGGCGCTCCCCGACCTTGCCGATCGGCTCTTGGCGGCACATGGTTGGGATGCGCTGGCCGCGACGCTCGACGAAGCAGAGCGCGCCGGCCACGAGCCGGTGTCTCTGCTCCAGCGAGTGATCGAACAGAGGGAGTTGGAGTCGGCCGACAACGTCACGGACGTCCTGGTCTGGCGTCTTCGGCGGGTGGCGAACCTCCCGGCAGCGGCCGGAACCGTAGCTCCGAGGGCGGGCTCCAGGGACGCGAACCCGCTCGCGCGCGCCGTCGAACGTGGTGCGGCAGAGCCAGGCCGTCGCCCACGGCGCTGACCAGTCACCTGCTCAAGGCTGTGGCCCGGCAGCTGACGCAGGCGAGGCCGCTCGACCGGCCGTAACGGTGAATCGGCTCCGCGCAGAGCATGCACGGTCCGATCTCCCATACGGGACAGCCCAGTTCCATCGCGATGACTGCGCGCTCGCGGGTGGACAGACGGCGCATCTGCACCGGACGGCTGGGGGCTCGGTAGGGGTGATCGGGGGCGATGTCGAAGGTGTGGAGCCCCGTGGCGGACGTCATGTCCCGCCGGGGCCGCGGGTCGCTGAAGTACGGGCGGTCCTGGTGGCCGTAGCGACAGGAGCTGTCGAGTTCCTCTTCGGTGTAGGTGACCGGCTCGTCGTCCGCCGGCCGGTCCTCCGGCTCGCCTTCGCCGTCGTCGGTGAGGTCGCGCCACCGCTCCACATCTTTGGCCAGCGCCCAGAGGTAGGAGGCGCGCCTGGGGTCCTGGGTGTTGCGGACCCGCACGGCTACGTGTTCGCCGTCGGCACTGGTCACGACGAGTTCATCCAGAGCGGTGGCGCGCTCCTGCGGTATGCACAGGGCGGGCAGGAACCAGCCACTGTGGAACTTGCCGCAGTGAAAACCCGTTTCGGGGCAGGACCGCTCGCTGCTCGCAGCGCACTTCCAGATCTGGAGGTGCCGCACACCACCTCGGACGATCAACGCCAGGGGCGAGACGATGCGCTGCCAGGGCACGTCGTCGACCCTGGTCCAGGGCGCGCGGTCGATGATCTCCGACGACGCATCGCCGGTCACCCACAGGGGCGCTATGTCGTTCTCCCGGGCTCGCCCGGAGCGCCGCCGTACTCGGCTCGCACTGATCGGCGAGTACTGCGCCTCCCACCCCACCCGGCCACCGGCACCCGACACCAGGACGTCGGTGACGATCCGGCCGTCCGACGACCGGGCCTCCACCTGGACGTCGAGCCCGTGACGGGAGGCGGAGCGGGCTATGCGCTCCTTCATGGCCTTGTGCTTGTCGCTTTCCTCCGGCGTTGCGGTGTGCGTCAACGGAAGGTGTGCGGCCACCCACACGACACGGCCGGCGCGGCGCTGGCGACGTACGAACATCCACGGCGTCTTGTCGGCAAGTGCGCACTGGCAATCGCCGCCCTGGTAGTCGGTCAGGCACTGCAGAAGGTCACGGTCCCGCTCCCCGACGGGCTGGGTGATTTCCTCCAGCAGTCCGGGACGGTCCGGGTGGCCCAAGTCCTCGAAGGTCAAATTGATCGTGATGCCGTACTTGGTGTGGTACACCCCGTTGGCCATGGAAAAGACGATAAGCACTCACGCGAATTGCGAAAAGGGCGCCTTCAATCCGAGGCAGTCTTTGGCCGGGCACCGCCAGTCATCGTTGACGGCGAGGTGGGGCGGTGTACCCGGCTTGAGGCATGGGGGTGGCGAGGACGCGCAGTTGTCGTGACCCTGGTACGGATCGGGCGCGAGCAGCAGCAGTTTGCGACCGCTCTCGTCGCGCGGGCTGGGTAGTGACGAGCGGTGGATGGCGCTCGGGGATCGCGTGAACATATCGCGAGACCGGTTCGGGGTCTGCGAGCGCCTTTGCGGAGGCGGCGATCAGGTGTTGGGGCGTCCCAGCGGTGAAGTAGGCCTGCCATGTCGGTGCAGTCAGGGGATCTGGACCTCCGGACAGCCGCCACGTCGAGAGTTCGGGGTCCATCAGCTCGTCGTACGTGTGCGCCGGGCCGAGGCGTATGCGGTAGGCCGCGTGGCCGTCCGGCGCGACCTGGAAGTGGGCTCCGGACTGTCGGGGGGCAGGCTCCCAACCCTGTTCGGCGAGAAGCGCTGCCGGGCCGGTAGGGACGAAGAGCGCTCCGCCCAGGAGATGGTCCCGGAAGGAGTTGCCCAAGCCCGCGACGAGCGCATCGGTGAAGGCGCTGACGACTTCGGCAGGCGTCTCGCGGCCGAGCGTCGCGATCCAGTCGGGTACTCCGAGAGCATCTTCGGCGAAGGCGATCGTCCAGCCCCCGTAGTGGCTCTCCACGGGGTTCGCGATCCGCACCCGCTGGCAGGGGCTGGTGTAATAGGCGTCCGTCCCGAAGGCGATCGCCTTGGACCAGCCGACGGCCGCGTCCAGGGATTCGGAGACGGTCCTGCTGGCCCCGCTGCCGGCAAGGGCTACGGGCGCTGCGAGTACGTACTCGTGCTCAAGGGATCCGGCGTGTGGGGCGGGCGGCGGAACGGACGGGGGCAGAGGCAAAGGCGGGGCCCTCCTGAAGCGATGGCTGTCGTACGGACATCGAGTGCATGGACCGTGCGCGGGCCACCTGCGCACGTCGGTTCACACGGTCGTGGCCCGCGGTCGACGGCGTGTGCTGGAGCCGCCGTGCCGCGGTTCGATAGACCGCGTTGTCCTGCCGCTCACCCACCGCGAGCAGGTAGATCTCGCGCCGGTGTTGGGACGAGGGCGGGGCGTCGCGGAACTGGATGACCATTCGCCAGCGGGTCTCGGGATCCACGTAGACCTTGTGACAGCCGAGGAGCTCCCGGTGCATCGCAGCACCACGTTCATTGCCGTGCACGAGATGCTGGAGCTCCAGCAGGGCCAGGTCCCGAATCTGGTCGGGCACGTTGCGCAGGTCGGCCAGGGCGTCGGGATGAGCGGCAAACGCGAATCGGGCTGTCTTCACCGTCCGCCCCTACGGGCAGCGGGCGACTGAGTGCTTGTGCGTCGTACAAGAGCATTGGCGTTCTGCGATGGCGACGATGATGGGCCGGGGCAGGCCGTCTTCGCTCGAGCTGCCCCAGCACGTCGACCCACGGAAGGTGTCGCCGTCTGCGGCAGAGGCAGGTTGCCGGCGGCGATCCAGATGTCCGCGGCCTCGATGCTGCTGAACGCCCCCTCCCGGATGGTGTAGGTCTCGAAGTCCGGGTCGACCTCTTCCAGGAACACCCTGAACGGGTTGGCCGCCGACCGGGGGTGAGCATCGTGGACCAGGGCCGTCGTCCTGGTTCCGTAACCGAGGCGGCTCTCATGTTCGGTGTAGTGGTCCAACACCTGATAGCCGTTGCCGGGGTTGGCGCGGAGGAGGCCTTCCAGCCGGGAAGTCGTGTCGTCCGCGGGGCGGGGCCCGTGCGCGGGGAGGGAGACGAGTGCGTCGGTCGGAAAACCCCTCTCCGTCAACCAGCTCTGCGCCAGCGGCACGAGCGGATGGCTCGCGTGCTCGAAGTCGAACACGCGTCGCCGACGATCCCTGGTGGCGTGGGCGGCGATGTAGGCCGGGGCCCCGGGATGACCGTAGACCGCGGTGGTGTCGTAGAAGATCAGGTAGGTGTTCCTACCGTCGGCGCTGTGATGCTGAGCGACGACGGAGAGCTCGTCTGTTGCGGTGGTGACCAACTCGAAGTTGTCCTCAACCAAGGCGTTGGCCGGAGCGAAGCCAGTGAGGCGGAAGTCGGGCGAGCCCGGGTGCTCGTCTCGGAGCCCCATCTCAGACCGCCGTTTCAGGCGCCGGGAGAAGCCGGTGCGCGGGCCGTCCAGCGCTGGTCGTGCAAGCGCCGAAAGGTCCGTCGGGGGAGCGGAGTTGCAGCCAGACGGGATCCAAATGATCACGGTGCCAAGTGGAGGGCCCGGAGGGCCCGGCCTCCGCATCGGTGAGCTGCTGCCAGGCCAGCCACAGACCGTGGAGGCGGGCGACGGCCTCTGGGTGTTCGGTCCACTGCCCGCACCAGGGGCGGCCGGTGGAGATTTCCCGGCCGTAGACGGGCAGCAGGAGGTGGTGGACCCACTCCGACAGGGCAGCCAGCTCGTTGGCGTATGCAGCGCCGTCCAAGGCGAGGATGAAGAAGGAAGGTGTGGCGCCTGCGGAGAGGCTTGATGCCGCCCATGGTGACGGGGTGAGTGTGGAGGCCTTGGATTCTGCGAGCAGTGCTTCTGGTTCTTCGAGGCACGCGATCCTTTGGCCGTGCTTCCGGCTGTCCGTGACGAGTCGCGTCACCGTCGCAACGAGATCCTCCAGGTCGTGATCTGCGACGCGAACCGGATCAGCGTGTACGTCTTGAGGCATGGCGACCCCTATGTAAAGTCGAACGGATGAGTGTCGACAGTCCGGAAAAAGGGCGGCTTGGCCTGGCCGGAGATCTGCTGTAGGAATCAAGAGGTCGGAGGAGAGACGCTGGGGCAGCTGTCAGGTTCTACGGTTCGGCGGCTGTAGCCCAGTAACCTCTGAACTCCATCAAATCGCAGGCGTCGATGCTGTGCCGCCAAGACGATTCGCTCATGTCGATCTGGTATTGGACTCGCCCCGCGCTCTCCCACTGGAGGCGCCTCTACGTGCCAGCCGGCGCGGTGATCAACGGTTGGGGCAATTCGCTGTACGACAGCCCGCATCGGTGGACAGGCGTCGTTCTCTTTGTCTGCGGCTTACTTCTCGCCATGCGCGGACGCCACGCATGGGAGGGGTTTGGCCAGGAATGGCGGGCACCGGCGGATATCCGCTGCTGGTTCAAGCGCACCTTCCGCGCCCCTGACCGCATGATCCGCTGGTTGCACGGCACTGGCCAGAGCGATTACACGAGTCGCTGGGAATGCATCAAGTTCTGGGTCTGGGGGCTTGTCGCAGTCAGGTGTTGGATGCACCCGCTTACTGTCGCGGACAAGGTCATCGCTGAGCCCGGTCGCCTGTCCGACCACGGTGCGGACGCAGCGACGATGCTCGCTCTCGCCATCCTTTATCCGCTCTTCACCCGCTGGATCGAGCCGAAGCAGAACCAGTTGCAACGGTTGGCCGCTCGAGCCTACCGAGCCATGGCCAGCCGCACCCTGTCGAACTTCACTGCCTTCGGTGGAGCGGCAGTGATGCTGTACACCCTGCTCGCCTGGATCGATCGAGACACCGTCAAGGCCCTACCTGCTCTCACAGTCACGATCGGAATCGCCACGGTTGTTGCGACCCACAAGATGTGGTCCCGATACCGGAAGCTGTGCACTCAGGCACACAGGGACATCCAAGCCTTGGTTCGAGCCCTGGAACACCCCGGTGGTGACGGCCCACTCGCGAACCAGTCTGCGATCCTTGCGGCCTGGGACGCGGTTGATCGGGATTTGCGCACCCGAGCCGACACGGGCTACATCTTCGGGACTCGATTGGTCCCGAAGGCGGTGACAGACGTGATCGGCGAGGCGGTGGAAAAGGCCGGCAAGGGAACATCGGGTCATCAGGAAGCTCGAGAGAAGGCGCTGGTCGACCTGCGAATCATCCAGGATTTCTGTGCGGACCACTTGGACTCCGTGGCCTGACGCGACACATCGCTGATCAAACGTCGAATGGTGACCGATTCCCCGCTGACCGCCGCGTTCCAATGCCGCATCAAGCAACGTCCGCCCTGTTCTGGTGCACCGCCCGGTTGCTGTGCCTCGACACCGGCCCTCCCACAGGACTCAGGCGGTCCTCGGGCCCGCGGAGGCTTTCCGGTCAAGGATGGCTCCGCCGTGGGGCGCGGTGGGGGAAGGGCAGCCGTATGCCGGCGGCCGGTGCGGGTGCCGTGGTCGGACGATGGGTGCTGCTGCGAACGCGCGCGACCTCTGCTCGTGCGGCGTCCACGGGCGGTGTAGGTGAGGATGCGGGAGTATCACCGCCGGCAGCAAGCAAGCGGTCGTAGACCGCGTGGAGCGGCTCCAGTGCATACAGTGCATGGCCGACAAGCCTTCCTGGGGTGAGGGATTCGTCCTCGGCCAGGGCGTGGACGTGACGAGAGGTGGTCGCGACCGTACGAAGGAACGCAGCGCGGACCACGCGCTCGCCGAGGTGTTCGGCCGCACCGCCACAGGAGCTGCCGCAGATGTCCATCACGCGTTCCGCATCCAGCGTGCGGTCTGCGAGCGCTCCACGACGCTGGATCTCCCACAGCACGGTCAGTTCATCGACCGGCTCTCCCCGATGGTGCAGCCCTCCCAGCGCGCGGTAGACGTGCTCGTGACCGGCGTCGGCGAAGTCGGCGGGGTGCAACCACTGCACGACGTGTCCCAGCTGTGCTGGGCGAGCGGTGAGGCTGCCCAGCAGCAGCTCTTCGTCCGCCAACAGCTGTTCGTCCGGTGAGAAGGGCACGACGGCAGGTGGCCGTGAGGGTGGAACAGGCTGAACCTCGGTGCCCCATCGGCGGGCGAGGTCTTTGAGTGCCTTTGAGAGCAACTCCACTTCACGAACCGACTCGTCCGGTGTCCCCCGGAGGGCATCGGCGCGAGCGGCCTGATGGAGCCGGGTCGCGTGCTGTGCAACGGACCGTCGGATCGCGCCTTCGAGCACCATCCGCCCGTATACAGCGGCGTTTCCTGGTCGGGGACAGGCGGCCACGAGCTGGTGCGCGTACGACGTGGTGAGGCCCCGGACATGGGTGTCGGCCTCGACAACAATGTCGGACAGCCATGACAGCGGAACCGTTTCCTCCGATCCGAGCGAGGTCGCTGGATGACCGCCGTCCCGCAACTTCAGGGCCGCGCCGTACAGGGCCTGGTGGAGCGGACGATAGAAGTGGGATGGCTGAAGCCACGGCGTGAGACGTGCGAGCTGGTTCGGCTCCAGGAGTACCGCGCCCAGCGTGGCCTGTTCGGCGTACAGCAGCGGAGTCACGCCTATGCCGCCTTGTCGATGTCGTGCTGGTGGAGGACCTTGGCGACCGCCCGCTTGGTGATGCCGGCCGTCGCTTCCTCCGAAGAGGCAGCAAGTACGGAGGCACCCGGCTCCCGGTACCAGGGCTTCAGATCGAGGAGCGCGGGGCGGATACCGGTCGCAAGGAGGAGGGCCGACCCCTTCGGCAGGGCCCGGATCGCATCGGCGGGGAGAATCCGCTCCTGCCGCATCGATACCGAGGTCGACTTGCCCGACTCGCTGGTGGACACCGAGACGGTCCGGACGTCGTGGTCGCCGACCAGGCGCGAGAGCTTGTCGGCGAAGTCGGCATCGTCGATGCCCGAGCCGATGAGCTTGATCGTCGAGGCGCTCCACAGAGCGTCCATCCCGGTCTCCCCCCAGACGCGCTGGCCCTGCCGGTAGCTCTGCAGGATCGTGATTGGGATGACCCCACGGGAGCCTAGGTGGGAGTAGAGGTCGGGTAGGTCTTTGAGCCTGCATACGTTGGCGGCCTCGTCAAGGATCGCGAGTAGGGGAGGGTCGAGCCGGCCGCCATCACGCTCGGCCTGGATCACCGCAGCACGCATCACCGCGTCCGCGGCGGCCGCGATGATCGCGGAGGCGGAACCCCCTCCGTCTTTGGACAGCAGGAACACGGTGTCGATGCTGGTGACGAATGCCTCCGGCCTGAACTCCCTTACTGCGGATGGATCCTGCGGTGGCGTGACCCATGCCGCGATGTCCGGGTCGAGCAGGCAGCTTGCGTACTGCCGGGCCGTCTCGAAGATGCCGTCGCGGGTCTCCACGGCGCCCGCCACAGTGCCGTGGAGTTGTGCGGCGACCGCCTCGAGCCCGGCATCGTGCAGCAGGTCGATCGGCGTACGGTCAGCGGGCGAGGCGAGCCAGCTCAGTACGTCGGTGATCGGACGGCCGTCGTTGGCGGCAGCGAGGAAGAGTGCGGTGAGGGTGTTGGCGGCGGCCGTCGACCAGAAGTCGCCCGCACTCGACTCGTCGACGGAGGCGGTGACGAAGTGTCCTGCCAGCCGTCGGGCGCCGGCCAGGTCACGGGCATCCGCCAGGATGTCCCACCAAGTGTTCCGATCCGCATGGGCGATCTGCTGAGGGTCGAGCGCCCAGACCGTTCCCACCCGGGCACGGGCGTCGAACGTTGTGGTGAAGGCGTCGTTGGCCGCCTTGTTGGAGGTCAGGAGGACCGGGCCGGGGGCGCGGAGGATCGCCGGAATGGCGAGTCCCGAAGTCTTCCCGGAGCGCGGAGCCATGATGGCGAGCAGGACGTCCTCCCACGAGGAACGAATCTCCCTGCGCCCGGGCTGCAGCGTGCCGAGCAGCACTCCCCGATCGTCCGGCGCCACGTCCTTCGGCCTGCTGCCTTTCAGGCTGGTGCGCAGGCTGATCGACTTGGTCGCGCCCTCCTTCGGCAGGAGGGACGTGAGCTCACGCTGACCCGCCAGTCCCTTCGGGTTGCCGCGCAGGCGGAACCAGATCCATATGGCCAGCAACGCGGAAGCCAGCGTGATCAGCGCGGGCAGGACGTAGCAGGCGATGACCAGAGCAGTTTCGGGAAGGCCTGGCCAGAGATCGCGGGAGTGGAGCAAAGCGGTCGTTGGCTCGTACGGGGCCCAGGGCCTCTGGAACCCGATCAGGTCGTTGGCCAGGTTGCCGAAGAACCAAGCCAGGGACCCCGCACCGATGCCGACGCCGAGGGCAGCGAACAGCAGGTAGACGAGGGAGTCCGTGCCGGTGGTGCTCGTGGGAGTGCTGGTACGGGGTGTGAGCAAGGCGCAGTCCGGTCCGGTGAAGCGGGGCGGGGAAGAGTCAGCGGGTCCGACGACTGGCCCGGGGCGGGGCCGAGCTGGAGAGTGAGGTGGTCGGCGGCACGGTTGGCATCGACCCTGGGCGGTGCGGCGAGGAGGCTGAGGCTGCTCGGGCTTGCGTAGTCCGGGACGGCGGGCGCACTGGCTCCCTCACCTCGGTGGAGAGCGAACGCAGATCGTCCGCGAGCTCGCGTGCGGCGGCGGTGCCCAACTGCTCGCACCAGGTGGCCGCCGTGTCGATGACGGAACCGTGAGCGGAGTCCGAGCTGCCGTGCCGCTCGTGGATCTTCTCCAGGATGTGGGCGACGTCGACTCCCTGCCGCAGATGTGAAGGGCCGTCGGCCTTCGTGCCCAGGTGTGTAGCGGGTCGGATGGTTGCGAGCCGTGGATCGGCTGCGACGGTGATGTGGGCTTCTTGAAAGCGCCGGCTGGCGGCAGCAGTCGAACGTATGGCGGCCTCGTACGAGGTGCCGGCCGGCAGCAGGTAGACGTCGAGGCTCGAGCTGTGCCTGAACCCGTGCTCGCGTAGGACCTCGTCCAGGTACGGGCGCGCGTCAGCGACGGCGGCCGCCACGCCCATCTCCGGGTGCCAGCCGAAGGCCACGTCAGGATCAGTAGGGGAGATCACTGTCCGAAGCTCCTTCGTCGTTCCGTTTGGGTTGTGGTGGCGGGCACGAAGGGCCCGCGGCGCCATGCAGGGGTGCACGGAGCCGCAAGGGTCGGGTCGGTTGACCGGCTTGGTCGAGCCGCGGATCAGCGGTAGACGTCATGCGGCCATGCGGAGGTCGGTGTCGAACAGCTCCCGTTCCCGCGGGTGAAGCAGGTGCTGCGTGATGAAGCTCCGGCCGGCGACCTTCCATAGGCCGCGGCCCTTCGTCAGGGCGGAGACGGCCTGGGTCTCCACGCCGGTCAGTCCGAGCACAGCTGCCGCCGAAGCCAGCTGGTCGGCCTCCTGGCGGTAGATGATGCGGGTCGAGCAGTCGGTGAGCAGGCCCTCGGCGAGGGCTCGGCCCCGGGATCCCGCGTCGCCGGCGGTGAGCAGGTCACTG
Organism: Streptomyces sp. NPDC000075; assembly: GCF_040301925.1. NCBI lineage: Bacteria > Bacillati > Actinomycetota > Actinomycetes > Kitasatosporales > Streptomycetaceae > Streptomyces > Streptomyces sp. NPDC000075. The sequence continues at coordinate 149,028 of NZ_JBEPFL010000002.1, forward strand.
AGCCGGTGGATCACCATCATGTTCGCGATCCCGAGGCCGCGGGACAGCTTCCACTGGGACTGCATGCGTTCCAGGAGGGCGCTGTGCCGCATCACACGCCAAGCCTCGTCGTAGATCACCCAGCGGCGGCCCCCACGGGGGTCCGACAAGGCCGCTTCCATCCAGGCCGAGGCACAGGTCATGGCGAGTACGAGACCGGTGTCGTCGCCCGCGCCACCGAGCCGGGACAGGTCGATCGAGAGCATGGGCGCGGTCGGGTCGAAGGCGACCGTGCTCGGGGCGTCGAACATCCCGGACAGGTCGCCGTGGATGAGGCGACGCAGGGCGTGGGCCAGGTCCTCGGCGGCTCGACCGAGCCGCCCGGACGGCTCCCCGGTCGCTGCGTTGAGCCGGTCGGGGGAGTTGAGTACGTACGCCACGTCGCCCAGCAGCGGGGTCGTTCCGACCGCGGAGTGGTAGGCCACGACCTGGTCCAGGGCGATGTCGAGAGCCGTGTGCTCCATGGGGTGGAGCTCCCGACGGAGGACGGTCTTCGCGAGGGAGCCGAGCAGCAGGAGGCGTCGCTTGCGCACCTCATTGGCCCATTCCCGCTCATCCGCACCGTACGGCTTCGCGGGGGCATCGAGCGGGTTGATGCGGCCGGGCAGCCCGGGCCCGATCGAAATGGTCTGGCCGCCCAACTCCTGTGCCACGACGGTCCACTCGCCCTTCGGGTCGCACGGGACGTAGATCCGGTACCCGAAGGCCACGGCGCGCAGGGCCAGGGACTTGGCGAGGGCCGACTTGCCCATGCCGATCACGCCGGCGAGGAGGATGTTGGGGTTGGTGAAGCCTTCCAGCCGGCCGTACAGGGCGAACGGGTCGTAGCAGAAGGCCGCTTCGGCGTGGACGTCCTGGCCGACGTAGATGCCCTGGGACCCGAGGCCTCCTTCGGCGAGGAAGGGGTAGGCCCCGGACGCGACGGCGGTCGTCATGCGGTGGGCCGGCAGCTTCAGCCGACCACCGCGGGCGGAAGCCGGTCCGGGGCGCCCACCGGCCGGGTAGGTCGGCTGGAGATCGGGGTCGAGGGTGGTCGTCCTGCGGCGGTCGTCGGGGCGGGCTGCGCCGCGGGCCTGGTCGCGGGCGGTGGCGAACTGTTCCTTGGCGGCACGGGCGGAGCGGCGGTCGCTCTTGTGCGGCACGAAGAGGGGGCTGGCGGTGGCACGGTCACGCGAGGACATGGTGGCGCTCTTCCTTGGCGGCGTCAGTAGCGGTTGAGGGGGTCGCGCAGGTCAGCCGGCGTGTGGTCGCGGCGGACCCGTGCGGACGTGGTGAGGTGGCGGCGGCAGATGGTGAGAGCCGGGGCGCCTTCGGGCAGGCGGGCTCGGCACGTCTCCCGTCGAGGCAGGTCGCCAAGGCCTGTACCGGTAGCGGCGTGATAGGCGGCGTGTAGGTGCTCGGCCGCCTGCCAGAGCCGGATGCGGCAGGCGCGCAATCGATCCCCCTCGGTCGGAGCCAGGGGAGTGGTGCGGCTCGTGTGGGCGTCGAGTACGTCGTACAGGGTGACGAGGTGCGTGTGGAGGGCGTCCAGCTCGACCCGGTCGGCGGCAGCGGGGCCGGCCGGGACGTTCAGCGCTCGATGGAAGTCGAGGGCCGCTGTGGCCAGGGCCAGGTCGGGTAGGGACGGGGTGGGCATCAGGTCGCGCCCTTCGCGGTGGCTCGGTGGTCGGTGACAGGTACGGCCCTACGCCCGCGCCAGCGGCAGGGCGGCGCTGGTGAACGCCTCGGCCTGCTGCCAGGTGAGGGGCCGCAGGTCGACGAGGGCGGATACGGCGGCCGTTTCGATGGCCGCGCACGCGGCGTTCAGCTCCTCGTGGGAGTCGGCGGAGACGGTGACCAGCCCGGTGAGGCCGACGTCGGCGTGCCCTGCGATCAGCTGCCGCTCACGTTCCTTGATGTCGGCGTACTCCACCGCGTCCTCCTCGCTGTCCACCTGGCCCTTGCGCTGCCGCTCGGCGGCGTCGGCGATCACGGTCGCCTTCCGCCGCTGTACGTCCTTGAGGGCAGCGTCGAGTGCCTTCGGGTCGTACGTCAGCGAGAGGGTCCGTCGGACACCGGAGGTGAAGAGCAGCTGGTGCAGGAAGCCGGGCGAGGTCTCGATCCGGGGCCAGTTCTCGATCCAGAAGGTGGCGTGGTGCGCCGAGTCGGTACGGATGCTGTCGGCCTTCTCCACCAGGACCACGGGGCCGGCAGCCGCCGGGGCTGCCTGTGGCCGACCGCTTTGGGACCAGCGGTCGAGGGCGGCGGAGGACGCCGGGTCGTAGGCGGTGCGGATGACGGCCGCGACCTCTTCGGCCGACAGCCACCCGGTCGGTACGAGTCCGGAGTGGCGAGCGGCCTGGTCGAACGTCGAGGCGAGCTGGGTCAGAACGGCGAACGCGCCGGAAAGCCCGCCTCCCGCCTGGTTGATCAGACGGCGAGCGGCCTTCATGTCGAGCGCGAGCGCGACGTAGCTCTCGTGCGGCGCGGCTGCCGGTCCGGCCACGGCGAGCAGGTCGGAGTAGATCGGCCCGGCGAGGTGGGCGCCGGCGTTGCCGTGCTCGGTCCAGTAGCGGGTGAGCGCGTCTCCGGAGTCGGGCACCGTCCGCTCCAGCACCTGGATGCGGGCGACGTGCCCGGTACGGGCGAGCGCTGCCAGCGTCCGGCCCCAACCGGACACGTTGTGGGACTGGGTGGCGGGGTCGAGCAGGGCGAAGGCCTGCGAGGAGACCTTCACGACGGAGGTGAGGGTGTGCTGGTGCGGGTCGTGCACGGCACCGAGACGGCGGTCCGGGGACGTGACGACGCGGAGGGACGCCGCGGTGCCCGGCAGGTGGAGGAGACCGTCGCGGCGCGGACGGGTGGAGGGCCGGGTGAGCCACACGAGCTGGCGGGTCAGTCGACGCTGGGCGTAGCGGAGAGCGACCGGTGCCCAGTCGGCGAGGGACCGGCCGTGGTGCCGGACGAAGACCGCCGCCAGGATCGCCGCCCAGAGAGGGATGAGCCGGATCGCCCCGAGTACCCCGGAGGTGAGGAGTACCCCGAGCAGCAGCAAGCCGGTGAAGGTGACACCGGCCAGCTGCGGTGCAGTCAGGCCGAGAAGCACGCCGCGCCGGGACCGGTGTGGGAACTTCACGGTGGCGGCAGCCGATGGCTGGGTCAGGTCGGTGGGCATGGCGAAGCCGTCCTTGGAACGAGACGAGATGAAGAGAATGCACTGAGGGAGGGCGGGCTGGCGCGCTGGCGGGCTTGCCCTCCCCGGGGCGGGTTAGGAGTGTGGACTGCCGAGCGGGTTGGGGTAGATCCACTGTTGTGGAACGGCTCCGCCGGTGGGTGCCGGACCTGCGGTTGCCGCGACCCCTCCGGCCCCTGGGGGCGCCGGAGGTCGGACCATCTGTGAGGAGACGCTTGGGGCCGAAGCTGCAGCCGCTCCACCAGCCGCCCCGCCCGGGCGCGTGATCAGAGGCTGACCCCGGTCTCCATCGGTGGGCGGCCGGCGGATGAGGGCTTGGCCCTTGTCACCTTCGGCGTTCGCGTCTTCGCCGAAGCGGAATCGGGTCTGCTTGGGAGCGTCGGGCGAGCCGCCGGTCGGGTCGATCCCCGAGGCGACGCCTCCGACGCCCTGGCCCGGAACGGTGGCCGGCCCCTGCGGCGCGGGCACTCCGGTCGAGGCCTGGAGCGCGAGCTGGGCCGCGGTCTTGGCCGCGTTGGCGGCGACGGTCACGCCGGCGACGCCGCTGCGGTGCAAGTCCTCGTGGCCGCCGCCCTCCGTCGCCCAGTGCACGAACTTGTAGGTCATGTACGGGCAGAGCAGCACCAGGACCATCACGACGATGCCGGCCATGGCGTCCGAGAGGGCGCCGATTCCGTCTGCAGCCTCGGTCTTCCCCATGGCGGAGACACCGAGCAGGAAGACGATCGTCATCAGCAGCTTGCTGACGACCAGTGTGGCGGTCGCCTCGATCCACCCGCGGCGCCAGCGGCGGGCGGCTTCCCATCCGCCACCGGCTCCGGCGAAGACGGCCAGCGTCACCATGATGAGGATGCCGACCTTGCGGGCGACCATGACGGCCCAGTAGAGGAACGCGCCGACGGTGGACCCCAAGCCGACCAGGGCTGGGACACCCCAGCCCAGGTTGTACATGCCGCCCAGCGCGGACACCTTGACGATGCGCCGCACGGCGTCGTCGATGGAGGTGGACGCTGCCTGGTACAGGCCTGCGGACAAGGCATCGACGACTGTGATCGCCACGGTCGTGAAGGCGATGGCTGCGAAGGCGAACAGCACGCCGGTGATCGTTCCGGTGACGGCCTGGGCCAGCGCGCGTTCGTCCCGCCTCCAGGCCGCCCGCATCAGCTGCAGGCAGAAGGTGCCGACGATCAGGACGAGCCCGATCGGCAGCACCAACTCGTAGTTCTCCCTGAACCAGGCCGCGTTCAGGTCGGGTGTGGTGGTCTTGTCGACGGCCGTTGCGGCGAGGTCGGCGGCGGCCTGAGCCATCTCGCCGATCGACCGGGCGATCCAAGCACCGATGCCGTCGGTGATCGCGTCTCCGGTCGAGCCGGCGACACCGCCGACGGCGGAGCAGACGGTCTGCATCATGGGAAGGTCGCAAACGCCCATGGGGCTACCTCCTTTCGTGGTTCAGGGATCAGGGCGCGACGCTGGGCAGGACGCCGGCGAGGGAGCAGTTCGTCTCGGGACGGCACTGGACGGCGACCGTGATCGAGCGGGCCTCGGCGCCCGCTCCGGAGCCGGCCCAGGCAAGGGACTGCCGCCCCGTGACGGTGACGGCGTACACGTAGGCGGTCGTGATCGCGCCCGGATCGCGAGCCAGCGCGGACTTGAACGAGGCAGGGAAGTGGCCCTCGGCGACCTCGGCCCCGGCGTGCTGGCCGTTGTCGTGCATCCGCGACCAGAGCAGCGGACTTGGCACCTGCTGGTTCACCGAGGGCCAGTCCACGTACTTCTTCTCGCTGGTCATCCACCTCTTGAGGCCATCCACGTGGGCCTCTTGGGAACCGGAACGGGCGTCGTACGTCCACAGGGCCTTGGTGGCAGCCTTCGCGAACTCGATCGGATCGCTCGTCCTCGGCGGTGTGGGTACGGCCATGCCGACGCCGGTTGCCGGAGCCGGGGTAGGCGCCGCGGATGCCGAGCCGGATCCCGTTGAGTCGGCCTCCGGCTCGGCGGGATTCCGGTCCCGGGCGAGGTACGCGAGAAGGCCGGCTGCAGACGTGAGCACCGCGAGTGCTGCGGCGCCTATGAGCACTCGCCGCAGCACGGAGGACTTGGGCCTCGTTGCCCTGTGGCTGCCGGAGGGAGAAGGCGTTTCCTCCATCAGTGGACCTGAGTTCCCATCGCGGAGAAGAAGGCCACGATCCCGTTCGCCGCGCCCAGCAGCAGGGCGCAACCGGCCGCCACGACCGTGCCCTTCTTGCCGTTCGCCTCGGCCTGATGGCCGCCGCTGTGGTGGCCCCAGGCCCACACCAGCGCAGAGATGGCGAGGGCGCCGACCACGGCGATGATGCCGAAGAGGTTGATGGAACTGATGACGTTCTTGAGGACGTCGAGGCCGGGCAGGCCGCCTTCCTTGGGCGAGACGCCGGGGTCGAAGGCGAGGTACTGGATCGCCGCGGTGAGCTTCATGTGGAACTCCAGTTCGAACGCGGGCATGGCGAAGCCCGCGAAGGTGGTGCGAAGGGAGAGGGGGTAAGGCGCGGCGTCCGGTCAGGCGACGCGGCGAGCGGCGAGGATGTCCGGCCGCCAGCTGGCGAGGGTCGAGATCTTCACCACGTCGCCGGTCCTCGGCGCGTGCAGCACGAGACCGGAGCCGATGAACATGCCGACGTGCTCCGGCACTGCGGCCGTGCCACGGGTGAACAGGAGATCTCCGGGGCGAAGGGCATCCGCGCTGGCCGCGGCGCCTTCGTTTACCTGGGTGTACGTGGTGCGGGTCAGGCTGACCCCTGCGGCCCTGTATGCCATCTGCATCAAGGAGGAGCAGTCGCAGCGGCCCATGGGGTCTGGACCCCGCGGGTCCGTGCACTCGCCGCCCCATTGGTACGGGGTGCCGAGCTGCCCGAGCCCCCAGCGGATTGCCGTCTGCACGGCCGGCAGCGCATCAGTCGGGATCTTGTATCCGTCGGGCAATGCGCCTGCGGGAATCGGCCCGAACTGTGTCCCTTCGCCTCCCGAGCCGCACCCGGCAGTTCGGACGACTCCGCCGGATCCGGTATCTGAGGCAGGCTCCTTGGACAACGTCGGTGCGATGGCCTTCTGCAGGGCCGTCGCCAGGGGTTCCCATTTCGCGTAGGCATCGGGGAATCCGCTGAGCTGGACCGCCTGGGCGGCTTGGGTGACGGTCATCGACTCCCACCCCGACACCTGGAGCAGGCCCTCGTAGAACTTGGTCGATGCATGGACGGGGTCACGCACCTGCTCGGCCGTGCCCCAACCCTGGCTCGGGCGCTGTTGGAAGAGACCGAGCGAGTCCCGGTCGCCGTAGTTCAAGTTCTTGAGGCCCGACTCCTGGAGGGCGGTCGCGAGAGCGACGATCTGGCCGTGAACCGGAACCTTCATCGCGACGCCGGTGGCCTGGATGGTCTTGGCGTTGGGGATCTGCTCCTTGGGGTCGTCGAGGCCTTCGACGGACACGGAGCCGCCCCCGCCCCCGCGCCCGCCCAGGATCGACTCCACCTGTTTGCTGACCGCGGCAGCGTCTACGGCCTTGGTGCCCGTGGAACACGAAGCCTGGGCGCCGTGCGCGCCGGCCAGGGCCACCGCGAGTGGAGCCACGAGGAGAAGCGGAGCGACGGCCACCGAACCGGCTATCGCAGCCACCTTCAGCACTGGCGACCACGCCTGGCGAGGTGAACCAGGTGCCTGGCTTCGGGGTCGGGACGTGCCAGGGCATGCCGCATCGACAGCTCCTTACTTGTGGGCAGCGCGGTGCCGGCGTTCTCGTCGAAAAGGGCCGCCGGCACCGCGCCGGAAATGAATCAGCCATGAGGTGAATGGATGGCAATCCGCAGAGGCCCGCGAGGAGCTGGGCCTACGGGATCGCCGGTGCGGCAGTCAGCCGCCCTCGTAATCTCAGAAGCCACATGGAAAGACGACCTCTCGCCCAGTAATCGGAGTACGAGGGCGCCTGCAGCGGAATCGCCGAACGGACCACAAAGCCACACGATTCAGCGCGTAGCGGGTGAGCTCCCTCTGTGAACTGGGCTGGACTGTAGGGACGATCTCCGGCCACACCAAACGGCCTGGACCTCCATCGGCGTTGTTGGTGGAGCCGAATCGGAGCGTTAATCTCCAGCGCATTGCTCGAATGGAGATGGCCTTCGCCTTTCCGCGAGGACTGACCGGCCCGCGCTCCTCTGCACCGAGGTCTACGACGGCGCGGGCATGCCCCACTTGGAAGAGAGCGAGCTCATGGCACACACCCTGCACCGAGGTGATGCGCTCACCGTGCTGAAGTCCCTCCCGGACGGGAGCGTGGACGCAGTGATCACCGACCCGCCGTACAACTCCGGCGGCCGGACTAGCGCCGACCGCACGTCCCGCACCGCGAGGGCGAAGTACACGAGCGGCGACGCCAAGCACGATCTCCAGAACTTCCCCGGAGAGAACCGCGACCAGCGCTCGTACCGTGCGTGGCTGACGGAACTGCTCACCGAGTCGTACCGGGTGAGCCGCGAGCACGCCGTCGTCATGGTCTTCACCGACTGGAGGCAGGAGCCGACCACTTCGGACGCCCTTCAGATGGCTGGCTGGACCTGGTCCGGCACCATCCCGTGGATCAAACCGGCCTCGCGCCCGCGCAAGGGCGGACCGAAGCAGGACTCGGAGTTCATCCTCTGGGGCGTCAAGGGCTCCCTCGACAACACCCGCGACCTCTACCTGCCGGGCCACTACGTCGCCTCCCAGCCCCGCAAGGACCGGGTCCACATCACGCAGAAGCCCGTCGAGGTCATGCGCCAGCTCGTCCAGGTCTGCCCGCCCGGCGGCACGGTCGTCGACCCCTTCACCGGCAGCGGCTCTACCGGGGTGGCCGCTCTATTGGAGGGCCGGAACTTCATCGGCGTCGAGCTCTCCGACCACTACGCTGGCATCGCCGAGGAGCGTCTCCGTGAGACGAGCCTCCAGGACGACTTCGCCCTGGCCGGGCCCGGCAAGTGAGACGGCCGCGCCTGGGCCCGCAGGGTGAAACGACAGAAGGGCGGCTGCCGTCCGGCAAAAACCGGACGGCAGCCGCCCTCTGCCCTGGTGGCGATCAGCCAGCGTCGATGCTCTGCCGGATCAGCTCACCGGCCCGCTCCAGATCCTCGTGCGACCTGATCCGCACCTCTAGGTCTCCGGTCCCGAGGCGCCCCAGACCGCTCACGTCCCGGGAGAACCCCTCGACCAGCTGGACCGTCCGCGGATCCACCTTCAAGTTCAGTACCAGGACCCGATTGCGCGGCTGGACGCGCACGGTCGCGACGTTCTTGATCCTGCGGTACGCGAAGTAGTGAACCTGGGCCTCCCGGCGGACGTCCCCGTACGCCAGCAGCACGGCGTCCAGATCCGCGAACAGGTCCTGCAGGTCCTGCGGAGCTTCGTCGAGGTACTGCTGCACCGACTTCGGGACCGTCGTCCCCGCCGACTCCGAGACAGCGGACACCCGCCGACGGACCGGCGCAGCCTGGCCGCCCACCGAAGCCACCAACTGCAGCGTCACGACGTCCTCGAACATCCGGTAGGCCATGAGGTCGATCCGGCGCCCGATGACCTCCAGCGCGACGGCGCTGTGCGAGGTGAAGTCGCCGGCCACGCAGACCAGCCGCGGATTGGTCCAGTCGACCGTCTCCACGGCGGCCGCCCCGAGCTGGTCACGCACCAGGCTTTCGAAGTCCGCGTGACTGTCCTCGAGCCACGCCAGGTAGGAGAGCGCCTGGGTGATGACCTCCTTGTCCCGGGTTCTCTTGTACTCGATGATCACGGGCGTCCCGGTCTCGTCCAGCCCAAGGGAGTCGATCCGCCCGCGATGGCGTCCGGTCGGGTACTCGCTCGCCAGGAAGCGGATGCCGAGCATGGCCTCCATGTTGGCCTCGATCAGCGACTGGAGCTCTCGCTCCAACGCGACGGAGGACCCCGCCATCTCCACCGCCCGCCCGTCCCGTATCCGGAACGCCTTCAGATCACTCACGCCCGCCCCCCTGCAAGTCCTCGGATCATCCGAAGCGACAATCGGCGAGGTCCGCCAGGTATTCCCGCCGGGCGCGGGACACGGTGCATCTACTCGCTCAGGACCATGTACCGGAGACGCACGGCCTCACCAAACCCGAGGGCCGCTGCGAGGCTGCTGGACGTCAGGGCGCGGGGCTCTGATCCCTCACGCAAGCCCTGGAGTGCCATGTGACGCCGCAATTCATGGACGTCAAGTCGACAGCGACCTACCTGAACATGTCCGTCCAGTGGGTCTACCGGGAAGCGCCACGCCTGGGGCTCACCCCCTACAAGTTCGGCGCTGGCCGCAACGCGAAGATCCAATTTAAGGTTTCGGACGTGCAGGCTTGGGCCAAGCAGCAGCGGCTCTTGTCCTGATGGCTATGTCAAGGTTGAAGGACGACGTCCAGGTGCCGCTGGACCGGTTCGAAGAGTCCGTACGGGATGTATCGCGGGATCTCTGACAGGGTCACCCACGCGACCTCGGCAATCTCGTCGACGTCCGCGACATGCGCCGTCCCCCCGGCCAGCTCGCAGGCCGTGTACGAGACCCGTCGTCCGGTGATCGGATGTACCCGCTCGCCCAGCGGGGCCACGGGGACCACGTCCACACCGGCCTCCTCCTTCGTCTCGCGGACGGCGGCTACCTCGAAGGACTCGCCCGGCTCGACCTTGCCCGCCGGGAACTGCCATGAGAGTTGGCCCTCGGCAACCCGTCGCCGGACGAGCAAGACGCGGCCCTCGTGAGCCACAACCGCACCTGCCACCCAAGGCGCAGGGGCGGCGCTGCCATTCAGCGACGCCTGTCCGCTACTCACGACACTCCCATCGTCGGGGTGGGGAGGTGGGCGATGACCGACGGGACGCTGTGGGTGGGTCATCCTCGCGTGCTCCTCGTTGTTGCCGTGATGAGTTGAATAGGGGCGGCTGCCCAATCGTCATCCCTAGAAGAGTCCTTCTTCCACCGCGGTCGACGCTGCTGCGTCTTGCTGGGCGCGCTCGAACTCGAGCTGCCACGCTCGCGCCTCGGCGTAAGCGACGTGGACCATGCTGCCCGGACACAGCACCAGTGCCCGGGGCTCGATCTTGTGGTCCTTGACCGACCCGTACCCGATTCGTTTCGTAGGTAGCAGGGCGTGCGGGACGGCGCAAGAGGGGCAGGGAGCCTTCGGGAGGGTCGCCATGTCACCAGGATGACCTCGTCAGTCCTGGCGCGGAAGGGAGCTCACATACCGCGCACTGCGGCATACCGGTGCGCGGATGTCACCGGCCTGCTCTGTTTCGTCGAGTCTGTGCCCAAATGATCACCAGGCACAGCACCGGTTCCAAGCTTAAACACGGCACCCAAGGTGCGCACGCGGCGAACAGGAGATGGGTGAGTACGCCGTAAGTGACGGCCCGTCGATGAAGCCGTTGAGGCGATAGATGATCTGGACGGACTTACTGTTGTTCAGCCCGCACCGCTCCGGTGGAGAGCAGGCAGGGCAGACGGCTCGATTGGTGCTTACCTGTAACGGGACCTGTGCAGTTGGCAATGCTCACAGTCCAGGCCGCGCTTGGCGCGCCGTTGGCGCCTTGTCGGCCGCGGGGCGGTCGGACTATCCGAAGAGGAGCTGCTCGTGCTCCGGCAAATCGAAGACCACGAGCTCCTTGCACTTCACGCCAGCCAGCAGCTTGGCCTCGGTCTTGTTCCGGACGAACACCGTCAGCTGGCCGACCCCGTTTGACGGCACGAGCAGGCCGGGGCAGGGCCGGGCCACCCCGTACAGGTACCCATCCAGCCTGAACAGGGGAGCGCCGTGGCCGTAGCGCGGTTCTGGGTAGAGCCCATCCGGGATCCGTAGCTGCACCTTGTGCTCCTGCCGGGCCCAGGCAGCGACCGCCTCGAACAACTCCCGCACCTGAGCGCCGGAGAGCAACGACCACCACGCCCTGCTGGCCTCCTCCGCGCGCAAGACGCGCTCCGCTTCCTCGGCTTCCTCGCGCAGCCGCCGCTCCTCTGCCTCGGCCAGCTTCCGGTTTCGCCGAGCCACCTGCTCCGCCCGTTCTTCCAGCCACCGGGCGTGCCGTGCTTCCGACAACTCCCGCGCCCTGCGGTTACTCTCCTCCAGCTTCTCCAGGCGGCGCGCCTCCTCCCGGGCGGCTTCCTCCAAGCGGACCTGCTCGGCCTCCGCTTCCGCCGCCAGCCGCGCCTCTTCCGCGACCCGCTTCCTCTCCTCCTGGCGCTGGCGCATCACGTCGTGCTCGGCCTGTAAGCGGGCCGACTTTGCCGACGTCCACCACATCCCACGTCGCAGCACCCACAGCCGCCCACCCACCCGCCGCTTCACCCGGTGATACCGGCGCAGACTTACCACGGGCTCGACCTGACCCTCCAGCGCCCACCGAACGAACACCGGCAGCGGCGTCGTCCGCACACCCCACGCACCGAAACTCCAGTCGAACGCGGCAATACCGTCATCCACCGCCCACGCCCCGCCGGCCTCCGGAGGCTGAGCCCGCACTGCGGGCACCTCGTCGATCCACTTCGGGGACTTCTCGTGCGGCGACACCCAGCACACTCGGATCCCCGCCTCCGCGTACCGGTCTGTGCGGGCCTGGATGTCGGGAACGGTGATCGGCGACAACTGCGCCTCCCACGCCATCCGCCGGCTGCCGTCCGGGGAGGTGGCCATCACGTCGGCCCGCCAGGACTTGTCCGGCGCACTCACTTCCAGCTCGGCGTGCCAGCCCGCATCGCGGATCGCCCCGAGCAGCGCCAGCTTCGTCATGTGATGCTCGAAGCTCTCGTTCTCCAGCGGGCAGTCGTCCGGCCGCTTTCCGTGATGCGCGAAGAACCGGGTCCCGCCCCGCAGCACCGCACTCATCGCGCCCTGACAGTCCGGACAGGACAGTGGTGCTCGGGGCCGTACCCGGTGGACGTCCTCCCAGACGATCCCGCACCCCAGATCCGGCAGCCCCGCATACAGCCGCCCCAAGACGGCATGCACAGCCGTGTACGGCACGAGCCCCTCCCCTCCCGCACAAACAGACCACCCAGGCATAGCAGCCCCCGCCGACAACGGCCCTGCCCAGACCACGTTGATCTACGACCCCCAGGCGCAGGCGTTCACCCGCACCCTCGCCGGGGTTCTGGGAATCACGCGCGACCTGGCTGCTCAGGCGCGAGTCGGCCGACTTCCGCTCTGAGGATGAGTGGAATCCGTCGTGCACGGGCCAAGGGGTCGATTCTGGCTTGCGCCTTGAGTCGGGCTTGCGGCGTCGTATCGTGACGCCCGTGTAGCCCTCTGCTCTGCCGTTTCGCCGGTGGTTACTCGCCGTCCGGCGGCCAGGTGGCGTGGTCGCGGCGGTGGTGGAAATCGGTGAGCTCGCGGGCGAGGACGTCGAAGTGGGGGAGCGGGGCCCACAGGCCGCGCTCGCCGATGACGTAGAGGCGGCGCTTGGCGCGGCTCGCGGCGACGTTGAGCAGGTGCGGGGTGCCGGCCGCCCACGCGCGGGCGCCGGGCCGGCCGCCGCCGAGCACGAGGACGACGACATCGGCTTCCTTGCCCTGGGCCCGGTGGACGGTGGCGCAGCGCTCCTCGATCAGTGCGGACGTCCAGCCTTCACGGCCGCGGCAGATCTTCTGGCATTCGGCCACGAGGGCCCGGAAGGGGGCGATGACGCGCACGCGCTCGATGTCGACGCCGTGCCGGTGCAAGTGGTCGAGGACGAACTCGAAGGCCCGGCGGTCGCGTTCGCCCCACGGGGCCTCGGGTGGGCGGGCCGGGTCGTCGGTGTTGAGCCAGCGGCTGGGGAGCAGGCCGTCCCGTTCCGCATCGGGGAACGCCTTGGGTGCCGTGCCGTAGACCATGAGGCCGCCGTACGCGACCTCGTTGCTGACCGTGAACATCGGCTCTTCGCAGCGGCGGTGCACGCGCAGCGGCGAGCCCACCCAGACGTGCTCGTCGTCGGTGTCCGGGGCCGGCAGGTAGGTGCCGTAGCGGTTGGTCCGGTCGGCGACGGCCTGGGCGGAGGTGGCCGAGGGCAGCCAGTGCTCGTCGACGCCGTAGGCGTTCAGCAGCCGGCGTTGGAGGGCCGTGGGCATGGTGACGACGGGTTCGAGCTGGAGCGGATCGCCGACCAGAACGGCACGGCGGGCCCGCCACAGCGCCCCGGCGGCGGCCTGTGGGGTGGCCTGCCCGGCCTCGTCGACGAGCACCCAGCCGATCGACTCCCGGCCGAGGCGGGCGAACATGCTGCCGATGGAGGAGAAGGTGGTGGAGACGACGGGCACCAGGAGGAAGAGGGTCTGCCACGCGTGCTCGACCTCCTCGTCGGGTACGGGCCCGTTGGTACCGGTCATCAGCTCCATGAGGACCTGGAGGTTGCCGCGGACCTTCTTCGCGGCGCCGGCGACGAAGGCGCGGTGCAGGTCGAGGGCGCGCAGGAACAGGTCGCTGCGCGCGGTGGACCATGCCTCGTCGGACCAGGGCGAGCCGAGTTCCTGGTCGGCTTCGGCGAGGTGCGACCAGCCGAGCGGCAGGGAACTCAGCGTCCGGGCCGCCTCCCGCAGTTCGCGGTGGCTGCCGTCGAGTTCGGCCACCGCGGCCCGCAGGTCGCTGCGGGAGGAGTCGGCGACCTGCCGGGCGCGGCGGAGGGAGGTGGCTGCCGCGGACTCCCGCGCGCTCGCGGCCCGTTCGTGGTCGAGGGCGGCGGTGAGGCCGGCGGCGGCCTCGTCGACGGAGGCGGCGGACCGTGTGTGCCGGTCGGCGGCCAGGGACTCGGCACGTACGGCTGCGGCGACCTGTTCCAGGGAGTCGTCGAGCGCGGCGCGCTGCTGGATGAGCAGTTGCGCGATCTCGGCCTGGGTGTGCTCCTGCTGCCTTTCGGCGGCCTGCCGGTCGGCAGAGCTCTGCAGCAGGCGGCGCAGCCCGCCGCGCAGGCCGCGCTCGACGGCCGGGGGCGCGTCGTGGCGGGCGGTGAGCGCGGCCACGTACTCGCGGTGGTGCGCGGCCAGTTCACGGGCGGCCGACAGGTCCGCGCGGGCGGTGGCCAGCTCCTGGCGGGCCCGCGGTACGTGCGCGGAGGCCGCGCGGTGTCCGGCCTCGGCCGCCGCGGTGACGGCCCGGCAGGCGGCGGTGGCGGCGGCGGCCCGGTCCAGGACCGCCGTGGCGGCGGCGACCTGCTGGTCGGCCCGGGACACGGCGGCTTCCCGGTCCGCGATCCGCTGCCCGGCCGACGGGGACTCGACGGCCGCCAGGGCCCCGGCCAGCCGGGCGCGTTCGGCGCGCAGCCGCTCTACCTCGGCCTGGGCGGTACGGAACGCGGCGACGGCCTCGGTCCACGACGGCACGGGCTGGGCGGGCCCCGCCGCAGCCTGGTCCGCCGGGGTGACGCGAGGCCGGCCTCCGGGCGGGGGCTTCGGCGGGAGCCAGTCGCGCAGGACGTCCTGCATGCCGCGCAGCGGCGGCAGTCCCGCAGCGGAGCGGGCCCGGGTCTCCTTCTCGGGCAGCCGGCCCCACCAGAACCGCTGTGCGAACTCCTTGCGGTTGGTCTTGTTGCCGAGCACCGCCGCGACCAGACCCCAGGCCGGCCCGCCGAGGAGCGCGGAGGCGAGGTCGGAGAAGTGGTCGGGGCCGCCGTGCCAGTGCTCGCCGAGCGCGCCCATGCCGGGCAGTTCGGCGGTGATGTTCTCCACGGCGCCGTTGTTGGAGGAGGTGACCACGATCTCGAACCCGGTCAGCCGCGGGTCGAGCCGCGACACGGTGCGGGGGTAGGTACCCTGGCGGTCCCTGCCGTGCCAGGCCGGACCGGTGAACGCCTTCTCGGGCCGGTCGAACGTGGCCAGCACCGCTGCCCGCTCGACGACCAGTGCGGCGACCAGGTCCCGCAGCATCGTGGTCTTGCCCGTGCCCGGCGGGCCGTTCACGGAGAACATCCCACCCGTGGTTCCCGCCCGGTCGGCGAGCATCCGGTCGACCGCGAACTGCTGGCTCAGCGCGAGCGGGAACCGCGCCGGTGCGGGCCAGCGGCCGGCCGGAACCAGCTCCGGAGCCACCCCTTCCAGGACGACCCCGCGCTCCCGGCGCACATCCGTCCGCGCCCCCACGGCGACGGCGTCGAGCTCGGTCAGGTACGCCTCCAGCGCCGGGCCGAACCCCTTCCCGACGGCAGCGGACACCCGGGCCAGATCAGGGGGGAGCAGACTGTTCAAGAACGGCGCGGCGGCGGCGACCTTCGCCTGCGGGTCCCGCGGCCGTTGGACCAGCCTGCTGCGCACCCGGACCACCTGCGGGCGCAGGTGGTCCTGTACTCCGCACAGGTCGGCGATCTGCGCGGTCAGGGCGACGAGATCGGCGAAGCCGAGTGGACGGGCACCGGCGCCAGCCCCGTGATCCGCCTCGGTCGGCACGTCAGGACCGTCGGCCGACGACCCCTCGGGGACGCCCCGGGTGCCGTCCGGCCGCCCGGACCGCACCTGCTCCTCGGCGGGGCGGCGGGCTGCGGCCCAGTCCGCGGCGCGGCGCACCAGGGGTTCCGCCGCGCCCTGGAGGGCGGCGCCGGCGACCTCGCCGAACAGGGCCCCGACCGCGCCGACGGCGGCGCCGCCCAGAATCTCGGCGAGCAGCCGCTGCCAGCCGCCGCCGGCCGTGCCCGGCGCTCCCGCCGTACCCTCGGAGCCGGGCCACCGCGCGTACGCTGTTTCGGCAGCCGGTGTGGTGGGACCGTAAGGGATCGTGGTGGCCGTGAGCTCGTCGATCGCCCCGCCGAATGCTTCGTCGAGTTCCTCAAATCCGTCCAGCCACCCCGGTGTGGACGGCCCCGGATCGAAGAGGCGGCCGGTAGCCCAGGCGCACGCGGAAATCACGGACGTGTCTTCGAGCGGTCGGCCCTCGTCGTCCAGGACCAGCGCGAACATCGCACTCTGGCCCGACAGCACCAGCTCAGTCTGCGGCACGCCGGGGTCGGGATCGGTCCCCGCGGGCAGTACGGCGATCATTGCCTGGCGGAGCAGTTCCAGGTCGAAGACCCCGCAGTAGACCTCGTGCCGCCACATGCGACCGTACGGTGCCCGCCGTGCCCCCGTCTCCGGATGGTCTGAAGCCCACGGCAGGAGCGGTGGCCGGCCCGGCTCCGGCGTCAGGTCGGTTACGTACTCGTCCCTCGGCCCGGAGCGTGCGGCGGGGCGTCGGCGGGGCAGCGCCGGGATGGTCGGCGGGCTGAACAGCTCGATCGCGCGCCAGCACTCCAGCAGGGCCTTCTGTCGACGGTCCTGCGCGTGTCCGCTCCGCACCCACTGCCCCCGTGTCGCACGCGCGGCATGCTGCCGCTCCCTTGAAGATCAGCCGTATCGCTGAATCTACCGGACCGTCAGTGGGAGGCGTCCCGGTCAGCCTGGGCCTGCGGCGCCGGAACGCCTAGTGACAGAGGGCTGGTTCGGCCGGCTCGGGCCCGGGGCGGGAAGGCTCCAGGGGCGTGGTGGAACTCCTGTGAGCCCCGACTGTCGGGAGCGGTCACGGCCGGTGCGGGCACGGTCCGCTCCGGCGACCTCGATGGGCCCGGCACCTGCATGGGCTGTCAGCGGTAGCCGAGCCCCCGGAGGCGGGATCGGAGCCGTTCTGTCGCTGCCTGACTCTGCTGCTCCAGGTCTGCGAACGAGGTCTCGTACCGGGAGCAGAGATCGTCACCGAGGACTTTGAGTACTCGTTCGCGCGCCGGGCCGCTGTGCCGGGAGAGCTCGCCGTCTGTCGCCGCCCATCGCTCGATCACTCCGGGGAAGCCGCGGTGTTCCAGGCTTCTGACGTCGTCCTGCCGGTCCGACCACCATGCCGCGAAGACTCCAGTCAACTGGTACGGGTCCAGGAGCTCCAATGGCAGGAGTTCCTCACGGAAGGAAGCCATGAGGCGGGAGCGTGACATGAACAGCTGTTTCGCGTCCGCGAGTTCGGCGATCTGCGCTCCCGCGCCCTCCCACCACCGGCAGCACTGGTCGACGAACCTGCGCTCCTGGGTGGCCGCGAGGTCCGGGATGCGGGCGGCCGTGGCTTCGCAGCCTTCGGCCGGGAAGCTGAAATAGTCCAAGTTCCTTGGCTGGAAGAGGTCCGCGAGGTCGATGCCGAAGGAATGGAACCTCGGCTCCTCCGCCTCCACCTCGTGTCTGGGGACACCGCCGAACAGCGCCGCGCGGACGTCCAGCAACGGCCCTTCCGGCGGACCGGCGTCGACGTAGCGCGGGATGTTGAGGCTGAAATCGTTCTCCGCGATCTCCTCCAGCGTGACCACCCGGGAGAAGCCGTCGATGTCAGCCCTCTCCCGGAAGGCACTCACGATCTTCTCGATGTTCTCCGGCTCCAGGCGGTTCAGCGTCCGGCCGGTGACCACTTCGCGCTCGGCATTGACGAACAGCACGGTGCCGCGTTCCCCCACCGGCGCTCCGCCATTGCCACGCAGCACGAGGATGCAGGCCGGGATGGCTGTGCCGTGGAATACGTTCGGCCCGATACCAATCACTGCTACGAGCCGGTCGTCTTCAAGGATGCCCCGGCGGATCTCGGCTTCCGAGCCTCCCCGGAACAGCACACCGTGCGGGGTCACGACGGCTCCGATCCCGTCCGGACGCAGCACGGCGAGCACGTGCTGGACGTTCATCAGATCAGCCTTCTTCGCCTGGGCGGGAGTCCAGCCGTATCGCATCCGTTCCGGGTGCTTCATCTCCCTCTCCGTATACGGCCAGGGTGTCACCACAGAGCACCGAGCCGTCCGTCACGTTGTGTTGCAATAGGTTCAGCCTGGCGATGGAGCACGTCTCAACGTTCAGTTCCTGCCCGAAGAGGCCGAGGCCGGCGCCGTCACGGCCGTAGACCGACTGCCCCGGTTCCGGACGTACCAGCTCTACCATCAGCTGGATCACGGCACGAGGCGTGTAGAACTCGCCCCCCCTGGTCGGTGGCCTCCTTCGAGCAGGCCGGACCCGTCGCTCCGCTGGCGTCGATTGCCGTCAACGGGCCGGCCCGACCTCCCATGCGGCTGAAGTTGAGGTAGTCATTCCGCATTGCGGTCAGGTGCCGTCCAATTGCCTTGACAGGCAGAGTTTTTTCTTGATTCTGTTTGAATTGGTTTCGTGCCTCGAGCGACGATCCGCGAGGTGACGACTGCAGGAGCCGGCAATGAAAATCGCAGGTGTGGGCGGCGGTTCCACGTACACGCCGGAACTCGTCGACGGATTCGCCCGCCTTTTCCCGCAGGCGGATCTGTGCCTGGTCGACCCGGCCTTCGCTGACTACGACGCCTCGGACGCGTCACGTGGACCAGCGACCTCGACGCCGGTCTCGGCGACGCCTCCGTGGTCATCCTCCAGCTCCGCGCCGGCGGACAGCAGGCCCGGATCGGCGAAGAGACCCTCCCGATGAGCTGCGGCTGCGTCGGTCAGGAGACCACCGGCTTCGGCGGTCTCGCCAAGGCCATGCGCACGGTCCCCGTCGTCCTGGACATCGCCGAGCGGGCGGCGCGCCTCGCCGCGCCGGGCGCCTGGATCGGCATCGAAACCCGCGCCCTGCCCTCGTACCACCTGCGCTACTTCTACTGCCACGACACCCGGTGCGAGCAGGTCGCCGCGATCGAGTCGGAACTCCTCCGGATGTACGCCGACCCGACGCGCAGCAAGAAGTCCAAGCTCCTGGAGGAGCGGGGCGCGCCCGCACGCCGTCGGCGTACGCAACAACGGGACCCTGCCGTTCCTCTCCGACGAGGCTGTCATCGAGGTGACCTGCGACGTGGACACGACGGGCGCCCGCCCCCCATCGACCGCGGACGCAAGGGCCACAGGCAGGCCGGTACCACTGACCAAGGATCGGACACACGGAGCATGACCATGCACGACGACGAGATCGTCATCGAGGACGAGGCCGTCCGTGAGCTCATCGCCACCCAGTTCCCCGAATGGAAGGCGCTGGAGGTCCGCCGCCTGACGTCGAGCGGCACGGTGAACGCGATCTTCCGCGTCGGCCACGAGCTGGCGGCCCGCTTCCCCCTCCAGCCGCTGGACACCGAGGTCTGCCGGGAGACCCTCCGGCGCGAGGCCCGGGCCTCGCAGCGGTTCGCCGAGCACTGTCCGGTCGCGGCTCCGCGCCCCGTCGCCCTCGGCGACCCGGGCGGCGGCTACCCGCTGCCGTGGTCGGTGCAGACCTGGGTCCCCGGAGAGGTCGCCACCGCCGGCTTCGGCGGATCCCCGGACTTCGCCCGCGACCTCGCGGGTCTCCTCAAGGCGCTGCGGACCGCCGACACCGAGGGCCGCACCTTCCAGGGCGAGAACCGGGGCGGCCACCTGCCCGACCACGACGAATGGGTCGAGCTCTGCTTCGAGAAGAGCGAGGGCCTGCTCGACGTGCCCCCGCTCCGCCGGCTCTGGAGCCACTTCCGCGAGCTCCCCGACAAGCCGGGTGACGTGATGACCCACGGCGACCTGACCCCGCACAACGTCCTGGTCGAGGGCGGCCGGCTGGCCGGTGTCCTCGACAGCGGCGATTTCGCCCCGGCCGACCCCGCCCTCGACGTCATCGCCGCGTGGCACCTGCTCGACGACCCGTCCCGCGCGGTGTTCCGCGAGGAACTGGGCTGCGACGACCTCGAATGGGAGCGCAGCAAGGCGTGGGCGTTCCAGCAGTGCATGGGTGCGATCTGGTACTACATCGACACCAACCCGGCGATGTACGAAATGGGTCGTACCACCCTTGCGCGCATCGTCTCCAACAGTTGAAACAGGCCCCAGGCCCGTGAGGACCGGGCGACCGGTACCCGTTTCGGCGAGGTCAAGGGCTACGACGGCCCTCCGGTTCCGGCTCCGGAGCTCCCGCCGACCCAGGGTGCACTGACGCCGGCCGGCGGGTCCAGGGTCGGGCACAGGTCGACGAAGGCGCGGATCCGGGCCGTCTCGGCCGTCGCCGGCCAGAGGAAGCCGAAGTCGACGGGCGGGGCGTCCTCGAAGGGCACCCAGGTGATGCCGGGGCGGCCGTTGTAGCGCTCCACCGTCGCGCACGCCGGGGAGACGCCCGCGCCCGCCGCCACGAGGGTGAGCAGTTCGAGCCAGTACGTCGCCGTCCGCCCCCGGGGAACGGCCCGGCCGGCCGGGGTGTGCCGCGGGTAGTGGTGGTCGAGCCAGTACCGGGGGATCGCGCCGTCGATGGTCAGGAGGGGTGCTTCGGCGAGGTCTTCGAGGCGGACGGACGTGCGCCGGGCGAGGGGGTGGCGGTCGGGCACCATCAGCGCGCGGGGCTCGGAGAGCAGGAGAGGGCCGGCCGTCAGATCCGGTTCGGCCAGCGGCCGTTCGGTGACCTGGAGGTCCACCTGTCCGCTGCGGATCGGGCCGAACGGGTCACACAGCTGCACCTCCTGGATCTGTACGTCGCTCCCGGGGTAGCGGGTGCGGAACCGCTCGGCCGCCTTCAGGATCACCTCGGCCGCCATCGGGCCCGAGTAGCCCACGCGCAGCGTCCCGCCGAAGCCCCGTCCGGCCTCCGTGGCGCGGGCGACGGCGCGCTGGATCTGCCGGTAACCGGGGAGCAGGTCGTCACGCAGCCGTGCGCCGATCGCGGTCAGGGCGACGTGGCGGCTGGTGCGTTCGAAGAGCGGGGCGCCGATGCGGCGCTCCAGTCTCTTGATGGTCTGGCTGACCCGGCCCTGCGCCAGCCCGAGCCGTTCCGAGGTGCGCCGGAAGTGGAGTTCCTCGGCGAGCGTCAGGAACGCCTCGATCTCATGCCGCTCCAGCACCGGGCCCCCGATCGGTGAGTTCCGCTCAACGATCGTAGCGCTTACCGATCTTGTTCGGGTGTGCGGGACGGCCGAGAGTGGGTGAGGGCCGCCCGGTCCTTCCGCCGTGCCGATTGGAGCGAACCCCTTGTCCGTCACGCCTGTCGAGTCCCCTCTGTTCGAGCCGGCCCGGCTGGGCCCCCTCGCCCTGCCCAACCGGCTGGTGATGGCACCGATGACCCGCAGCCGCGCCTCGGCCGAAGGCGTCCCGCAGCCGGTCATGGCCACCTACTACGCGCAGCGCGCCACGGCGGGGCTGATCATCGCCGAGGCGTCCACGCCGAACGCCGTGGGCCAGACCTATCCGAACATCACCGCCATCCACCTCCCCTCCCACGTGGACGGCTGGAGACGGGTCACCGACGCGGTGTGCGGGGCGGGCGGCCGGATGTTCCTCCAGATCCAGCACGGCGGCCGCGTCGGCCACCCCGACACCAGCGGACTGACCCCGGTCGCGCCCTCGCCCGTCCCGCTCCCGGAGCCGGTCTCGACCCCCTCCGGACCGCAGGAGGCGGTCGTCCCGCGCGAGATGACCGTCGACGAGATCCGTTCCACCGTCGCCGACTTCGCGGCCGCCGCCCGCCGCGCCGTCGACGCGGGCTTCGCCGGGGTGGAGGTGCACGCCGCCAACGGCTACCTGCTCCACCAGTTCCTGGCCCGGGGCACCAACCGGCGCACGGACGCCTACGGCGGCCCGGTGGCCCACCGCATCCGGTTCGTGGTCGAGGTGGTCCGGGCCGTCGCCGAGGCCGTCGGCCCGGAGCGGGTGGGCGTGCGCATCGCCCCCGGACTCACCGTCAACGGCATCGAGGAGGGCGACACCGAGGAGATCTACCCGGCGCTGCTCGACGCCCTCGCGGACATGGGCCTCGCCTACCTCCACGTCGTCTTCGCCGACCCGGAGCAGCCCCTCTTCCGGCGGATCCGCACGCTGTGGCACGGCACGCTCATCGCCAACCCGGTGCTCGGCTGGGGGCGGCCGCTGCCCGCCGACGGCGGCCGGGAGGCGGCCGAACGGCTCCTCGCGGCGGGGGCCGACCTGATCTCCCTGGACCGGCCCTTCCTCGCCAACCCGGACCTGGTCGAGCGGCTCCGGGGCGGCGCGCCCGTCAACCAGGTGCGCGACGAAGCCCTCTTCTACACCGGCGGGGCGGACGGGTACACCGACTACCCGACGCTGGACGGCGCCGGGCCGGTCACGGTCTGAGCGGGGCCTGGGGGGACGCCCCCCGCCACCGCCCACAGCGCCGAAGTGACGCCGCCCCGCAGGGTTTTGGCCCGCAGGGACTCCATGCCGAGGTGGACGGCGGTCGCGCCGTGGGCGTAGGCGTACTCGATGGGCAGGTGGGCGCCGCGCAGCCGGTCGTAGTCGTACCCCGTGGAACGCAGCCAGACGGCGCCGGCGTGCAGGGAGAAGAGGCTGAAGGCGGCCATCCGGCCCTCGGCGTAGGCGGCGTGGACGACACCGGTGCCCGCCATGCCCTCGGCCTGCTCCCGCAGCAGCGCGGCCATGAAGCCGGGGTCCACCGGGTGGTGGTGGCGCGCCTGGAGCTGAGCGGCCAGGGCGCCGGCCTCGTCGGCGCACTCGGACAGCCGCAGGGTGCGCAGTTCGTAGCCGGCTTCGGCGAAGGCACGGCGTTCGCGGCGGACGCAGGTGCGGCGGGCCCGGGGCAGCCCGGCGAGGTAGTCCTCGAAGGAGCCGCCCGGCAGCGGGATGCGCGCCTCCTCGTTCAGCCGGACGGGCGCGGCCCCGCAGGCGTCGGCGAGCTCGGCGGCCGCCGCGTCGGTGACGTAGAGCCACCAGGGCCGGGCCCGCCCGGCCTCGGCCAGCGAGCGGGCGGCCGCCACGAGCCGGCCCAGGGCCTCGCCGCGCCGGGGCGGGGCGAGACGGGGGTGGAGGAGCGGGGCGTTCACGTAGCCGCGGCGGGAACCGGCGAGCACGACCCTGCCCGGCTCCTGGCCCGGGACCACCTCGTGCACCCGGTAGAGGTCGTTGGGCTCGGTGTCGACCACGTACAGCGGCGCGGCCGCGACCAGCCGGCCCTCGTCGTGGACCAGGGCGTAGCGGACCAGGGCGGTCGGGTCGTGCTGCTGGGCGGCGGGCCATTGGTCCTTGCGGGGGACCGGGTACGGGCGGCGGTGGCCGGTCACGACGTCAGCCCCTCCTGCGCGGGCGGGGCCGGCTCCTGCCGGGCGCCGTCCCGTGGGGTGCGGTCGCCGAGACTCAGCACCAGGGGCAACGCCAGCAGGTTCAGCGCCCCCACGACCACCCAGGGCCACAGCGGCCCCCGGCTCAGGAGCATGGTGAGCAGAGCCGGGGCGATGGTGTTCCCGACGGTCCAGGAGAGCTGGAAGACACCGAGGTAGCGGCCCCGGATGTGCTCCGGCGCGAGCGAGGTGCCGAGTTCACCGCTGGGCGGCATGCTGAGCATCTCGGCGAGGGTGAACAGGGCCATCGCCGGTACCAGTCCGAGGGCCACCAGCCGGCCGGGGACCGCGAGGAGCAGCCCGAAGACGGCGAAGGCGGCGGCGTTGGTCACGGCGGCCAGGGCCAGGACCCGGCGGGGGCGGCGGCATTCGGTCAGCCCCGCGACCAGGCCCTGCCACCTCGGTCAGGTGGAGTACCGCGCGGACGGGGTCTACGTCACCGGGCGCCGGGTCGACGTCGTCCACCGCTGGTTCGTCGTCAACGACGTCACCACGGCTGCGGACGCGGCCCTGCTCGCCCCCTCACCGAAGCCGCCGACCGGGGGCTCGTCCACCTGTTCACCCCGCTGGAGAACGAGGTGTACGGCACGAAGGCCGCCCTCGCCCTCCTCAGCGACCAGCGCAACCGCTCCCTGTTCGACCGGGCGGAGCCGGCGCTGATCGACGGCCTGCTGCCGTGGACCCGGCTGGTCCGGGACGAGAAGGCCGAGGTGTCCGGGGAGCGGGTGGACCTGCTGCGGTACGCGCCGGCGCACTGGGAGGACCAGCGCCGGGTCCGCCCCGTGACGGAGGACTTCCCCGCGCCAGGGGGCGGCGCGCCCGGGCCCGCCGTGCTGACCTGGGGCGTGTTCCTGGCCGGCCGGGGCTACGGCGGGGCGTACCTGCGCGGCACGACCGAGGTCGGAGCCGGGGTCATCAGCTCCGGCAGGGGAGGCCGCCTGGGCACGCTGTTCCTCTGCGACGACGCCCCGGAGGGGGCTCCCCGGACCCCGGCCGCCACTCTCCGGCCCGGCGGGCACGGCGAAGCGGTGGCCAACGTTCCGGGAAATGCCAGCGTCATGTACGAGCCATTCGCGCCCCCGGCGCCCCGCCCGGCCCCCGGGGACCGGGGCGACCGGTCGGGAACCCTGCGTGGACTGCTGCTCCACGGTGAGTGATCATCGTTCACGGGTTCTGTACGGCGCCTTCACGGGGCGCGCACTTCCGGCCGTTGTGCGCCCCCGCGCTCCCCCGGGGGGCAGACGGCGCCCGAGGTGCCGTCCTAGCCTCCCGGGCCATGCGATCACCTCTGAAGAGCCGCTTCGGCCTCACCGCGTCACTCGCCTTCGTCCTGGCCGTGTTCGGCCTCGCCCCGGCGGCCCAGGCCGACCCCGCCCCGGCCGCGCTGACGTTCAGCACGAACGCCGCGACCGTCACCCCCGGCGGGACGGTGAACCTCTCGATGACGCTCACCAACAACAAGACGTACGACGTCTGGTTCGTCTACCAGACCATCTCGCCGACCTGGCTCACCAACCAGCGCGCCGACCTCAAGTACAGCTTCACCGGGTGCAGCGTCGCCACCCCGACCGGCGCCGCCGCCTGTTCCGGCGTCGGCCCGTCCGACCTCGGCGGCAACTACGGCGCGACCATACCCCCCGGCCAGAGCCGCACGGTGACGCTGACCCTCAAGGTCGCCGCCGATTCCGGCTGCAACGGCAACATCGGCTTCTACTCGTACTACTACGCCGAGTTCAGCGACAGCACGAACACCAGCGGCGGCCCGGTCTACACGCCGGAGACGCGCGTCCTCTGTGCCTGACGCATCGTCAGCTCAGCCAGGGGTGGCTTGAAACCGCCCTCGTTCTTACGTTCTAGTGGTCTGGACCACTAGCCCAGGGTGCCGCCGGACCGCCTCGGTCCGGCGGCACCCCGCTCGGCTCCGGACCGGCGCTCATACCCGGCGGAACGGTCCGCCCATCGGGTGCCGGAAGGGGCGGGAACGGGCGGCAAAGGACAACTCCGCACGCTGACAGGCCCGTTGGCCGCCCACATTTTTTCGTCGGTTTTCGCAACGTCCCCACGAAAGCTACACACAGGCACCACCATGTGACGCGACGGATGCGTCGACGACTGGTTTCTGAGGGGGAGGCCGGCGTCGCGCAAGGGGGGCGTCCGCCGCTTCGTGCGCGCCGCGCTCACCCCTGCCCGGGGAGGGGACATTCACCGCATGAAGCGAAGCAAGCGCAGCATACGCACCGCCGTCTTATCGGCCGGCGCGCTCATCGCGGCCGCCGGACTGCCGGCCGGCGCGGCCCACGCCGACACCACACCCCGCGTGGACCTGCGGGTGCTGGTCGTGGCCGACGGGGGTCCGGCCGTCCAGGCCATCACGGCGGAACTGGACTCGGCGGGGACGCCGTACACGCAGGTCGACCTCACGCGGCCGGACCGGCCCACGATCGACGCGGCCTTCCTCGCCGACACCGTCGCCGGCCGTCCCCGCGCGAAGTTCCAGGCGGTCGTCCTGCCCAACGACAATCCGTTCACCGCGGGCTCCGCCGAGATGGCCGCCCTCACCGCGTACGAGCAGACCTACCGGATACCCCAGGTCGACGCCTACACCTACGCCCGCCCCCAGGTCGGCCTCCAGTACTTCGTCGCCGGCGGATACGCGGGCAGCGTCGACGGCGTCCAGGCCGGCGTCACCGCCGCCGGCCGCTCCGGCCCCTTCGGCTACCTCGAAGGCGCCGTCCCGTTCGAGGACAACTCGCCCACCGTCGGCGAGAGTTACGCCTACCTTGCGCAGCCCGCCCCCGGAGCGGACTTCACCCCCTACGTCGACGCGCCCATCCCCGGCACCGCCCGGCGCGGCTCCCTCGTCGGCGAGTACAAGCACGACGGTCGGCGCGAACTCGTCGTCACCTTCGTCTACAACCGCTATCAGCAGCAGTACCGGCTGCTCGCCCGCGGCATCGTCGAGTGGATGACCGGCGGCGTCCACCTCGGCGCCTCCCGCAACTACTTCTCCGTGCACGTCGACGACGTCTTCGCCGCCGACGACCGCTGGGACACCCGGCTCAACTGCACCCCCGGCGACGTCGACTGCGCCGGCGGCGGCGGAACGCCCAACCCCATCCGGATGACCGCCGACGACGCCGAGTACGCCAAGAACTGGCAGGCGGCCCGCAACTTCACCCTCGACATGGTCTACAACGGCGCCGGCAGCCTCGACCAGCGTGAGGACAACAACGGCGTCGACCTGCTGGCCGACAAGCTCCAGGCCGACCGCGACCGGTTCCGCTGGGTCAACCACACCTACACCCACGCCTTCCTGGGCTGCGAACAGGACGTCAGCGTCGTGCCCTGGCGGTGCGCCACCAACCCCGACGGCAGCACCAAGTGGGTCAGCCGCACCACCATCGACGACGAGATCGTCCTCAACCGCCTCTGGGGCCAGAGCTTCGGCCTGCCCCTGCAGAACGACGAACTGGTCACCGGCGAGCACTCCGGCATGGCCGTCCTGCCCCAGCAGCCGCAGGACAACCCGAACCTGGCCGCCTCCCTCACCGGCGACGGGGTCAAGTGGGTCGCCTCCGACAACTCCCGGGACCCCGAACAGCGCCAGGTCGGCTCCGCCTCCACCGTCGCCCGCTACCCGATGAACGTCTACTACAACGTCGGGAAGGCCGCCGAGGCGGTCGACGAGTACAACTGGATCTACACCTCCCGCGCCCAGGGCGGCAGCGGCATCTGCGAGGACCACGCGGACACCACGACCTGCCTGCCCGCGCCCCTGGACACCGCCACCGGGTACGCCCAGAAGATCGTGCCGGCCGAGACCCGCACCGCGCTCGGCCACGTCCTCGCCAACGACCCGAAGCCGCACTTCATCCACCAGTCGAACCTGGCCGAGGAACGCCTGGCCTACCCCGTGCTCGGCGGGGTCATCGACGGCTACGACGCGCTGTTCAGCGCCGACACCCCGCTGGTCAACGAGCGGATGAAGGACATCGGCACCGAACTGAGGCGCCGCGGCGCCTGGAAGAACGCCCTCCAGGCCGGCCGGGTCACCGCCTACCGCGTCGGCGACACCGTCACCGTCACGGCGCCGGCCGGGCTCGACGTCACCGCGACCCTGCCCGCCGGTACCCGGCTGGGCACCGCCGCCTTCGGCAGCCCCTACGCGGGACGCGTCTCCGGCTGGACCCCCTCGGCCGGCAGCCCGCTGGAACTCACCCTGCCGTCCTCGGCGCCCGCCGCACCCTCCGCCGTGGCCGCGCCCCGACCGGCGCCCGCCACCGCACCGGCACCCGGAACCAACGTCCCGCCCGCCGTCCGCGCGGGCGGCACGGACACCGGCCGGCGCTGAACCGGCGTCCCGCCCGTCCGGGCCGCCCAGCGCGGCCCGGACCGGCCCGACCACCCCCACACACCGGCCGTGGAGCACACCCATGCACGCTCAAGCCGGCGCGCGGCGCCCCGGCGCGCCGCACGTCACCCTGCTCACCGAAGGCACCTATCCGCACAGTCACGGCGGGGTCAGCGTCTGGTGCGACCAACTCGTCCAGGGCATGCCCGACATCGACTTCGACGTCATAGCCGTCACCGGCACCGGCCGGGAATCCCTGGCCTGGGACCTGCCCGGCCACGTCCTCGGCGTCCGGTCGGTGCCCATGTGGGGAGCACCCCCCGAGGGCCGCGCGCCCCGCGGCCGCGGCCACCGCCGGCTCGCCGACGCCTACGAGCGGTTCCTCACCGCGCTCCTCGACCCGTGCGCCGAGGACGGGTTCGCGCCCGCCCTCTCCACGATGGCGCGGGCCGCGTCCGACGGCGCCCTCAGCCCCTTCCTGCGCGGGGACCACGCGATCGCGGTGCTCGCCGCCGTCTGGAACCGGCCGGGACTGACCGTCCGCGAATCCCGTCCGACCCTCCACGACGCCCTGACGGCCACCTCCCTCCTGGAACACGCCCTGCGCCCGCTGGCCGCCCCGCCCCCGGAACACGGCGTGGCTCACGCCGTCAGCGGCGGCGTCGCCGTCCTGCCCGGACTCGCCGGACTGGAACGGCACGGCGTCCCGCTGCTGCTCACCGAACACGGCGTCTACCTGCGCGAGCGCTACCTCGGCTACCGCACCGCCCCCTACCGCTGGCCGGTCAAGGCCGTCGTCCTCGGCTTCTTCCGGCTGCTGGCCGAGGAGAGCTACCGGCGGGCCTCCCTGGTCACCCCCGGCAACCGCTACAACCGGCTGTGGGAGGAGGAGGGCGGCGCCGACCCGCAGGCCATCCGCACGGTCTACAACGGCGTCGACCCCGCCGCCTTCCCGCCCGCCGGGCCCGAACCGGACGTACCGACCCTCAGCTGGGCCGGCCGGGTCGACCCGATCAAGGACCTGGAGACCCTGATCCGTGCCTTCGCCCTGGTCCGCGCCCGGGTCCCCGAGGCCCGGCTGCGCCTGTTCGGCGGGACGCCGCGCGGCGGTGAGGCCTACCGGGAGCGGTGCGAGGCACTGGCCCGCGACCTCGGCCACGAGGACGCGGTCACCTTCGAAGGGCGGGTGGACGACATCAAGGACGCCTACGCGGCCGGGAACGTGGTGATGCTCTCCAGCATCAGCGAGGGCTTCCCCTTCACCCTCATCGAGGCCATGTCCTGCGGCCGGGCCACCGTCTCCACCGACGTCGGCGGGGTACGGGAGGCCGTAGGCGAAGCCGGTCTCGTCGTACCGCCGCGCGACCCGGAGGCCATGGCCGAAGCGGCCGTCGCACTCCTCGGGGACCCCGCGCGGCGCGCCGCGATGGGGGAGGCGGCCCGGCTGCGGGTCATCGAGCAGTTCACCCTGCGCCAGACCATCGACACCTTCCGCTCCATCTACCTCGAACTGCCCGGCCTCGACCGCACGGTCCCCGCCACCGCCGTCCGCACCCCCGCCGGCGCCAGGACCGCCCCGGTTCTGGTTCCCGCCCCCGCCGGGGCCCCCGCCCCGGTCCTCCTCACCCCGGTGGCCGTGGCCGCCGGGCGGGCCCGCAGACAGGAGCGGGCCCGCCCGCCCGCCGCCGTCCCGGCCCGCACGGCCGACGGCCGCCCGGCCCGCGAGACCGGGGCCGACGCGGTCACCGACGCGGGGAGCCTCGCCGGATGAGCGGGCCGATGTCACTCGAACCCGGCGGGGCGCACCAGGACACCCTCGCCCTGCGGCTGGCGGACACCGCCGCGAGACCGCCGCGCCGGGCCTGGGCCGAGACCACCCTCACCCTCAGACTGCCCGGACCCGACGAGGCGGAGGTCAGCCGGCTCGCCGCCGAACTCGCCGACCGCGTCGGGCCCGCCGTCCACCCCTACGAGGTGGCGGCCCTCCTGGAGGCGGAGGGCCTGTCCGCCGAGGTGATCCGCGAACGGTACGGACACCCCAACATCTTCTCGCTCGCCGCCGCCCTCTACGAGCGGGTGCCCCGGGTCTTCCCGGAGCCCGCCCGGGCGCCGGACCCCTGGCGCCCCGACACCGTGCGGTGCCTGCTGCGCGGACTGCTCTTCGCCCTGCCGGGGCTGGCCTACCTGCTCACCGCCCCGCTGTGGAACCCCGGCCGGCACGCCGCCGGGCCGGTCGTCGCCGGCATCGTCTCCTGGGCCTGGGGCCAGGCCCTCGGGCACCGCGCCTACCTGCGGATGGTGGCCGGGCGGCGCGAGGCCGGCCGGACCCTGCTCGCCGGAGCGCCGCTCGGGGCGGCCGCCGCCACCGCGGCGGGGGCCGCCGTGGCCGGCGGCTCCGCCGTGACCTGGGCCGTCGCCGCCCAGTCGCTCTACCTGGCCGCCGCCGGGATCCTGCTGGTGCTGGGCCGCGAACGGCTGCTGCTGGCCGCGCTCTCCCCGCTGGTCGCCGGGGCCGCCGTCCTGCCGTGGTGGGAGCCGGGACCCGTGATCCGTACCGCCCTCCCGGCGCTGGCCCTCCTCGCCACGCTGGCGGCGGTCGCCCGGGTCCTGCGGGGCGCCTTCGCCGCCCCGGCCGCCGCCGACGGGGGCGCCGTGCCGCCCCTGCGCAGGTCCCTGCCGTACGGGCTCTTCGGACTGGCGGCCGCCGTACTGGTCCTGCTGGAAGGGCGGGCCGAGCCGTACGCGGTGATCGCGCTGACCGTGAGCATGGGCCCGGCCGAATGGCTGCTCTACCGCTTCCGCGGCCTGTCCGTCACCGCCCTCGGCGCGGCCTCCACACCCGCCGGGTTCCTGCTGCGCTCCACCGGGGTCCTGGGCCTCTGTCTGACGGGCTACCTGCTGCTCCTGCTGCCGGTGGCCCTGCTGACCGGCGCCGGCCCGGCCACCCTGCTGCTGCTCGCCGCGACCCTGTGGACCGCCCTGCTGCTCCAGGCCTTCGGGGTCGCCTGGCCGCCGGCGGCCCTCTGCGCGGCGGCCGCGGCCGCCGCCGGGGCCGTCACCCTCCTGGGGCCGGCGGCGGGCCCGTCCGCCCTGACCCTGGCCTGCGGCCTCGCCGCCGGGGCCCTGGCCGGCTGCACCCTGTGGATCCTCGGACGCCCGGCCCGGCACGCCTGACCGCGCGTACCACCCGTATCACCCGGACCGCCCGGACCGCCCCACCGCACCGCCCCGCACCGCGCTCACACCCGTACGCGTCTCCAACCCACCTGAAAGGTGCACACGTTGACCACCGCACCGCTCGCCGCCGTCACCGGAGCCGAGGGCTTCATCGGCTCCCACCTCACCGAGGCCCTCGTCGCCCGCGGCTACCGGGTCCGCGCCATGGCCCAGTACAACTCCTTCTCCTCGTACGGGTGGCTGGAGACCCTGGCGCCCGACGTCCTCGACCAGGTGGAGATCGTCCTCGGCGACGTCCGCGACCCCGGATCCGTCCGCGGCCTCCTCGAAGGCGCCGAAGCCGCCTACCACCTGGCCGCGCTCATTGCGATCCCGTACTCCTACCGGGCCCCGCACAGCTACGTCGACACCAACGTGACCGGCACCCTCAACGTGCTGGAGGCCGTCCGCGCCCTCGGCACCCCGCGCCTCGTGCACACCTCCACCAGTGAGACGTACGGCACCGCGCAGACCGTACCGATCACCGAGGACCACCCCATCAACACCCAGTCCCCGTACGCCGCTTCGAAGGCCGGCGGCGACCGGCTGGCCGACAGCTACCACGCCAGCTTCGAGACCCCCGTGGTCACCCTGCGCCCGTTCAACACCTACGGACCCCGCCAGTCGATGCGCGCGGTCATCCCCACCGTCATCGGCCAGGTGGCGGCCGGCGAACGCGTCATCACCCTGGGCGACCTGCGCCCCACCCGCGACTTCAGTTTCGTCAAGGACACCGCGCAGGCCTTCCTCGCCGCCGGCACCGCACCCGCCGACCGCGTCGTGGGACGCACCTTCAACTCCGGTACCGGCGGCGAGATCTCGGTCGCCGACCTGGTCACCCTGATCGGCAAGGTCATGGACGTCCCCATCGAGGTCCGCGAGGAGAGCGAGCGGCTGCGGCCCCCCGCCTCCGAGGTGATGCGGCTGGTCGCCGACGCGACCCGGCTCACCACCGCCACCGGCTGGCGGCCCCGCCACACCCTGGAGGAAGGGCTCGCGCACACCGTCGAGTTCTTCCGCGACCCCGGCAACCTGGCCCGCTACAAGACCGGCATCTACAACATCTGACCGCCGGGCGCTCCGCCGGCGTTCTCCACATCCCCACATCACTCACCCTCCCCCCACCCAACCCCTAGGAGGAGACCCATGTACGCAGTGATCCTGGCGGGCGGCAAGGGCGTCCGGCTGCGGCCCTACACCACGGCCCTGCCCAAGCCCCTCGTGCCCATCGGAGACCAGCACGCGATCCTGGAGATCGTGCTGCGCCAGCTGTCGGGGGCCGGGTTCACCCACTGCACCATAGCCATCGGGCACCTGGGCGAGATCATCCGCGCCTACGTGGGCGACGGCTCCCAGTGGGGCATGAGCATCGACTACGCCACCGAGGAGAGCCCGCTCGGCACCATGGGCCCCCTGCTCAACCTCCGCGACCGGCTCCCCGAGCACTTCCTCGTGATGAACGGCGACGTGCTCACCGACCTCGACTACGCCGACGTACTGCGCCGCCACGAGGCCTCGGGCGCCCCGCTGACCATCGCGACCTACCCGCGCAAGGTGCACATCGACTTCGGGGTGCTCACCACCGACGCCAGCCGCGTGGTCGGCTTCACCGAGAAGCCCAGCATGGACTACCACGTCTCCATGGGGGTGTACGGTCTGAGCCGGTCCACCCTCGACGACTACACACCGGGCCTGCCGCTCGGCTTCGACGAGCTGGTCCTGGACCTGCTGGGCAGTCAGAACCTGCCCCAGTCCTACGCGTTCGACGGCTACTGGCTCGACATCGGCCGCCCCGACGACTACGACCGCGCCAACGCCGAGTTCACCAGCCGCAAGTCCTTGCTGCTCAAGGGAGCCTGAGCACCTCATGCGCATTCTCGTCCTGGGCCGGACCGGCTACCTGGGCGCCCACGTCGACGACCGCCTGCGCGCCCTCCCGGGCGCGCGGGTGTTCGACGGCGGACGCTCGCCCGGCGCCGACTTCGGCATCGACCTCGCGGCCGACCGGCCCGAACGGCTGGCGGACGTCCTGGCCGCCGCCGCGCCCGACGCGGTCGTCAACTGCGCGGGCGCGACCGGCGGGGACGCCGTGACCCTCGCCGAGGTCAACGCCCGCGGCCCCGCCGCCCTGTGCGCCGCGCTGCGGCAGGCGGCGCCCGCGGCCCGCCTGGTGCACCTGGGCTCCGCCGCCGAGTACGGGCCCGGCACCCCCGGCACCCGGGTGGCCGAGTCGGACACCGCCTGTCCGGTCACCCCGTACGGGGCGACCAAGCTGGCCGGCACCGTCGCCGTCACCGCCTGCGGGCTGGACGGCGTCGTCCTGCGGGTGGGCAACCCGGTGGGACCCGGGGCGCCGGCCGGCGGGCTGCCCGGCCGGATCACCGCCCTGCTGCGGGAGGCCGGAACCGATCCGGGGGCGGTCCTGCGCCTCGGCGACCTGTCCGCGCACCGCGACTTCGTGGACGTACGGGACGTGGCGCGGGCGGTGGAGCTCGCGGTCACCGCGCCCGGCCCGCTGCCGCCCGTCCTCAACATCGGCGCCGGCCGGGCGGTACCCGTCCGCGAGCTGGTACGGGGCCTGGCCGGGCGGGCGGGCTTCCGGGGCCGGATCGAGGAGGAGGCCGCCGGTTCGGCCCGGTCCGCCCAGGTGTCCTGGCAGTGCTCGGACATCACCGCCGCCGGCGAGGCCCTCGGCTGGCACCCGGTCCACGGGCTCGGCGACTCCCTCGCCGCGCTGTGGGCGGCGACCGCCCCGGCGGGAACCCGGACGCCATGACCCTGCTCGTGCCGCTGTACGTCCACCCCGCCGAGGACCCGGGCGCCTGGCACCGGCTCATCACCGGCGCCGCCGGCACCTACGGGGTGGTGCTCAACCCGGCCGACGGGCCCGGCGAACGCCCCGACCCGGCGTTCGCCGCCGCGGCCGCCGCGCTGCGGACGGCCGGCGCCCGCCTCCTCGGCTACGTGGACACCTTCTACGGGGCGCGCGGACAGGTCGAGGTGGTCCACGAGATGTGCCGCTACCAGGAGTGGTACGCGGTCGACGGCTGCTTCCTCGACCGCGTGGCCCCCACCCGGGAGGAACTGCCCGGCGCCCGCCGGCTGGTCCGCTCGCTGCGCCGGCTGGGCGCCGCGCCCGTGGTGCTGAACCCGGGCGTCCACCCCGTCGCCGGGTACGTCCGCCTCGCGGACCTGACCGTCACCTTCGAAGGGCACTGGTCGACGTACGTCTCCTCCTTCACCCGGCCGTCCTGGACGGCCCGGCACGACCCCGAGCGCTTCTGCCACCTCGTCTACGGGGTGCCCGAGGCCCTGGTCCCGCTCGCCGTCCGCACCGCGCGCGAACGCGGCGCGGCGGTGTCCGGGCCGGTCACGGGCGAACTCCCCAACCCATGGAAACAGTTGACCCCCGCACTCACCGGGATGGAACGATGAGCCGCACCCTGCCGGCCCGCCTCGGCCTGCTGACCGTCATCACCGCACTGGTCCTGACGGGCTGCGCCGGCAACGACGACGATGACGACGACGCGGCACCCGCCCCGTCCGGCCCCACCGCGAGCGGGGGGCCGGGACCCGCCTCGCCCGGACCCACCAGCCCGGCCTCCCCCTCCGCACCCGGCTCGCCGCCCGCCCCGTCCCCCTCCGCTCCCGGAGACCAGGCCAAGGGTCGCTGGAAGCCGCAGCCCGGGCTGGCCTGGCAGTGGCAGCTCGACGGGCGCTCCGACCCCTCGGTCGACGTACCCGTGTACGACATCGACGGGTTCGAGAACTCCGCCGACGACGTGGCCCGGCTGCACCGCGACGGCCGCAAGGTGATCTGCTACGTCAACGTCGGGGCGTGGGAGGACTTCCGGCCGGACAAGGACGCCTTCCCCACCAGCCTGTTCGGCAGGCCCAACGGCTGGAAGGGCGAGCGCTGGCTGGACATCCGCCGGATCGACCAGCTCCGCCCGATCATGGAACGCCGTTTCGACATGTGCCGGGACAAGGGCTTCGACGCGGTGGAACCCGATCTGGTGGAGGCCTACGGCAACGACACCGGCTTCCCGCTGACCGGGGAGCACCAGCTCGCCTACAACCGGATGATCGCCGAGATCGCGCACGCGCGCGGACTGTCCGTCGGCCTCAAGAACGACCTGCCGCAGATCCCCCAGCTCGAAGGCGTCTTCGACTTCGCGGTCAACGAGGAGTGCGCCCAGTTCGGCGAGTGCGAGGCGCTGAGCCCCTTCATCAAGGCGAACAAGGCGGTCTTCCACGTGGAGTACAAGGGGACGCCCTCGGGCTTCTGCCCCGAGGCCCGCAAGCTCAAGCTGTCCTCGATGATGAAGAACCCGGAACTGGACACCTGGCGCAAGCCCTGCTGAGCCCGCCGCCCCCGGAGCCCGGGCACCGGGGGCGGCGGCGTCAACCACGGGCCCCCGGCGGCGTCCCCCGAACGGGCAGCGGCGCGACCGGGGTCGCCGGGCGCCCGGATTCCCGTGGCGGCGGGGCGTTCCGGGCGGCGCGGACCGGCACGTGCGCCGGAGCGGGCGCCCCGGTGCGCCGACGGCGCCCCCGCCCGGTGCCACCATGCGTCGCGAACAGCGGGTCATGCGACGAGAGGTTGGAACGTGACGCCTCAGGCCACCGGGAACCCCGCCCGGCAGCTCACCGACGGGCAGCGGCAGCCCACCCCCGGCGCCGCCCGGACTCCCGGCACCCCCGGACCGCCCCGGGTCCCCGAAGCGGGCCCCGACGGCGCGCGCCCCACCGCCCCGGGCGCGGCCGCCACCGCCCCGGGCGCGGCCGCGGCCGCGGCGCCGGCCGCCCCCGGGCGTACCGACACCGAACTCCTCATCGCCGCCTCCGTGCTGCTCGCCGACGCCGCCCTCGCCGCCAAGAAGGCCGGAGCCGACCTCACCGGAGCGCTCACCGGCGGCCGCTTCGCACTCCAGGCCCTGCGCCGCCCCACCTGGGCCCTCGGCACGGCGGTGTCCTGCGTACGGGCGCTGACCGCCCCGGCCGGGCTCGGCTTCGGCGCCAACGGCGGCCTCGTCGGCGAACTCGCCCGTATCGCCGGCAACGTCACCCGCCGACGGCCCGCGGCGGTCGCCATGGCGGTGGACGCCTTCGCCCTGCGCATCGAGGCGGCCACCGTGACCCACCCCAACCTGGGCGCCGAGCACGCCCGCCGCCTCACCGGCGCCCTCGTCGCCGGCGACCGGCTGGAAGCCGCCCGGGCCCTGCACGCCCTCGTGGAACGGCTCGGCGTCACCCGCGCCCTCACCACCGTCAGCCCCGTGATCATGGAACTCCTGGCGCTGACCGGGCTGCTGGACGAGAACCCCGTCAACGACGAGTTCTCCTGGGTCACGCTCGCCGGCGGAGTACCCACCACCGACCCGTTCCTCGGCCTGCCCAGCTCCCTCCTCAAGTACCTCAACCCCGGCCCCGGCCGCGCCGAACGCGCAGACCCGGACCCGATCCTCGCCAAGGTCCTCGGCACCTCCCGCAACGACATCGTCAGCTACATCAACGACATCGGCGCCCTCGGCAACCATGGCCTGGTCCTGCTGCGCCGCGTCGCCTGCGCGGACGGCGCCGAGCGGCACGTCCTGCTGCTCCCCGGCACCAGCTTCGCCCTGCTCAGCAACAGCACCCCGCAGGACCTGGTCGGCGCCTTCGACGGCTGCCTGCGCACCGACACCACCTACACCCGTGCGGCCAAGAAGCTGCTGCGCCGGGCCGGAGTGCCCGCGGGATCGGAGCTGATGCTCGTCGGCCACAGCCTCGGCGGGCTGACCGCGATGAACCTGGCCTCCGACGTGGACGTCGCCTCGGAGTACCGGATCACGCACGTGATCACCCTCGGCGCCCCGATCGACAACAAGCGGCCCGCCGACCACACCACCCGGGTGGTCAGCCTGGTCAACAAGCACGACGTGATCCCCATGCTGGACGGCCGGGGCCCGGCCTCCCCGCACGACCTCCCGGACCGGTGGGTGGAGCTGGCCTGGCTCGACGAGTCGTACGACTACCCGCTCTCGCACGCCCCGCAGGCCTACTCCGACAGCCTGCGCGGGGAACTGGCCCACTACCGCGACCGCGTCAACGCCCTGATCGGGTGCTACGACGGCGAGATCACCGGCAACCAGCCGTACATGCTCCGCGACAGGTGACCCGCCCCGCGTCCGCGCCCCCGTCCGCGCCCGCGCCCCCGTCCGTGCCCCCGCGTGACCCGAGGGAGAACACCCCCCGATGACCACCCCCGCCCCCGCCCGGCCGCTGGAGAACGCGGTGTTCGGCGCGGCCATGCTCGCCCACCGCCTGCCCTGGGCGGACGCCCCCGCCCGCGCCCTGGGCCTCGACGCCCTCACCCGCGAGGGCGCCGCCCGCGCGGTCCTCGCGCACCTGTGCCGCACCGGCTCCGGGCGGGCCGTCCGGCTGCGCACCCCGTTCGGCTCGTTCCTCGTCCCGCCCGGCCCGGCCGGCACCGCCGGGCTGCTCGCCGAGGGCGCCGCCGCGGACGCGCTGGCCCCCGCCGTACGGCTCGACGCGGCCGGGCGCCGCCACGGCCTGCACCCCCACGTCCCGCTGCCGCCGGACGCCGCGCCGGGCGCCGACGCCCTCGCCGGACCGCTGGCCGAGGAGCTGGAGCGGGTGGCCGGCGCCCGCGGCGACGACGACGTCCTGCCCTGGGAGACCTGGCGGTCCGGCCTGCTGCGCGTCGCCCGCCGCGTGGTGGCGGGCACGGCCGCGGCCGACGACACCCTGCTCAGCGAGGTGCTGGCGCGGGCGGCGGCGGCCGCGGGCAGCCGCGCCTACGACGGCCGCGCGGCCGCCCTGCACCGCAGGCTCGCCCCCTACCTGGCCGACCCGGACCCCGGCTCCGTGGCGGCGGGCCTGGCCCGGGGCACGGCGGCCGTGCCCGCCGCCCGGACGGAGGGCGCGGTCCCGCCGGGGGAGGGGCGCCGCGAGGATGTGCTGGCCCACACCCTGGCCGTGGTCTCGGAGGCGGCCGTCACGACCGCGCTCCAGGCCCTCGCCCTCACCGGCGCGGGCATGCCGGCCGCGGTGACCGGCCCCGCCGGGGCCGTGGCCCTCGCCCTGGACCGCTTCCCGCCGGTGGAGGCGGCCGTCCACCCCGTCCGGACCCGCTTCGTATGGGAGGGGTTCATCGTCGAGGCGGGTACCGAGGTCCTGGCCGCCCCGGCCTGGCTGCCCCGGGACGCGGGCGGCGAGGACGCCGACGGGCACCCGGGCGGGGCCCCGCGCCACGACCGGCCCTCGCCGCTCTGCGGATCCGCGACCGGCTGCACCGCCGCCGCCTTCGCCGTCCGGGTGGCCGAGGAGATCGTCCGGATCCTCACCGCGACCGCCCGCCCGGCCCTGCTCTCCCCGGCGCTCACCCCGGACCGCATGCCGCTCACCCTCGCCCCGCACACCCTGCGCGTCGCCCTGGCCGACGGGGGCGCCGTCCCGCCGGCCGGGCACGCCGCCGGCCCCGCCTCGTACGCGGTACTGGCCCGCGCCGACGCGGACCGCCTCGACGGGCACGCGCGCCGCCTCGCCGCCTGCGCCGCAGAGCCGGGCTGGAACGGCGACGAGACCGGGGAGCGCTTCCGGACGCGGCTGCTGGAGCACGCGGACCGGTGCACCCGAGCCGCCGCCGACGTCCGCGCGGCCGCCCGCCGGCTGGCCGACTGAGCCGCCGGACGGTTCCGGGCGCCGTCTCCGCCGCCCCGGAACCGTCCGGACGACCTACCGCAGGAAGCCGTCCCGCCGTCCGCGTTCCCGGTCGACCATCCCCTGCACGGTGTCCCGCACCTCGGCGCTCAGCCGCCGGGCGGCAGCCGAGCGGTCGCCGAAGCCCCGGGGCCGGTCGGGCGGGGTGATGGGCTCACCGATGGTGATCAGCCATTTCGCGGGCAGCGGGAAGGGCGAGGTCAGCGGGAAGTAGGGCAGGTCCAGGAACCTCGCCAGCGCGGGCAGCTCCCCGATCTTCGGTGACGACTCCTCCGCCCCGATCACGCCGACCGGTACCACCGGCGCCCCGGTGTGCAGGGCCGCCACCGCGAAGCCGGGGTTGAAGGACTGGAGCCGGTAGCGGTCACGGAACGGTTTCTCCAGCCCGGAGACCCCCTCCGGGAACACCGCGACCAGTTCCCCGTCGCCGAGCCGCTTGAGCGCCGCCCTCGGGTCGCTGGGCACGGCGCCCATCCGCGCGGCGTACGGCCCCAGCACCGGAAGCCGGAAGACGAACGGCGCCGCGAGCACGTGCAACTCGCGCCGCAGTGACCGGCGCAGGACCTTGTGGAGCACGAAGGCGTCCAGTCCCCAGGCCCCGGAGTGGTTGGAGACCAGCACCGCAGGCCCGTCGGCGGGGATGTTCTCCAGCCCCAGCACGTCCAGCCGGAACCATTCGTCGATGAACCATTCGAGCAGCCGCTCCCAGGCGTCCTCGCCGGCGGCTCCGAGGAGCTTGCGCAGGAAGCGCAGCTCGCTCCCGGCGACCTCGATGACATCGGCCAGGCTCTCGGTCACGAAACGGACCTCCCCCTTCTCCGTCGGGATGGCAAGTTCCCCTCACAGCGGGGGCTTTCACGGTGAACGGCCGCAAGGCCCGATTGATCACGAGGACTTCCGGAATTCGCCCCTTCGACTCTTCGTTCGCCCGTTCCCCTGGGGATTCCGCGCGCCACGCAATGATCTTCGGCTCGTTGAGCGGGGCGGACCGTTCACCGATCGACCCCCAGGAGACCCTTCATGGCCGACACCGCGCTTCCGGTGATCCTCGTCGCGGACCCCGATCCGCTCCGCCGCCACGAGACGGCCGGGCTGGTACAGGGCTGGTACCGGACGTCCTTCCGCGTCCTCCAGGTCGGCGGCCTGTCCGAGGCGGAGCGGGTGCTGCACGCGCTGGCCGGGCAGGACGTCCCCGTCTGCGCGGTGGTCACCGACGAGGACCCGGGAGCGCATCCCGAACGGCACCCGGCCACCCGCTGGCTGCCGCTCACCGGCGCCGAGCCGCTGCGGGCCGCCCTCGACGACGCCCTGTGCACCTGGAACGCCGACCGCCGCGGCGGCCTGCCCACCGCCGA
Source organism: Streptomyces sp. NPDC000075 (assembly GCF_040301925.1). Classification (NCBI taxonomy): domain Bacteria; kingdom Bacillati; phylum Actinomycetota; class Actinomycetes; order Kitasatosporales; family Streptomycetaceae; genus Streptomyces; species Streptomyces sp. NPDC000075. The sequence goes on from NZ_JBEPFL010000002.1 coordinate 188,899, forward strand.
GGTGCGCGGAGACCGCTTCTCGCCCGCCGCCTACGCGATCCGCGACTTCCTCGGCCGCAGCGACGTCCTGTTCCGGTGGCTGCCGCAGGAGGACGGACGGGACGCGCCGGTCACCGTCCGGCTCGGCGACGGCACCGAACTCGTCGATCCCCCGGTCAGCGAACTGGCCGACCGGCTCGGCCTCATCAGGCCGGCCGAGCACGAGCGCTACGACGTCGCGGTCATCGGCGGCGGCCCCGGCGGTCTCTCCACGGCCGTGTACGCCGCCGCCGAGGGCATGAGCGTGGTCGTCATCGAGGACGACGCCCCCGGCGGCCAGGCGGGATCGACCTCCCGGATCGAGAACTACCTGGGCTTCCCCGTCGGACTCACCGGCGGCGACCTCGCCCAGCGCGCTCTCCAGCAGGCCCGCCGGGTCCGCGTCGAATGGCAGCCGACCCGGGTGGCGACCCGGCTGATCCCGGCCCAGTCGGGGGACCACACCGTCGAGTTCGTCAAGGCGGGCACCGCCGAGACCGCCACCGTCTCGGCGGCCTCCGTCGTGGTGGCCACGGGCGTGGAGTGGAACCGCCTCTCCAGCCCCGGCACCGACCGGCTCCTCAACTCCGGCGTGTACTACGGGGCTTCCCTGTCCGACGCGCCCTCCACCGCCGGCGAGGACGTCTACATGGTGGGCGCGGGCAACTCCGCGGGCCAGGCCGCCCTCTACTTCGCCCGCTACGCCCGCTCCGTCACCCTCCTCGTCCGGGGCACCGACCTGGGCGCCTCCATGTCGAACTACCTGGTCCAGCGCATCGAACGGACCCCGGGCCTGCACGTCCTGCTCGGCACCGAGGTGGCCGAGTGCCTGGGTGAGACCACGCTCACGGGCCTGCGCCTGCGGACACGCACCGGCGGCGAACGCACCGTCCCCGCCCAGTGCCTGTACGTCCTGATCGGCGGCCGCCCCTCGACGGACTGGCTCGACGGCTCCCTGGAACTCGACGACCGCGGCTACGTCCTCACCGGCGCCGGCGGAGCCGGCCGCGACGCCCTTCCCATGGAGACCAGCCTGCCGGGCGTGTTCGCCGTCGGCGACGTCCGCTCGGGCTCGGTCAAGCGCGTCGGCGCCGCCGTCGGCGAGGGCGCCGCGGTGGCGCACTCCCTGATCGAATACCGCCGCCGCCACACCGGCCGCTTCCGCGACGTGGGCGCCGTCGGCGGGTTCTGACGGGCCGGCGGCCCGCGGCTCCTCCGGGCGGGTTCAGGGCGTGGGGTGCCATTCGCACAGCAGGATCGTCGCGTCGTCGTGCAGCCGCTGGTCCTGGTGGGTGAGGAGGTCCAGGATCAGCCGGCGCAGCGCCTCGGGGGCCGTGCTGCCCGAGGCCATCGAGCGGATGACGGTGTCGGTCAGCCGCTCCTCGCCGAACAGCGCGCCCGAGGCGGAGCGCGCCTCGGTGACGCCGTCGCTGTAGAGGAGGACCCGGTCGCGGGGCTGGAGGCGGGCCCGGTACGCCTCCGGCGGGGCCTCGGTGTGGAAGCCCAGGCCGAAGGGCAGCTGCGGCGGGCGCTCCAGGGCCGCCGGGACCACGTGTCCGTCGCGGATCAGCAGGGGCGGCGGATGGCCGCAGTTGATCCAGGCGAGCTCCCCGCGATGGGTGTCCAGCCGGGCCAGGATCCCGGTCATCAGCCGGTCCGGGACCCACTGGTGCAGGGTCCGCTCGATGGTGGTGGCGACGTCCTCCAGACCGCCGCCCGCGCGGCGGGTGGCACGGCACGCGGCCAGCCCGGCGGCGCTGGCCCCGCCGGCCGCGAGGTCGTGCCCCATGGCGTCCAGCAGGGTCAGGTGGAGCAGGCCGTCGCTGAAGTTGTGGTCGAAGGCGTCGCCGCCGATGTCGTACGCGGGCTCCAGGACGGCCGACGAGGTGGCCTGGCTCGTACCGATCGTGCGGGGCGGCAGGAACGCCCACAGCAGCTCCGCCTGGAGCGTCATCGGCCGGCTGCGCCCCCGGACGACCAGCAGGTCGTGGTGGGTGGACTTGGAGACGACGATCAGGGTGGCCAGGGCCGCCAGGGTCCGGCAGTCCTCCAGGGCCTCCGCGTCCAGCCCCGGCGCGGTCGCCCGCATGACCCCGAGGCGTTCGACCCCGTCGACCATCGGCACCCAGGCGGTGGTGCGGTCACGGGAGAGCTGGAGGTGCTGGGCGCGGTAGGCCAGGCCGGCCAGCGAGCCGTCGATGTCCAGGGCCCGCGCCCGTTCGTCGGCGTCAGTGGTCTGTTCCGTCCCGGGGTGGTCGGCGGCGAGCTGGGGCAGGGCCACGAGCCGTACCTGCTGGAGATCGGCCAGGTACAGGCACGTCCCGGTCAGCCCCAGCCGGCGCGCCGCCTCGTCGATCAGTGCCGGTATCTGGCGCGCCGAGACCTCGTGGGAGCGCTCCAGCACCCACGCCAGGACCGCGCCCGTCCGGGCGGCCGCCATCGCGCTCACCCCGTCGCCGTTCCGTGCCCGTACACGCGTGCTCCACCGCCCCGGCTCAGGCCGCCGCCGGTTCCCGTCCGCGCAGCAGCCGGGCCTCGACCCGGCCCGCGACGACGCGGGTCTCGAAGGCGGGTTGCGGGGCGGTGGCCGGGCCCTCGACGTTCCAGCCGTCCGACAGCCGGAACCGGCTGCCGTGCCAGGGGCAGCGGACGCAGCCGTCCTCCAGCTCCCCTTCCGACAGCGGGCCGCCCATGTGGGAGCAGCGGTCGGCCAGCGCGTGGACGTTGTTGTCGTCCTCGCGCACGACGAGGACGTCCACGCCGTCGATCCGCGCCAGGACGGCCCGGCCCACGGGGAAGGCGGTCGCCGCGCCCAGGTGGTGCCACCCGTCGCGGACCATGTGCCCGACCTGCTCGGCGTGGTTGGCGCCGGCCGCCTGCCGGTAGGCGAGGTGGCCGCCCAGCGCGCCGGCCGCGCCGACGGTGGCCAGCCCGGCCAGGGCCAGGGCCCTGCCGCGACGATGCCGGCCGCGGGTCCGGGCCGCGAGGGAGGCGGCGTAGAGGGCGACGCCGGCGGTGTTGGCCAGGGCGTGGACCAGCCCGGTACGGGCCTGCTCCGGCGGCAGCTCCGCCCAGTCCGCCCAGCCCGCGGCGGCCGCGGGCGCCGCCGCGGCCAGGCCGACCCCGACCAGGACCGGGGCGGCGGCGCGGTGCCGCTCGGGGAGCAGGTCCAGTACGGCGGCCGAGAGCCAGGTCCCGATCGGCACCTGGACCAGCAGGGGATGGGCCGGATGCCCCAGCGGGCGGCCGTGGAGCAGGTCGCGCACGGGGCCGAGGGGAAGGGCCCGGACCGCCGAGCGGAGCCCCGCGATCAGGGCGTCGGCCTGGGGGGCCCGCTCCAGCCGGTCGACCGCCGCGAGCAGCGGCCCCGGACCCGGTGTCGTACGGTGCTTTTCCATGGCGTCGCGTCTACCCGGGGTGCCGGGAGCCATGTACGGGCCCGGGCGCCACCTGATCCCGCCGCGCCGCCCGGCCGCGCATGGCCGGCCGTGGGGCGGGGCAGGGGCGGACGGGGGCGGGAGACGTCAGGAGGCGGCCGCCATGCCGGAACCGGATCTCGGGGACTTCGCCGTCGCGCAGGACGGCCCGCTGTACGTGGTCACGGCGGCCGCGGACGGGGAGCGGTCCGGGTGTCTCGTCGGCTTCGCCTCGCAGTGCTCGATCGATCCGCCGCGCTTCGTGGTGTGGCTGTCGGTCGAGAACCACACGTACGGCGTGGCGCGCCGCGCCCGCCACCTCACCGTGCACGTGCTGGGCCGGGACCAGGAGGCGCTGGCGCGGCTCTTCGGCGGCCGGACCGGGGACCGCACGGACAAGTTCGCCGGGGTCGGCTGGAGGCCGGGCCGGGAGGGCAGCCCCGTGCTGACGGGGGTGGCCGCCTGGTTCACGGGGCGGATCGAGGCCGTGGTCGCCGGGGGCGACCACGAGGGCTTCCTGCTCGCCCCGGTCGAGGCGGCGGCGCCGTCCTCGGGCACGGCCTCGGCGCCGCTGCGGTACGGCGACGTACGGGACCTCGAAGCAGGCCACCCGGCCTGACCGCGCCGCACCGGGGCTGCTCAGCCGGCCCCTCAGCCGGGCCCCTCAGCCGGGCCCCTCAGCCGGGCCCTTCGTCGGCCCGGACCGGTCGTCCTGCGGGCGAGGCGGCGGAGAGCAGGGCGCGGTCCAGGTGCGCGTGGAACTCGACGAAGCCGGACGTGCGGCTGTGCTGCACGACCGGGCCGGTCAGCCGGTGCGGCCCCACGAGCAGCAGGCGCCGGCCCCGGCCGGACAGGGTGCGCCCCAGCTCGCTCAGTACGGCGGTGGCCGCCGGGGTCATCAGCGTCAGGCCCCCGAGTTCGACCACGTACGCGGGCGTCCCCGGGTCGGCGCCGTCCAGCGCGTGCCGCAGGGCCGAGCGGTCCTGCGGTTCCACGGAGCCCTCCAGGAGCACCACCCAGACCCCGTCGTCGGCGTCCGGCACCTCCAGCCGCGCCCTGCTGACGTCGAAACCGCGCCGGCCCTCCGGCCGCGCCGGTGCCGCGAACCCGGCGGGAAGCCCGTCCGCGTCGGCGGCGACCGGCGGGCCCGCCACCTCCAGCAGCCGCCGGACGGCGGGCGGGGCGGCGGTGACCCGCAGCGGCCGGCGCCTCTCGGCGGCCTCGCGCTCCACGTCGAGCAGGACGTTCAGCCCCGAGCAGTCACGGAAGCTCGCCCGGGCGACGTCGAGGCCGATCCCTCCGGGACTGGCGTCGAGGGCGGCGAGCAGCGCCCGGCGCAGCTCGTCGGCGCAGTCGACGTCGACCGCGCCGGTGACCCGTACGGCAGCGGTGTCCGGGCCCTCGCGCAGGACGGTCACGTCCATCGTCCCGTCGGGGAGCCCGCGCCCCTCGCGGGGGATCTCGGGGTCAGTGGAGGTGGTCATGGAAGCTCCAGGGAAGCCCGAAAAGCTCTCTGATCGGATTTTCAACAGAATCCGGACGTACGTCAAGATTTACCGGAAATTCTCAGCAGGTGATCCATACCGTGCCGGTTTGGGGCATAGTGGGGGTTATGGAACCGGCTATCGAGCGCCGGCCCCGGTGGACCTTCCTCACCAGCCACGCTCGCGTCCTCCTCGCGATCTCCCGGGACCCCGGGGTCCGGCTGCGCGACGTGGCCGCGAGCTGTGCCCTCACCGAGCGGACCGTGCAGGCGATCATCGCCGACCTGGAGCAGGACGGATACCTCCTGCGGGACCGGGCCGCCGACGGGCGGCGCAACCGGTACGCCATCGTGCCGGGCGGCCGGTTCCGCCACCCCGCCGAAGCGGGGCACGAGATCGTCGGCCTCCTCGAACTCCTCTCCACCGGCCCGCAGCCCGCCGCCGGGCCCGTGCGGGACGGCGCCGGAAGGCCGCGCCCCTTCGACCCCCGTGGCCCCGCCGGCCCTTGACACGGCGGGCCCGTCCGGTCGCCGCGCAGGGAGGTGAGCAGCATGCCCCCGGACCGGTCGCACGACGACGGTCCCCGAGCCCGGGGGGACCCCGGAGGGGACGCAGGCGCCGGCGCGCCCCGCGACGTCGTGCGGCGTATGGTGCGGGCCCTGGACGGCGTCCCCGCCGACCTGCTGCCGTCCCGGCTCTGCCATGCCGCCCTCGGCCTGCTGCCCGTGAGCGGACTGGCCATGCGCCTCAGCGGTGACGACGCCGCCGTTCCGCTCTGCGCGAGCGACGACACCGCGCACCGGATCGTGGAGATCCAGTTCATCCTGGGGGAGGGGCCGGCCGTGCGCGCCGCGGAGGTCTTCGCCCCGGTGCTCGCCCCCGACCTGGCCGGCGGCCCGAACGCCCGCAGGTGGCCGCTGTTCGCCCCCCAGGCCGTCGAAGCCGGGGCCCGGGCGGTGTTCTCCGTGCCGCTGGGCACCTCCACGGTGGTCCTCGGCACCATGGACCTGTACCGCGACGCCCCCGGCATGCTCAAGGCGCCGGCCCTGCGCACGGCCATGCTCGCGGCGGACGCGGTGACGGTGCTGCTGGCCGCCTTCGGCCACGGCCCCACCCCCGTCGAGGGGGTCGCGGCCTGGCTCCACGACGCCGAGAACCACCGGACCGAGGTCTACCAGGCGGCGGGGATGATCATGTCCCAGCTGGGCCTCGGCCCCGACGAGGCCCTCGCCCTGCTCCACGCCCGGGCCTTCCGCGACGGCCGCACCGCGACCGAGGTCGCCCGCGACGTGATCAGCCGCACCACGGACTTCCGCGAGAACGACTAGGCGTGTCGTCCCGGGCGGGCGGGCCGCCTGGACGACACCCGGCGACCGGGAGCGGCGACCGGGCCCTGACGCCCGGACGGGTCACAGGGCGAGGACGATCCCGTACGCGAGGAAGAACAGCGCCACGAGGACCGCCAGGAGCACGATGGCCACGAGCGGCCCCTTGGACCAGCCCCGCTTGAGCGGGCGGTGGGGTCCGGCTCCGGAAGCGGTGCTCGCCTCGGCGGGAGGGGTCTCGCCGGGCGGCACCGAGCCGCCCGGCTCCAGACCGGTGGTGTTGCGGGGGTCGGGGTCGGGAGAGTTGGTAGTCATATCCGGCGTGTCCCCGCATTCCGGTCAGGCATGCCCGCCCGGTGTCCGGCGGCGGAGCCCGGGCAGACGCGGTACCGGGAGCCCGCGGGGCCACCCGGCCCCCGCCCCGGTGAAAGGTGCTGTCCATGACCGAGTTCGGCTACTTCCTGGCGTGTGAGGAGTTCACGCCCGCGCAACTGCTCGACCAGGCCCGGCGGGCCGAGGAGGCCGGATTCACCCGGCTGGCGATATCCGACCACTTCCACCCGTGGAACGACGCCCAGGGCAACAGCCCCCTGGTCTGGTCGGTGATCGGCGCGCTGTCGCAGGCCGTCTCCCTGCCGGTCACCACCCTCGTCACCTGCCCCACCGTCCGGATGCACCCGGCGGTCACCGCCCAGGCCGCGGCCACCTCCAGCGTCCTGCTGGACGGCCGCTTCAGCCTCGGCGTCGGCACCGGCGAAGCCCTCAACGAACACGTCCACGGCGACCGCTGGCCGCCGTTCGCCGACCGGGCCGCCATGCTGGAGGAGGCCGTCGAGGTCATGCGCAGGCTGTTCACCGGCGACCTCGTCAGCCACCGCGGCACCCACTACACCGTCGAGAACGCCCGCCTCTACACCGTGCCGGACACCCCGCCCCCGGTCCTCGTCTCCGGCTTCGGCCCGAACGCCGCCGAGCTCGCCGGGCGCATCGGGGACGGATACGTCCTCATGAGCCCCGGCAAGGAGCTGATCGACGCCTTCCGGCAGGCCGGCGGCGCCGGCAAGCCGGTGGTGGGCGGCCTGAAGGTCTGCTGGGACGAGGACCGCGACCGGGCCGTGGACACCGTCCACCGCCTCTGGCCCAGCGAACTGCTCCCCGGCGAGCTGGCCCAGATCCTGCCCACACCCGCCCACTTCGAGCAGGCCTGCGAGCTGGTCACCCGGGAACAGGTCGCCGAGAGCGTGCCCTGCGGGGACGACCCCGAGGCCCACATCGAGGCCATCCGCGCCTACGTGGACGCCGGCTTCGACGAGCTCTACATCGGCCAGATCGGACAGGACCAGGCCCCCTTCTTCGAGAACTTCCGCACCAAGGTCCTCCCCGCCCTGTCCCCGGCCCGCTAGTCCCCCCCCCGCGACACCCCTCCAACCCCCGGGAGAGAGCATGCCCGAGAAGTACGAGCCCGAGCACGCCCCCGCCGGCGGGGCCCCCGCGCCCGAGGCCCCGAGCGGGGCGTACCTGACGAACGCGCAGGGCACCCGGCTGTACGAGAGCGACCACTCGCTGAAGGCCGGCCCGCGCGGTCCGGTCCTCCTCCAGGACCACCACCTGCGCGAGAAGATCACGCACTTCGACCACGAACGGATCCCCGAACGCGTGGTGCACGCCCGGGGCGCGGGCGCCCACGGCGTCTTCCGCGGCTACGGGGCGGCCGGAGAGGTCTGCAAGGCGGCCTTCCTCGGCCGCGACGTCGAGACGCCCGTGTTCGTCCGCTTCTCCACCGTGCTGGGCTCCCGAGGATCCGCCGACACGGTGCGCGACACCCGGGGCTTCGCCGTGAAGTTCTACACCGGGGAGGGCACCTTCGACCTGGTGGGCAACAACATCCCGGTCTTCTTCATCCAGGACGCGCTCAAGTTCCCCGACGTCGTCCACGCCGCCAAACCGCAACCGGACCGCGAGATACCGCAGGCCCAGAGCGCGCACGACACCTTCTGGGACTTCGTCTCCCTGCACACCGAGGCCACCCACCACACCCTGTGGAACATGTCCGACCGGGGCATCCCCCGTTCCTACCGGATGATGGAGGGCTTCGGCGTCCACACCTTCCGGCTGGTCAACGGGGCGGGGGAGACGGCACTGGCCAAGTTCCACTGGAAGCCCGAACTGGGCGTGCACTCCCTGACCTGGGAGGAAGCCCAGATGATCGGCGGCATGGACCCGGACTTCCACCGCCGCGACCTCTTCGACGCCATCGAGTCCGGCGCCTTCCCCGCGTGGGAACTCGGCATCCAGGTCTTCCCCGATACCCCCGGGCAGACCTTCGAGGGCATCGACCTCCTCGACCCCACCAAGATCGTGCCGGAGGAACGCTCACCCGTGCAGCCCGTCGGCCGGCTGGTCCTCAACGCCAACCCGAAGAACTTCTTCGCGGAAACCGAGCAGGTCGCCTTCCACCCCGGGCACCTGGTGCCCGGGGTCGACATCACCGACGACCCGCTGCTCGCCGGCCGCCTCTTCTCGTACCTGGATACGCAGATCAGCCGGCTCGGCGGCCCCAACTTCGCCCAGATCCCCGTCAACCGGCCGCACGCCCCGGTCAACGACATGCTGCGCGACGGCATGCACCAGAGCGCCGTGCACACGGGCGTGGCGCCCTACCGGCCCAACAGCCTGGAGGGCGGCTGCCCGTTCACGGCGGGAGCGGACTCGGCGGCGTACGTCGAGGCGCCGGTGCGCGTCCCCGCCGCGGACAAGAGCCGCGAGGCCGCCGCCTCCTTCCGCGACCACTTCAGCCAGGCGCGCCTGTTCTGGCTGAGCATGAGTCCGCCGGAGCGCGAGCACATCATCGCCGCGTACACCTTCGAACTGGGCAAGTGCGACGAACAGGCGGTCAAGGAAGGGATGGTCGGCGTCCTCGCCAACATCGACCCCGGCCTGTGCGCACAGGTCGCCGCCGGGCTCGGTCTGCCCGCCGCCGAGCCCACCGTCCCCCTCGCCGACGTCACGCCCAGCCCCGCGCTGTCCCAGGTGGGCGGGGTCTGGCCGGTCGCCGGCCGGGTCATCGGCATCGTCGCCGACCCGGCCGGCGACCCCGGCGAGGTGCGGACCGTCCGGCGGGCCGCCCTCGCCCAGGGCATGCTCCCCCTGGTCATCGCCCCGACCGGCGCCGCGCTCGACGGCGACGGTGAACCCGTCCCCGTACAGCGCACCTTCGCGACGGCGCGTTCGGTGGAGTACGACGCCGTCGTCCTCGCCGGCGCCCCACGGCCCGCCGCCGACGCCGGCGGCGCGCGCGACGCGAAGGCCGGCGCCCCCGGTGCGCCGGAACTCGACCCGCGCGTGCTGCTCCTGGTCACCGAGGCCTACCGGCACGGCAAGGCCATCGCCGGCTGGAACGGGGGCGAGCGGGTGCTGGCGGCCGCCGGGATCGCCGCGGACGCCCCCGGCGTCATCGTCGGCGGCTCCGGCGAGTCGGTCCTGGACGGACTCGCCCACGCACTGGGCGGACACCGGGTCTGGGAGCGCTTCCCGGCGTGAGTACCCCGCCGGGCGGGCGTGCGTGAGCGCCCCGCCGGGCGGGCGTGGTCGTGCAACGGTCCCGGGACGGCTCGCGTTCCCGGGACCGCGCTCGGCGTCCGGCCGCCGTCAGGTTCCGCGCTCCGGTTCCTCCTCGACCACGTGCACGGCCGCCTCCTCCGCGGAAGCCGCGCCGCCGTCGATCCCGGTGTCGCGGGCCACCACGGAGAGGTGCCGCACCGGCGGCCGCTCCTCGGCCGGGGCCATCCGGCCGGCCCTCTCCCGGCCCGCCGTGGACGCGTCGCCGTGGGGATCGCCGGACATGTCCTCGCTCTCCTCCCCGCCGGCCGCGCCCGCCTCGTCCTCTCCCGGAACGGTCTGCGAACCGGTGCCCGCCCCGGCGTCGTCCCGCTCCGGCTCCTCCTGCGCGAGCCGCTGGTCGAGCGTCTCCCCGGCGCGCTGTTCCCCGGCGGTGGTGCCGTGCCGTTCGGCCGCCAGGGGCCGGTCGGGCGGCGAGTAGCCGGTGTCCAGGATCCGGTCCGCGTCCGGCTCGCCGAGCGCGTTCTCCATGTCCGGCTGCGATTCGCCGGGCTCCGCCTCGCCGTGGGGGCGGTACACCTCGTCCCCCCGGGCCTCGTTCTCACTCATCGACGCCTGCCCCCCTCCGGCGCGGTCTCACTGCCGTGCCCGCGCCCGGCGGGCCGGTCGGTCCCGAACAGGTCGAGCATCCGCTCCATGACCTCGTCGAAGTCCTGCCACGGCCCCGCCGGTTTCCGGCCGGAACGGCTGACGGCCCCGTCCGGGTGACTGCTTCCCTTCGCAGACATGACGGCCTCCTCTCGGAGTCTCGGACGACCGCGTCTTCCCCGGATCCGGGGGCCCATGCGGGCCGGACGGGTGAATGCCGTCCGCCCGTGAGCGCGGCCATGACCGCGCGCACAGCGGGTAGGCGCCGGATACGGCCGGCACGGGCCGGCCCGTCACCCAGAGGCCAGAGGCCAGAGGAACGGAAGGAGAAGGCCATGCCCCGTGGCTCCTCCCCCAAGAGGGAACGGCAGTACGAGCACATCAAGGAATCGGCGCTCGACCGCGGCGAGTCCACGAAGCGGGCCGAGGAGATCGCCGCCCGCACGGTGAACAAGGAACGCGCCCGCTCCGGCGAGTCGAAGACGGCCAGCCGGTCCTCCACCGAGGACATGTCCTCGTCCAAGCGTGGCGGCCAGCGGTCGCACAGCGGCTCCCAGGGGCCGACGAAGGACCAGCTCTACAACGAGGCGAAGAAGCGGAACATCAAGGGCCGCTCCCAGATGGACAAGGCCGAACTGAAGGAGGCGCTCGGCCGCTGACCCCTCCGCCCCGCCCCCCGGCGGACGCCGTTTGGGCGGGCGGGCCGGGGTAGACGCCGGGAAACCGGCCGGCCGCCAGCCGGGCGCCGGCCGTTTCCCTCCAGGAGGCCGGCATGCGCCCCTCACGCTTCGCCATCGCCGCGGCGGTGGCCACCGTCGCCATGGGCACCTTCACCCCCGCCGCCCTCGCGGCCGGGCAGGCGGGGAACGACGACCAGAAGTTCGTCGTGACCGTCCACCAGGGCAACCTGGCCGAGATCGCCGCGGGCACGGACACGCGGACGAACGCGGACATGACCTGCGTCAAGGACGTGGGCGCCACCCTGGTCAAGGACCACACCAAACTGGACGCCGACCTCAAGGCGCTCGCGCGGAAGCTGGACGTCACCCTCCCCGACAAGCCCACCGCGGCGCAGCGGCGGCAGCTGGAGGAGATCCAGGGCAAGGCCGGGACCCCCGCCTACGACACGGCGTGGCTGAAGGCCCAGTCGGACGCCCACCAGGCCACCCTCAAGGCGATCGACGGCGAGATCGCCAACGGGTCGGACGCCCGGGTGGTCGCGGCCGCGAAGCAGGCGCGTCCCGTCGTCGCCGAGCACCTCGACATGGTCCGCGACGGCACCTGCCACGTCATGGGCTGACGAGCGGGGGTTGGCTCCGCTCCGGCGGGGCAGACGCAGCACGGGCCCGCGGGGCGCGTCGTGATCCTTCCCCCCGGTCCACGACCCCCGCGGTCCCGCCCGGCCCCCCTCGCTTCCCCCCGGGGCCGGGCTTCTCCACGCCCGCCGCCGGCCGTGTCCACGGCCGGCGGCCACCGGGCGGCTCCGGATGATTTCCGGCGGAGGCACCCCGCGGCGTCAAGGGCCTGGTCAAAAGGGGGTCGCGTGCGCAAGGATCACGGCCGCACCACGCACGCCCCTCCCACCCCCCGTCCCAGGAGGATCTGTATGGCTCGCCGCATATCCCGCGGCCTCGTCGCCGCGGCCACCGCCACCGTGGCCACGCTCACCCTCGCCGGCCCGGTCTCCGCCCAGGCCGCCGGAGCCGGCACGGCCGGATCCGCGCTGCCCCAGGCCCGGGTCTTCATGGTCAACCCCGTCCAGTCCTCCGGCGACCAGTCGCTGACCGACGGCAAGGACGGCAACGCCGCCGTCCCCGCCTCCGCGTACGCGGTGGCCGCCCTGCGCAACCTCGACGCGAGCGGCGCCCTCTCGGGTAAGTGGGCGGCCGTACGGTCGGAGACCGGCGCCCCGGCGCGCCTCGCGGACGTCGGCTCGTACAGCCGCAAGGACGACCAGTTCGAACAGGTCATGGCGTACTTCTGGGTCAACGAGGCCCAGGAGTACCTCCAGAGCCTCGGCTTCGGCAGCGAGCTGCCCGGTGCCAACGACCGCGTGCAGCCCGTCCGGATCAACCAGTGGGGCGCCGACAACTCCTTCTTCTCCGACACGAAGACCGAGATCCGCTTCGGCAAGGGCGGTGTGGACGACGCCGAGGACGCCGAGGTCATCGTCCACGAGTACGGGCACGCCGTGCACAACGCCCAGGTGCCCGGCTTCGGCACCTCCCCGGAGTCCGGCGCGATCGGCGAGGCCTTCGGCGACTTCCTGGCCGTCTCCGTCGGCGCGTACGCGGACGACAAGTACGGCTGGCCGCGCAAGACCGACCTGGCCTGCGTCGGCGACTGGGACTCGGTCGAGTACAGCGCGGCCCCGCACTGCCTGCGGCGGGTGGACGGGAACAAGGTCTACGCCGACCGCGTCGGCGAGGTCCACGCGGACGGGGAGATCTGGTCCCGGGCGCTGTTCGACATCCGGCAGGCGCTCGGCGCCCGTACCGCCGGCCGGATCATCGTGAACGCCCAGTTCGGGTTCCGCCCCGACACGAGCTTCCAGGACGCGGCGCTGGCGACCGTCGCCACCGCGCAGCGCATGTACGGGGCCGACGCGGCGGCCGCCGTACGCGCCGCGTTCAGGGCCCGGCAGATCCCCGGGGTGTAGCGGCCGGACGCGCAGGTGCCGCCGGTTTGGCCGGCGGCACCTCCGCGTCGGTCCTCAGGCGTTCAGAAGGCGGTTGAAGAACGAGCGGTAGTGCTGGAGGGCCTGGCGCAGGTCCTCCGTCGCCACGTCGTCACCGCGCTGCCACTGGCCCTCCAGCTCCTGCTTGTGCGAGGCGAAGGTGCCGGCGAGGCTCTGCATGACCTCGGCGACCAGGGTGTCGGCCGAGGTGACGGCCTCGCGCGGGTCGTCGACGAAGCGGCCCTGGATCTCGCTCCAGGCGGTGCGGAACCGCTCGGCGTCCCCGGTGGCGAGCAGCGGCTGCCCGTCCCCGCTCCCGTCCGTCCCGGCTCCGGCGGACGCCTCGCCCGCCGGGCCGGGAGAGCCGTCCACCGCCCGGCCGGACCCGCTGATCTCCTCGTCCGCCTCGTCCGCCGCGCCGAACCCCTCGTCCTCCCGTCCGGCGGCCGAGCCGCCCGACAGGTCCTCCCCGGTCGCTTCGCCCGGGTACACCGCGGGTCCCGTGCCCGGGCCGGCGCCCGCACTGCCCGGGTCCGCGAGGTCCTCGGTGGTCAGGGGGGCCGTGCCCCGCTCGGTCTCGTCGTGGGTGCCCATGTCACCGGCTCCTCTGGTCCGTCAGCAGTTCGTCGAACAGGGCGCGGTAGTGCACCATCGCCGCACGGAGCTCCTCCGTGGTGGCCTGTCCGCCCGCGCCGCGCGTCCTGATGTCGTGGGCGGCCCGGTAGTGCTCGAGGGTCCGGCCGTGCTCGACCGAGAGGTCGCGGACGGCGCCGCGGTACCCGTCGGTCGGGTAGCCGCGTTCCCTCATCAGCTTCGCCACCAGTTCGTCGGCCTCGTCGACCGCGCCCGCCGGCTGGTCCACGAAGTGCTCCTGGACCTCGCTCCAGCGGTCGGCGAACTCGCCGCGCCGCTCGGGGGGAAGTTCCCTGATGTCGAGCTTGTCGTGCCGGACCTCGCGGGCGTGCAGATCGCGCTCGGCGGCCAGGACGCCGCCCTTCTCCTCGACCGTGCGCTCGTACTCCGGCCCGAAGCGGTTGCGCAGGTGACGCCGTCGCGCGAGGAGCGCGAGCGTCACGGTGATGGCGAGCACCACGACCACCGCGGCCACGACGACGGCTATGAGTGTGTTGGTCGACATCTCGGTCCTCCGTCCCGGGCGCCTCGCGCCTGTACGAGCGCGGCTGCCCACCCGTCGGGTGGACAAACCCTCTGGAAACGCCCCTTCGTGCCCGCGGTTCAGCCGAGCGGGCCGTGGGCGTACGGCACCGCCTCACCGGGAGGTACGGGGCCGGGGGCGGTGCCGTCGCCGAACGGGCGGCCGCCCAGGCCGGCGCGGCCGTGCGGGGCGAGCCAGCCCCGCAGGTCGGGACCCGCCGGCACGATGCCGGTCGGGTTGATGTCCGTGTGCACCAGGTGGTAGTGCCGCTTGATGTGGACGAAGTCGACCGTGTCGCCGAAGCCGGGTGTCTGGAACAGGTCCCGGGCGTACGCCCACAGCACGGGCATCTCGGTCAGCTTGCGCCGGTTGCACTTGAAGTGGCCGTGGTAGACGGCGTCGAAGCGCACCAGGGTGGTGAACAGCCGCACGTCCGCCTCCGTGATGGTGTCACCGACGAGGTAGCGGGACCGCTCCAGCCGCTCGGACAGCCGTTCCAGCCGGTCGAACAGGCTCCGGTACGCCTCGGCGTACGCCTCCTGGGAGCCGGCGAACCCGGCCCGGTAGACGCCGTTGTTCACGTCCCGGTAGACCGCCTCGTTCACGCCGTCGATCTCGGCGCGCAGCTCCGGCGGGTAGAGCGCCGGCGCGCCGGGGCGGTGGTACGCCGTCCACTCCAGCGAGAGGTCGAGGGTGATCTGCGGGAAGTCGTTGGTCACCACCCGCCCGGTGGGGACGTCCACGATCGCCGGCACGGTGATCCCCCGGTCGTAGCCGGGGTCGCGGGCGAAGTAGGCCTCCCGGAGCCGCTTGATGCCCAGCACGGGGTCGCGCCCGCCCGGGTCGAGGTCGAAGGTCCAGCTTCGCTCGTCGTGGACCGGCCCCGCCACGGCCATGGGCAGGGCCTCCTCCAGCCCGAGGAGCCGCCGTACGACGACCGCCCGGCTCGCCCAGGGGCAGGCCCGGCTGACCACCAGGCGGTAGCGCCCGGGCTCCACCGGGTAGCCGTCCCGCCCGTCGGCGGTGATCCGCGTCGTCAGGTACCGGCTGTCGCGGGAGAACCCCTGGCCGGCGGTCACATAACCCACGCCCGGCGCCTACCCGGCGAAGCCCGCCGTGAACACGCACCTTGGCCAGATGCCGTATAAGTCCCATGCGGCCGCCTCCCGCCCGGGCGGCGCACGCCCCCGGCGGGAGGCGGCCGCCCGTGCGACCGGAGCCCGCGCCGCCGCCCCCGTGGCGGGAATGGAACGGAATGTTCCGGGAAGGACAGGAGGCGCACGCGCGCCGGAGGCCCGAACGGACTGTGAGGTGGCTGTGAAGTACCGGACGAGGGGGGTCCGGGGTGCGGGAAGAGTGCCGACAAGTTCTATATTCGTACGAACCATCCACGCGCGGCGGCCCGGCTGCGGTGATCAGGGGGGACGACAGGCATGGCCGACACCGACACCGTTCCGGGCAACCGGACGGAGTCCCGGAGTGCCCGCAAGCTCCGGCGGAAGGCGCGCAGCCGCAAGCGCCTGGGCATAGCCACGGCCGTCGTCGCCCTGGGTGGGGCGGCGGCCACCGCGTACGCCTTCACCCTGGGCGGTGCCTCGGGGGCCGCGCAGCGCGACGCCAAGCTGGCCGCCTCGGAGAGCGCCGCCGACGCGGCCGCCGCCGCCAAGGGCGCCGAGCAGCCCTGGGACGGCAAGGTCAAGGTGCTGGGCGACGGCTCCACCTCCTACACCGGACCACAGCCGAACCAGCTCAAGCCGGAGAAGCTCAAGCCCGGCGAGAAGCCGCCGCAGTTCGTGGTCTTCTCCTGGGACGGCGCCCTGGAAGGCGATGACCACCTCTTCTCGCACTTCCGCCAGGTGGCCAAGGAGAACAAGGCCCACATGACCTTCTTCCTCACGGGCATCTACCTCCTGCCCGACGACAAGAAGGCGCTCTACCGCCCGCCGCAGCACCCGCAGGGCGCGGCCGCCATCTCCTACCCGACCGTCCCGCACGTGAAGTCCACCCTGGGCCAGCTGCGCGGCGCCTGGACCGACGGCAACGAGATCGGGTCGCACTTCAACGGGCACTTCTGCGGCCCCAAGGGCGGCGGGGACTGGAGCCCCGACGAGTGGAAGAGCGAGATCGACCAGACGTACGCGTTCGTCAAGAACTGGAAGACCAACACCGGCTTCACCAAGGAGGCGCCGCTGCCCTTCGACCCCGACCGCGAGGTCGTCGGCGGCCGCGCGCCCTGCCTGGAGGGCCAGAAGAACCTCCTGACGGCGATCAAGCCGTACGGCTGGCGCTACGACGCGAGCTCCTCGGGCGACTTCCAGCTGTGGCCGTCCAAGATGAACGGCATCTGGAACTTCCCCCTCCAGCTCGTGCCCCTCCAGGGCAAGGAGCTCCAGGTCCTCTCCATGGACTTCAACTTCCTCTACAACCAGTCCGGCGACAGCACCAAGGGCGACCCGGCGAAGTACCCGGCCTGGGAGGCGCAGACCCGCGGCTCGTACATGAACGGCTTCAACCGCGTCTACAACGGCAGCCGGGCGCCGATGTTCATCGGCAACCACTTCGAGGACTGGAACGGCGGCATCTACATGCAGGCCGTCGAGGACGTGATGCGGGACGTCTGCCCGCGCTCGGACGTCCGCTGCGTGTCCTTCAAGGAGCTGTCGGACTGGCTCGACGCCCAGGACCCCAAGGTCCTGGCCCAGCTGCGCATGCTGGACCCGGCGCAGGCGCCCGACTGGAACACGCTGGTCAAGTGAGGGGGCCGGGGGCGGGGCCGGAGGTGACCCCGCCCCCGCCCCCGGTCACTTCACCGCTCTGATGTAATCCGCCCACACCTGCACCGCCCGCTCGCTGCCCGGCGTGCCGGGGGCGTCCCCGCCCAGCCCGGTCAGCGGCTGCGCGATCAGGTCCGTCAGCGCCATCCGGTAGACGACCACCGCCGTGGACTCCTTCTCGGTGTTCGCCACGAACCAGCCCGCCGTGTTCGCCGCCGTGGTCCCGGTCTTGCCCGCCGCCCCGGGGTGCGCCTTGGCCGCCGTCTTCGCCGAACCGTCGGTGACGGCGCCGCGCAGGGCCTCCGTCACCGAGCGGGCCGTCTTCGCCGACATCGCCCGGACCGGCTTCGGCGCCGCCTCCAGCGGTACGGCGGCGCCGTTGCGGCTGACCGAGCGCACCGAGTAGGGGTCGGTGTGCATGCCGTCGGCCGCGAAGGCCGCGTAGGCGCCGGCCATGCGGATCGCGCTGGGCTTGGAGTTCTCCCCGAGCGAGAACGTGGGGATCCGCGTCCCGAGGCTCGACGGCAGCAGGCCCGCCCCCTCCGCGAAGGTCTCCACCCGGTCGAGTCCGACGTCGAGCCCGAGCTGGAGCATCGGGGTGTTGACCGAGTTGGCGACGGCCTGCTGAAGGGTCACCTGTCCCCAGCTCTTGTTCCCGTCGTTGCGGCCCTTGACCACCTTGCCGCTGCGGTCCCAGTACGGGCCCTCCGGGGTCTGCACGGTCACCTGGTCGTTGCCGTCGTACACCGTGGTGGGGGAGACGGGCGTCCGGTCCTTGCCGCGCGTGCGCACCACCCCCTCCTCCAGGGCGGCCGCGTAGACGAGCGGGGTGAACGCCGTCCCGACCGGGATCGTCGTCGAGTTCGCCTGGTTGAAGCCCTGCTTGAGGTAGTCGGGGCCGCCGTAGACCGCGAGCAGCCGCCCGTCCGGGGCGACGCTCGCCGCGCCGATCTTCGCGTGGGTGTCGGTCGCGGGCCGCTTCTCCGGGTCGAAGTCCTTCTGGGCCTTCTGCACGGCGTCCGTCAGCGCCGCCATGCGGGACTGGTCGAAGGTCGTGTAGATCTGGTAGCCGCCGAGGTCGAAGTCGGAGTCCTTGATGTGCCCGGCCTTGATCGCGTACGCCTTGGCCAGCTCCACCAGGTAGCCGTTCTGGGCGCCGGGGGTGCCGGCCGTGCCCGGACCCGAGGGCTCCGGGAACTGCGTGTACGTGGCCCGCTCCGCGGCCGTGAGCTGCCCGGTGTCGACCATGCGGTCCAGGATCCAGCTCCAGCGCTCCACGGCCCGCTTGTGGTTCTCCGGGCCGAGCGCGGGGTCGTAGAGGCCGGCGCCTTTGAGGAGGGAGGCGAGGAAGGCGCCCTCGCTGGCGTTGAGCTTCGAGACGTCCTTGCCGTAGTACGCCTGGGAGGCGCGCTGGATGCCGTACGTGCCGCGCCCGAACCAGCTGGTGTTGAGGTAGTCCTGGAGGATCTGCTTCTTGCCCGTCTGGTTGTCCAGCTTCAGGGCCAGCAGGATCTCGGTGAACTTCCGGGAGAGGGTCCGGTCCTGGTTCAGGTAGGCGTTCTTCACGTACTGCTGGGTGATGGTGGACCCGCCCTGGGTCTCGCCGCCCGTCAGCGCGGCGCGCACGGCGCGCATGAACCCGGAGGGGGAGACCCCGGGGTCCGTGTAGAAACTGGCGTTCTCGGCCGCGAGCACGGCTCCCTGGACCTTGGGGGGCACCTTGTCCAGGGGCATCTCCTGCCGGCTGACCCAGCCGGTGCGGGCCATGGTGGAACCGTCGGCCCAGTAGTAGATGTTGTCCTGCTGTGTGGCGAACGAGTTGAGGTCGTCCGGTATGTCCGTGGTGGCGTACGCGATGCCCACGAAGCCGACGAGGCCCGTGCACAGGTACAGGCAGGCGCCCAGCCACTGGCGCCAGGAGGGTATCCAGCGCCGCCAGCCGCTGCGGCCGGGCCTCGGGTACGCGGGCCGCATCCGCCGCAGCAGCGGGCGGACGCGGGCGGCGGCGGGCGCGAGCACCCGCGCCAGACCCGGCGCGAGCGCCCCCAGCCGTGCCCGCAGCCGGCCCGCGCCCGCGCGGGGGCGGCGGCGCGACCCCGCTCCGCCCCGGCGGCCCGGGGAGGGCGCTCCGCCGGCCTCCGAGGGTATGCGCCTGCCCCGGGACCGCCCTGTTCCGCCCGTATCGTGCCTGGCCACTGCGGATGCTCCCTCTTCCGTGCTTTCCCGGACACCCTAGATGCATTTGCTGTGAGCCGGTGGGTGTGCCCACGCCCGGCGGCCCCCGCGGGCCGGGGGCCCGTCATGGTGACGAAGCGGAGTCGCGCGGCTGCGCTGGTGGGCTGCTCCTACCGGGCATCCGGTGACAAAGCGGAACGCGGCGAATCAGTCGGCTAGTTGTGCGAAAATTCCGTCCTCCCGGTCCGTGTGGACCGGGTGACAAGGGGAAAACAGTGATACCTAAGAGGTTCAGGCCCGCCGCCATCGCGGCCCTGACCGTGGCCGTGGCGTCCGGAGGTTTCTTCGCCTACTCGGCGAACGCCGTCTCCGGGCCCGCTGAGGCCGACAAGGCCACGACCGAAGCCTTCGGCCGCCTCGCGGACGACGTGCTCTCGCAGCGCACCCAGGCGCTGGTCGACGGCCAGACCGTGCGCCACGGCCACGGCCAGGGGGGCAAGAAGAAGGCCCGCGTGTCGGACGGGCTGAAGAAGGAACAGGACGCGGCGATCCAGTCGCTGCGCGAGCGCAAGACGCGGCTGGCGCAGCTGGGCGAGGTCTACAGCGGCGCCGACACGAAGGTCACGGTCGACCGTGCCACCGTGACCGGGGGGAAGGCGACCGTCCAGGTCACCGAGCAGACCACGCTCACCTACAAGAAGGTGAACGGGGACGAGCCCTCGACCACCGACTTCAAGACGCGCTACGAGCTCACCCTCACCGGCAAGAAGGGCGGTGACTGGGAGCTCCAGACGATCAAGTCGCAGGAGAACGGCCCGGTGGCCGTCAACGAGCCGGTCGCCGTCAAGGCGGCCGTCGTCACGGACGACGGCAACCAGTACCCGGACGGCACGCCCGCGTCCACCAAGTACCCGGCGACGGCCAAGCCCAAGACGCTGACCGGCGGTGCGTACAACTACACCGCCATGGCGCAGTACGCGGAGAAGTACTGGAGCAACTACAACCCGGCGTACCGCAAGTTCAGCGGCAACGGCGGCGACTGCACCAACTTCATCAGCCAGGCACTGAACGCGGGGGGATGGAAGCCGGTACCGGGCACCTCGACGGACTACCGCAACTGGTGGTACGACGGCAGCCGGCAGTCCGACTCGTGGGTCGGCGCCAACGAGTGGGCCTGGTTCACGCTCTCCAACCAGCGGGCCGCGAACCTGGCCAACGTCTACCAGCTGGACGTCGGCGACATCCTGCAGGCGGACTTCAACCGGGACGGGTCCAAGGACCACTCCATGATGGTGACGTACCGCAGCAAGGCCGGAATGCCTTACCTGACGTACCACTCCACCAACACGTACCGGAAGTCGCTCGCGAGCATCCTCGCGTCGTACCCGAACGCGACGTACTTCGCGTACCGCACCTGACGGACCGCCCCCACGGGCAGTCTCCGGCCCCTCCCGCCGCGGAACCACCGCGACGGGAGGGGCCTTTTTCGTGCACCGACGGCCGGAAACCGCTGGTCGGCGCCCCAAACATCCCACCCGGAAAGATCACTGCATCGAAGTAATACCAACGGCGTTTCAAGGCCGCTCGGCCGAACAGGCCGTTACTGTTCCTCAGGATCTGGACGGATTCCCGGATATTCATCCTGTTTTTTCCAGTTTTACGAAGGAGAAGCTCGTCCGATGACCATTGACACCAGCCCGGAAGCGCAGCTGCAGGAACCGCCCCAGCAGCAGAGCCTGAGCACGGCCGCGGCCCGCAACCTTGCCACCACCACCAAGTCCGCCCCGCAGATGCAGGAGATCACCTCCCGGTGGCTGCTGCGGACCCTCCCCTGGGTCGAGACCAAGGGCGGTACCTACCGGGTCAACCGCCGCCTCAGCTACACGGTCGGCGACGGCACCATCGACTTCGTCCAGGACGGCGCCAGCGTCCGCGTGATCCCGCAGGAGCTCGGCGAACTCGCCCTGCTGCGCGGCTTCGACGACGTCCAGGTGCTCACCGCGATCGCCGACCGCTGCGTCCAGCGCGACTTCCGGGCCGGTGAGGTCCTCGTGGAGCGGGGCACCCCCGCCGACCAGATCCACCTCATCGCCCACGGCCGCATCAGCCAGACCTCCGTCGGCAAGTACGGCGACGAGGTCGCCGTGGCCGTCCTCGCCGACGGCGAGCGCTTCGGCGAGAACGCCCTGCTGGACGCCGACGCCACCTGGGACTACACCGCCACCGCCGACACCCCCGGCACCCTGCTCACGCTCTCCCGCGCGGAGTTCGCCGCCGTCCTGGCCCAGGCGCCCCACCTCCAGGAGCACATCCGCAGGTTCAGCTCCCTCCCGCTCCAGCGGCAGAACCGTCACGGCGAGGCCGAGATCGCCATGTCGGCCGGCCACACCGGCGAGGCCGAACTGCCCGGCGCCTTCGTCGACTACGAGCTCAACCCGCGCGAGTACGAGCTCTCCGTCGCGCAGACCGTCCTGCGGGTCCACACCAGGGTCGCCGACCTCTACAACGGGCCGCACAACCAGACGGAGGAACAGCTCAGGCTCACCATCGAGGCGCTGCGCGAGCGCCAGGAGCACGAGCTGATCAACAACCGGGAGTTCGGCCTGCTCCACAACGCCGACTTCAAGCAGCGGATCCAGACCCACTCCGGCCCGCCCACCCCGGACGACCTCGACGAGCTGCTCTGCCGCCGCCGTGGCACCCGCTTCCTCTTCGCCCACCCCAAGACGATCGCGGCGATCGGGCGCGAGTTCAACGCGCGCGGGCTCTACCCGGACCACGTCGACCTCGGCGGACAGCAGGTCCCGGCCTGGCGCGGGGTCCCGATCCTGCCCTGCAACAAGATCCCGATCACCAAGGAGAACACCAGCTCCATCCTCGCCATGCGCATCGGCGAGGACAACCAGGGCGTCATCGGCCTGCGCCAGACCGGCCTGCCCGAGGAGTACGAGCCCGGCCTGTCCGTGCGCTTCATGGGCATCGACGAGCGGTCGATCATCTCCTACCTGGTCTCCACCTACTACTCCGCCGCGATCCTCGTGCCCGACGCGCTCGGCGTGCTGGAGAACGTACAGATCGCCCGCCGGCGCGACTAGTTCCACCACGGCCGCGACGGCCACGACAGCCCGGGCCGTCCCGGGCCGACCGAGCATGCCCGGGGCGCGGGACGGCCCACCCACCTCACCAAGGAGTTTCGGATGCCCGACCCCGGGCCCTCCACCCAGCAGCCGGGCCCACCCGTCCCGGCGGCCCGCTTCGGGGCCCCTGCCCTCGCCGACGCCCTCGCGCCCGTCCACGTACCCGCCGAAGCGGCCGTGGGCGGCGGCCGGGTCCTGCCCGGCCGGCCGGTACGGCCCTTCGGCAGCGCCCCGGCGGCCGAGGCCCCCGCCCCGGCGCCCGTGACCCCGCCGACCGGGACCGACGTGGGCGCGCACTCGGCCGACGCCCTGCTGCGGATCCTGCGCGGTCCGAGCGGCCTGGGCACGGTGGGCCTGCACTGGACCCGGGGCGAGGAACCCCCGGCCGCCCCGGAGCCCGCCGCGCCGGCGGCCATCCGGCCGATCCCGGGCCTCTACCACCACCCGGTCCCGGAACCGGACCCCGTACGGGTGGAGGAGCTCAGCCGCCGCGTCAAGGCGTGGGCGGTGGACGAGGTCCAGGCCTTCCCCCCGGAATGGGAGGACCGGTTCGACGGCTTCTCCGTGAGCCGATACATGGTGGCCTGCCACCCGGACGCCCCCACCGTCGACCACCTGATGCTCGCGGCCCGCCTGATGGTCGCCGAGAACGTGGTCGACGACGCCTACTGCGAGGACGGCGCCACCCAGCCCGACGTCGGAGGCCGGCTGCTCCTCGCGCACACCGCCCTCGACCCGGTCCACACCACGAAGGAGTACCAGTCGGCGTGGGAGGAGTCGCTCTCCTCCGACGCCGCCCGCCGCTGCTACGCGTCGGCCATGGAGTACTTCACCCGGTCGGCCAGCCCGTCCCAGGCCGACCGCTTCCGGCACGACATGGCCCGGCTGCACCTGGGATACCTCGCCGAGGCCGCCTGGGACGAGACGGAGTACGTCCCGGAGGTGTGGGAGTACCTGGCCATGCGCCAGTTCAACAACTTCCGCCCCTGCCCCACGATCACCGACACCGTCGGCGGCTACGAACTCCCGGCGGACCTGCACGCGCTGCCCGCCATGCAACGGGTCATCGCGCTCGCCGGCAACGCCACCACCCTCTCCAACGACCTCTACTCCTACATGAAGGAGCTCCGCAGCCCCGGCAAGCACCTGAACCTGCCGGTGGTGATCGCCGAGAAGGAAGGTCTCTCCG
The DNA here is from genome assembly GCF_040301925.1 of Streptomyces sp. NPDC000075. NCBI lineage: Bacteria > Bacillati > Actinomycetota > Actinomycetes > Kitasatosporales > Streptomycetaceae > Streptomyces > Streptomyces sp. NPDC000075. The sequence goes on from NZ_JBEPFL010000002.1 coordinate 212,456, forward strand.
ACAAGGAGGCCTACCTGAAGGCGGTCGAGGTCCACAACGACCTCATGCACGAGTTCGAGGCCGAGTCCGCCGCGCTCGCCGCGGCCTGCCCCGACCCGCGCGTGGCCCGCTTCCTGAAGGGCGTGGCCACGTGGGTCGACGGCAACCACTACTGGCACGCATCCAACACCTACCGATACACCCTGCCCGATTTCTGGTAAACGAGGGGACTTATTCCATGACCAGCACCGTCAGCACCACCCCGTTCATCCCCGCTCCCGCGACGCCCTACCAGGGCGACATCGCCCGCTACTGGAACGAGGAGGCCAGGCCCGTCAACCTGCGCCTCGGCGACGTCGACGGCCTTTACCACCACCACTACGGCATCGGGGCCGTCGACCACGCCGCCCTCGGGGACACCGAGGACAGCGCATACGAGAAGAAGCTGGTCGCCGAACTGCACCGGCTGGAGTCGGCCCAGGCCGAGCTCCTCCTGGACCACCTCGGCGCCATCGGGCGCGACGACACCCTCGTGGACGCCGGCTGCGGCCGCGGCGGTTCGATGGTGATGGCCCACCAGCGTTTCGGCTGCAAGGTCGAGGGCGTCACGCTCTCCGCCAAGCAGGCCGACTTCGGCAACAACCGCGCCCGCGAACTGGGGATCGAGGAATCGGTTCACTCCCGCGTCTGCAACATGCTCGACATGCCCTTCGAGACCGGGCAGGCCGCCGGTTCCTGGAACAACGAGTCGAGCATGTACGTCGACCTGCACGACCTGATGGCCGAGCACTCCCGCATCCTCGCGGTCGGCGGCCGCTACGTCACCATCACCGGCTGCTGGAACCCGCGTTACGGCCAGCCCTCCAAGTGGGTCTCGCAGATCAACGCCCACTTCGAGTGCAACATCCACTCCCGCCGCGAGTACCTGCGCGCCATGGCCGACAACCGCCTCGTCCCCCAGGCCGTGATCGACCTGACCCCCGACACCCTGCCCTACTGGGAGCTGCGGGCCACGTCCTCCCTGGTCACCGGGATCGAGGAGGCGTTCATCGAGTCCTACCGGGACGGCTCGTTCCAGTACGTCCTGATCGCGGCCGACCGCGTCTGACCCGGCGGCGGCCCTGAGCCGGCCGCCGCACGCGAACGCCGGGCCCGTCCACCGCGACGGGCCCGGCGCTCCGGTGGGTTCAGGGGTTCTGAGTTCAGGGGTTCTTAAGGGTGGCCACCAGGCCCGCGACCAGCAGCGCCCGCTCGGCCATGGCCTCGATCACCACGTACTCGTGGTCCGCGTGGGCGCCGCCGCCGACGGCCCCGAGGCCGTCCAGCGTCGGGACGCCCAGCGCGGCCGTGAAGTTGCCGTCGCTGCCGCCGCCCACCGCCCGGGCCTCGATTCCGGGCAGCAGCCGCTGCGCCACCGCGAACAGACCGGCCGCCGCCGACTCGGGCATCGGGGGCCGGGTGATGGACCCTTCGACCGTGATCCGCGCGCCGGGCAGGTGCGGGGCCAGGGATGCGAAGGCGGACTCGACGCGCTCGCGCTCCTCGGCCGTCTCCACGCGCACGTCCACCACGACGGTGGCCTCCGCCGGGACGACGTTCTCCAGGGTGCCCGCGGCCGCCACCGTCGGGGTGACGGTCGTGCCGGCCTCGGGACGGCCGAACGCCGCGATGTCCAGGACCTGGTGGGCCGCCTCGACCAGGGCGTTGACCCCGGCCGCGGGCTCCAGCCCCGCGTGGGAGGCCCGGCCGGCGATGGAGACCTGGAAGGCGCCGCAGCCCTTGCGCCCGGTCTTGAGGCCCCCGCCGTCGGCGGCGCCCTCCAGGACCAGGACGGCTCCGCAGGCCAGGGCGCGTTCCTCCAGCAGGGCCCGGGAGGACCGGGAGCCGACCTCCTCGTCGGCGGTCATCAGGATCTCGACGCCCGACCGGTCGGCGAGCGTGGCCAGCCCGTGGACCGCCTGCACGATGCCGCCCAGCATGTCGAACACCCCCGGGCCGGTGACCCGGCCGTCCCGGACGGTGAACGGGCGGCGCTCCAGGGTCCCGAGCGGGAACACCGTGTCGTGGTGGCCGAGGAGCAGCACCTTCGGTTCGCCGCCGCCCGACCAGTGGACGTGCGGACCGGCCTCGCTGTCGACCAGGACCGCGTGGCCGCCCAGACGGTGCTCGATGATCCCGGCCACGGCCTTCGCCGACGCCGCCAGGGCCTCCACGTCGCGCGAGGGGGACTCGACCTCGACGAGCGTACGGAGGTCCTCGATTATCGCGTCGACGTCCACAACGGCACCCTTCTGCATCGTCACGTCGCACAGAGTAGTACTCCGTCCGCCGTGACGGAGATCCGGCCCCGGCCCCGGCGGGCGCCCGGGCGTCAGCGGCGGGCCCATTCCTCCGCCAGGAGACGGTACGAGCGGACCCGGTCCGCGTGGTCGTGCGTGATCGTGGTGATGAGCAACTCGTCTGCCCCGGTGGCCTCCTGGAGCCGCTCCAACTGGTCGGCCACGGTCTGCGGCGAGCCCGTGAACTGCGTCTCCACCCGGTCGGCGACCAGGGCGTGGTCGGCCTCGGACCAGCCGGCCGTGAGCGCGCGGGCCTCGTCCGGAGCGGGGAAGGGGATGGCGCCCTCGGCGGTGCGGATGCTGCGCACCCAGGGCGCGTACCCGGCGGCCAGCTCCCGCGCCGAGGCGTCGTCCGGGGCCACGACCACGTCGGCGGAGACGCTCAGGTACGGCCGGTCCAGGCGGGCCGACGGTTTGAACGCGGCCCGGTAGCCCTCCGCCGCCTCCAGGACGGTCGCCGGGGTGACGTGGTAGTTCGCCGCGAACGGCAGGCCGTGCCGGCCGGCGGTCTCCGCGCTCTGACCGCCGCTGCTGCCCAGGATCCACACCTCCACGTCCGCCCCCTCGCCGGGGACGGCGTGCGCCGCGAGGCCCTCGGGCGAGCGGTACTCGCCGCGCAGCAGCGCGAGCACGTCCTCGACCTGTTCCGCGTAGTCCTGCGGGCGGGCGCCCGGCAGGTTCAGCAGTGTCCGCTGGAGGGCCACGTTCGGGTGGCCGAGGAGGTGGGCGAACGAGAAGCGCGGCGGGATCCGCAGACCGTTCGGGGTGTACCCCTCGAAGGGTTCGGCGCCGTCCGGGCGCGGGGCGGGGGCGCCCGCCGAGCGGCCCAGGCCCAGGTCGAGGCGGCCCGGGTGCAGGGCGTCGATCAGGCCGAACTCCTCCACCGTGGACAGCGCGGTGCGGTGCCCGAGCTGGACGGCGCCGGAGCCGATCCGGATCGTGGAGGTGGCGGAGGCGGTCAGCGCCAGGACCACCGCCGGGGAGACCCCCGCCAGCCCGGGGTTGAGGTGGTGCTCGGCGAACCAGTAGCGGGCGTAGCCGAGCCGTTCGGTCTGCCGGGCCAGGTCGATGGTGTGGTGCAGGGCGTCGGCCACGGTGGAGCCGGTGGGCACGGGGATGAGGTCGAGGACCCCGAGGGGGATGCGGGACATGCCGGGTCTCCTTGCGGGCCGGGTGACGGGGGACGGCGGGGACACCGGGCGCGGTGTCCCGGAAGCTCAGGGGGACCCGGCCGCCGGTACGCCGAGCCCGAGGTGCTCGCGCAGGGTGGTCCCCTCGTAGTCGTGGCGGAACACCCCGCGTTCCTGGAGCAGCGGGACGACGGTGTCGGCGAAGCCCTCCAGCCCGTCCGGGGTCAGGTGGGGGACCAGGATGAACCCGTCGGCGGCGTCCGCCTGCACCAGCTCGTCGATCGAGGCGGCGACGGTGGCGGGGGAGCCGACGAAGGTCTGGCGGCCGGTGGTCTCGATGACGAGCTCGCGGATGGAGAGGTTCTTGGCCTCGGCGAGCTCCCGCCACTGCCGGGCGGTGGCGAGGGGGTCGCGGAACATCCGTACGCTCGCCCGCCCCAGCGCGACGGTGTTCTCGCCGGGCTCGGGGTCGACGTCGGGCAGCGGCCCGTCGGGGTCGTAGCCGGACAGGTCCCGGTTCCAGACGTGCTCCAGGAACGCGATGGCGGTGGCCCCGCTGACCTGGAGACGGCGTACCTCGTGGGCGAGTTCGCGGGCCTCGGCGTCGGTGTCCCCGAGGACGAAGGTGGCGGCGGGCAGGATCAGCAGCTGGTCGTGGCGGCGGCCGTAGCGGGCGAGGCGCCGCTTGACGTCCGCGTGGAAGGCGCGGCCCTCCTCCAGGGTTCCGTACCGGCTGAAGATCGCGTCGGCGTGCGCGGCGGCGAACTCCCGGCCCTCGTCGGAGTCCCCCGCCTGGAAGACGACCGGCCGGCCCTGCGGGCCGCGCGGGACGTTGAAGCGGCCCCCGATGTCGAAGTGGTGCCCCCGGTGTTCGAAGGCGCCGGCGCGGGCGTCGCGCAGGAAGGTGCCGGTGGCGGGGTCGGCGGCGATCTCGGTGCCGTCCCAGGAGTCGAACAGTTCGGTGGCGGTGGCCAGGAACTCCCGGGCCCGGGTGTAGCGGTCCTCGCGGGGCAGGAAGCCGCCGCGCCGGAAGTTCTCACCGGTGAAGGCGTCCCAGGAGGTGACCACGTTCCAGGCGGCGCGTCCGGCGGACAGGTGGTCGAGGGTGGCGAACTGGCGGGCCACCTCGTAGGGCTCGTTGAAGGTGGAGTTGATGGTGCCGGTCAGGCCGATCCGGTCGGTGACGGCGGCCAGCGCGGCGAGGACGGTGAAGGTGTCGGGCCGGCCGGCCACGTCCAGGTCGTAGATCTTCCCGCCCTGTTCGCGCAGGCGCAGCCCCTCGGCGAGGAAGAGGAAGTCGAACTTGGCGCGCTCCGCGGTCCGGGCGAAGCGCACGAAGGAGTCGAACTCGATGTGGCTGCCGGCCGCCGGGTCGCTCCACACGGTGGTGTTGTTGACCCCGGGGAAATGGGCCGCGAGGTGGATCCGCTTGCGCGGCTGGGTGCTCATCGTGTCCTTCCGGTTCCGTCTGGAGGGTGCGTCCGCCGGGGCGGGGTCAGGCCGTGGGGGCGGCGGCGTACCGGTTGGCGGGGCGTTCCAGGCCCAGCAGCCCGCGCAGCGTCGGGGCCCCGTACGCCGTCCTGAAGGCGCCCCGCCGCTGGAGTTCGGGGACCAGGTGGCGGGTGATCAGCGGGAGGTCGTGGGCGATCACGGCCGGGCGCAGCCGGAAGCCGGTCAGGCCCGCGTCCCGCCGGTCGAGGAGCAGCCCGGCGAGGGCGGCCGGGGTCCCCGTGAACACGGCCGCGTCCGTGGGGGCCGGCTGCCCCGCCGTGGCGTCGAGGCGCTCGCGGCGGGCGGCCGCCGCCGGACCGTCCAGGTCCAGGAAGACCGTGAGGTCGGCGAAGACGTGCGCGGTCCCGGTGTGGGCGGCCGCCGCCGCGAGCGCCTCGTCCCCGTCGCGCGGGGTGACGTACACGAGGTCGACGGAGCCGGGCCGGGGGGCCACCGCGCCCGCCGAGGCCGTCACGAGGGGCTGTCCCTGCGGCGGGCGCGGGGTGATCGACGGGCCCCGCACGCTGAAGTGCGGCCCGGTGAAGTCGATGGGGTGGAGCTTGGCCCGGTCGAGGAAGCGGCCGGTGGCCACGTCGCGTATCTCGGCGTCGTCCTCCCAGCTGTCCCACAGCCTGCGGACCACCTCCACGTGGTCGGCCGCCTCCCCGGCCGGCTCGCCCACCGGCGCCGGGAAGGTCCGGCGCCCGAAGTGCGCGGCCTCGTACGGCAGTGAGGAGGTCTGGACGCGCAGGCCCGCCCGGCCCCGGCTGACGTAGTCGAGGGTGGCGATCGCCTTGGAGACGTGGAAGGGCTCGGTGTGGGTGGCCGTCACGCTGGGGACCAGCCCGATGTGCCGGGTGAGCGGGGCGACCCGGGCGGCGGTGAGGACCGCGTCCAGCCGCCCGCGCACCTGGTCGGTGCGTTCGTCGGGGGCGGTCGCCGAGGACGACTGGAGGGCCAGGGCGTCCTCGAAGGTGACGAAGTCGAGGAGCCCCGCCTCGGCCTCGGCGACCACGTCGGCCCAGTAGCGGGCCGTGAACAGTTCCGCCGGCCGGGCACCCGGCTCGCGCCAGGCCGCCGGGTGCCAGCCGGCGCCGTCGAGGGCGACGGCGAGGTGGAGTTCGGACATGCCGATGACGCTACGCGGGCGGTGTGTACCGTACAACGACCGTGGTGTTACAGGAGTTTGGCGGCTGTGTTGCCCGTTCCCCGGCGCCGGGAGCACCGGGGAACGGGCCCGCCTCAGGCGGTCACGGCCTCCCGCGCCGCGGCCTCGCGCGGGGGCGGTGCCAGGCGGCCGGTGCGGTGGAGCCCGTACAGCGCGGCCGTGCAGCCGAGCCCGAGGGCGAACAGCGCCAGCCAGGGCAGGGCGGACATCCCCGCCGCGCGGGCCGCGTCCAGCGCGGCGCCCGTGAGCAGGTTGCCGAGCGCGATGCCCACCCCGCAGACGGTGTTGTACAGCCCGTAGTGCGTCGCCACCAGGCGGTCCCCGCAGAGGCGGACGATGGTGTCCATCTCGAAGGGGTAGGCGATCATCGTGCCCACCGCCAGCAGCAGCGCCGACAGCACCGGCGGTACCGCCGCCAGCAGCCGCGTCCCCGTCACCGAGTCCGGAACCGGCAGCGCCGTGGCGGCCAGCAGCGGCAGGAAGGCGGCGCCCATCGCGAACAGCCCCCAGGCCAGGGCCCGTCCCGGCTCCATCCTGGCCTTGCACCAGGCGGTGACCCGGGTCTGGAAGAGGATCGTGCTCAGCCCCGAGACGGCGAACAGCACCGCCACCGCCGCCGTGCCGAAGCGGCCCTCGCCGCCGATGCGGCGGACCTCCAGCGGAAGGGCCATGTACACCTGGAAGGTCATCACGTACGAGCCGATCATGGCGACCGAGAACAGCAGGAACGGGCGGTTGCGCAGGATGCCGCGCCACTGCGTCAGCACCCCCTCCCGGGGCCCGTGGGCCCGCTCCGCCGGGGAGTCCCCGCCGCGCCGCTGCGGCAGGGCCCGGATCTGCACGAGGCTCAGCACCGCGAAGATCCCGGCCGCCGTCAGGCAGGTGATCCGGAAGTCGACGCCCGTCAGCACCATGCCCACCAGCGGGCCCAGCAGGATCCCGGCCTGGTAGAAGACGTTGAACAGGGCGAAGGCCTCGACACGGCGCTCGCCCGCGTCGGCCGCCAGATAGGCCCGGCTGGCCGGGTTGAACAGGGCCCCGGCCAGGCCCGTCGCGGCGGAGGCGGCGATGAGCGCGGGGACGGAGTCCACCAGGCCGAGCGTGGCGAAACCGGCGATGCGCAGCGCCAGCCCGGCGACGATCATCGGCTTGTAGCCGAGCCGGTCGGCGAGGGTGCCGCCGATGAGGAACATGCCCTGCTGGCTGAAGTTGCGGACGCCGAGGATCAGCCCGACCGTCCAGCCCGCCAGCCCGAGCGGTCCGGCCAGGTGGGCGGCCAGGTAGGGCATGAGCATGTAGAAGCCGAGGTTGATGGTGAACTGGTTCACCATCAGCAGCTGGACGCTGCGCTCGTACGTACGGACCTGTGCGAGGGTGCCCTTCATCAGGCGGGCACCTCCGCCCGGGTCAGGGTGAGCGGGTCGACCACGGTGGCGCAGCGGGTCCAGCGGGTGACCTCCTTCTCGTCCAGCCGCCCGATCGTGTCGGGCTCCGGTGCGGGAGGGGAGTCGAGCAGGCCGTGCGCGGCGCAGTAGTCGTCGTCGTACACGGTGCCGAGATAGCGCTGCGGGCCGTCGGGGAAGACCGCCGCGATCCGGGTCTCCCGGGGCATGGTGCGGGCCAGCCATCCGGCGACCAGGGCGACCGCGCCGACGCTCCAGCCGCCGGTGGCGTAGTGCGAGGAGGCCAGCTGGCGGCAGGTCCACACGGCCTCGCCCGGAGCGACCCAGTGCACCTCGGAGAACTGCTCGTAGGCGACGTTGCGGGGGTAGATGCTGGAGCCGAGTCCGCGCATCAGCCGGGTGCGGGCGGGCTGGCCGAAGATGGTGGAGCCGATGGTGTCCACGCCGACCACCTTCAGCTCGGGGTAGAGCTGGCGCAGGACGCGCGAGACGCCCGCCGAGTGGCCCCCGGTGCCGACGCTGCACACCAGGACGTCGACGTGGCCCAGCTCGGTGGCCAGTTCGAGGGCGAGCGGGGTGTAGGCGGTGGTGTTGTCCGGGTTGTTGTACTGGTCCGGGCACCAGGAGCCGGGGTGCCTGGCCAGCAGTTCGGTGACCCGGTCCCGGCGCGCCTGCTGCCAGCCGCCGGCGGGATGGGGTTCGGAGACGACGTCGACCCGGGCCCCGTAGGCGGTCAGCAGCCGGGTCATCGAGGGTTCCAGGCCGGGGTCGGTGACCAGGGTGACGGGGTGTCCGTGGACCATCCCGGCCAGGGCCAGGCCCAGGCCCAGGGTGCCGCTGGTGGACTCGATGATCCGGGCGCCGGGTGCCAGGTCCCCCCGGGCGCGGGCCCGCTCGACCATGTGCAGGCCGGGGCGGTCCTTGATGCCGCCGGGGTTGAAGCCCTCCAGCTTCGCCCAGAAGCCGCGGCCCGCCGGGGACAGGGGCTCGCTGACGCGCAGCAGGGGGGTGTTGCCGACCAGTCCGGAGAGGGTGGTGCGGGCGGGCGGGGTGACGTCGGTGGCCGAAGGATGCATGGTTCCGCTCTCGTTTGGTGGTGCGTCGGGTGGTCGCTCTCGGGAGGAGTCGTGCCGTGGCGGGGCCGAGTTCCCCGTGGGGTCCGCCTCAGCCGCCGCGCGCGGGCTCACGGGGTGGCCTAGAGCCGCCACCGGCAGACGACGGCCAGAGTGGAACGTGCGGAACGGGCGCGGGCGGGCCCGGCGGTGCCGGGCGCTCGGGCCTGGCCGGAGGCGGTGACGGGCCCCGGTACGGCCTGGGGCCGGGCGGCTCCGGCGGGCTGGGGGGTGCCGGGCCGGGCGGCGGGGGCCGGGTCGGAGGCGGAGCAGGCGAAGCCGTGGCCGTGGCCGGGGTGCGGGTGCCCTTCAGCCCCGGTGGGTCCGGGCTGGAGCGCGGCTCCGGCGACCGGCGAGCCGTCCGCGACGTGCGCGTGCGTGGGGGAGGAGCAGGAGGGGGCCGTGAACAGCAGCGCCGCGAGCAGGGCGACGAGCAGCGCGGAGCGGTGGGCCTTGAGCGGGTGGAACGGGCGTACGCGGGGATGGGCGGGCACTCTTCCTCCGTGCGGCGGGCGCCCCCCGGCCCGGGTCAGGGGCGGGGCGGCGGGGGATCGCGGGGGAGGCTCCCGGGCACGGCGGTGCGTGCGGGGTCGCCGGCGGCGTGGACCCCGCTGCCTACACCCGCAGGACGGCCGGGCTTCCGGGAGGGGCCGGTGCGGCGGCGCCCGACGGCGCGGCCGCGCGGGCCGTGCCCGTACGGGAGGGGCCACCGGCCGGGGCGCAGCCCTCGACGGGGGTGGCGGGGGCGGCGGGGGAGTCGCTGCCGGAGGCCGCCCGGGGCGGCGCGGGCACGCACTCGTGGACGGGGTGCCCGGGGTCGTGACGCCCGACGGCGTCCCCCGCCGCGGCCACACCGGCCCGATCGGCACGGGCCCGGCCGTCACCGCTCAGGGGCGCGTCGCCCCAGACGGCGCCGACCTGGAGCGCGGTGCCCCCGGCGGTGTCGGCCTGGGTGGTGGTGGGGCGGAGGACGTCGGGACCCATGGTGGCGGTATGAGGGGTGGCCGCGACCGTGGTGGTCCGGGCCGGCTGGGGTTCGGGGGTGGTGGCGGGTGCCGCGGCGTGCTGGGCGGTGGCGTGGTCGGTCGCGGCGTGGGCGCCGTCGGCGCCGTGTGCGCAGGCCAGCACCAGGAGCAGCAGGGTCAGCCCGAGCAGGTGCGGCAGACCCGCGCGGGAGCGGGCCCGCGGCATGCGGGACGACCGGGCTGTGACCACGCCGTGATCTTAGCGTGCCCCCCGCGTGACGAGGGGCCGCGAATCGGACAAGAGACGGCCGGGTTCCGGACGGCCGTCGCCCGGAGGGGTCAGGGCGCCAGTTCCCGCGCGTCCAGCGGTACCCGCCTCCGCGCGGCGCGCAGTTCGGCCTCCAGCGGGCTCGGCGGCACCGTGAGGACGGGGCACGGCGCGTGCGCCACGCAGTACCGGGCCACCGACGGCCGCAGCGCGCCCAGCAGCCGCCCGTGCCGCCCCGCGCCGACCACCAGCAGGTCCTCGTCGCCCCGGACGGCGTCGACCAGCGCGGCCCCGGGCAGGCCCCGGACCGCCTGCCCGGCCAGAGTGACGCCCGGCCCGCCGGGCCCGAAGGCCGCGTCCAGGGCCTCGCGCAGCCGCTCGACCGCGGCGGCACGGCACTCGGGATAGGGGGAGCACACGCACGAGGTGCGGCCGGCCAGGCCCCCGCCCGGGGCCTGCCAGGCCAGCACCGCCCACAGCTCCGCGCCCCGCGACCGGGCCTCGGCGGCGGCCCGGTGCAGGGCCGTCAGGCTCCCGGGACTCCCGCTCACACCCGCCACCACGCGTCGTCGCACCGCCGCTCCTCCCCAGCCGCCCGCCCGCCGGGATCCGGCGGGCCGTGTCCGGGCTCCATTCAACGGCAGGTCCGGGTGCGCGGGCCGTCAGCGATCCGTATGGACCCGGGCCGGGGGCGTCAGGGTCCCGTCAGGACGGCCGCAGCGGGCGCCCGGCGGCGAGCGCGCGTCAGGCCGCGGGCGGGCGTCAGGCGGGATCCGGGGTCGCGCGGACGAGGACCAGCGAGCCCTCGTAGGTGCTCTGCGTGCGCAGGTGCCCGTGGCGGTCGTCCCAGGCACCGGACGCCAGGTCGCGGCGCAGGTTCTCGTCGAAGCGCTGGCGCACCCCGTCGTCGACGAAGCTCCACGCCGAGCAGGCCTGGCGGGCGGCCGGGTCGAGGAGCATCTCGGGGCGCCCGTAGTAGGCCTCGTTGAAGCCGTCGGTGCAGTCCAGCGGGATCGGCACGGTGTGGACCGCCCCCGTGCCGCCGAGGGCCGCCGCGATGTCCTCCACGCGCGGGTGGCGCAGGGCCTCGGTGTCCAGGACCTCGGGGGCGTACTCGTACAGCCAGAAGTCGCGGACCAGTTCGGGGGCGCAGGTGAGCACGACCACCGGGCCCCGGGTGACCCGCCGCATCTCGCGCAGGCCCCGGGTGACGTCGCTCCACTGGTGCACGCTGAACAGGGTCATCGCCCCGTCGAACTCACCGTCCGCGAAGGGCAGTTCCTCGGCGACGGCGTCGACGGCGCGCGTCAGGCGGGCCGGGCGCCGGGCGCGCATCGACCGGGAGGGCTCGACTGCGGTCACCTCGCGGGCCGCGTTCTCGTACGAGCCGGCGCCGGCTCCGACGTTGAGGACCGTGCGGGCCTCACCCAGGGCTTCGGCGATGAAGCGCGCGATACGGGTGTCGGGCCGCCTGAACGGGGAATGGCCGGAAGTGATGGTTCCGTAATCCACGTCCCCGGCGCTGCCGTCCTGAGTGCGTACATTCATGGTTGCATCCTGCATCCACGAGGGTGGTTTCGTATACCGCCTCGCAGATGCTTGTGGAAACAGCCATATGGGCGGCAGGTGTGGAATGGAGGATGGTCCGGTCCTACGCTGGCGGGAGGACGGGCAGCCGCAGTACCAGGCGGGCACCCTCGCGGGAGCGCTCGGCCGTGAGCGTGCCGCCGTGGTGGGCGGCCAGGTCTCGGGCGATGGCCAGTCCGAGGCCGGCGCCGCCGTGGTCGCGGCTGCGGGCGTCGTCGAGGCGGGTGAACCGCTCGAAGACCCGCTCCCGGTCGGCGGGCGGGATGCCGGGGCCGTCGTCGCGGACCTCCAGGACGGCCGTGCGCGCCTGCGGCGGGCCCGAGGTGCGCAGCGTGACCTCCACCCGCCCGGCGGCGAACCGCTGGGCGTTGTCCAGCAGGTTGGTCACCACCCGGGTCAGCCACAGCTCGCTGCCCTCCACCTCGACCCCGGCCTCGGCGCGGACGCCGACCGGGACCCGGTCGCCCAGCCGCGAGTCCACCGCGTCCCGCACCAGGCCGCCCAGGTCCAGCCTGGCCGAGGCGGCCGGCCGGGCCGCGTCGATCCGGGCCAGCAGGAGCAGGTCGGAGCAGAGCCGCTCCAGCCGGTCGGTGTCCTCCAGCGCCCCGCTGATCAGCTCCGGCCACAGCTCGGGGTCCCGTACCGCGAGGGCCACCTCCAGCTGGGTGCGCAGCACGGTGAGCGGGCTGCGCAGCTCGTGCGAGGCGTCCGCGATGAACTGGCGCTGGCGGATCCCGGAGGACTCCAGGCGGTCCAGCGTGCCGTTCATCGTCCGGGCCAGCCGGGCCACCTCGTCGCCGGTGGGCGGCACCGGCACCCGGCGGTGCAGGTCGCGGTCGGTGATCTCGGCTACCTCCGCGCGGATCGCCTCGACGGGCCGCAGGGCGCGGCCGGTGACCCGCCAGGTCACCAGCGCCACCAGCGCCAGGAGCAGCGGGCCGCCGACCACGAGGGCCGCGGTGGTGGTGTCGTCCGCCGCGTCCACGTCCCGCAGCGAGGTCCCGACGTAGACGGCGACCAGCCCGTCCGGGGTCTGCGTGGTGACCTGCACGACCCGCTGGCGGTGCTCGCCGCCGAGCGGGCGGATCCGCCAGGTGTGGAAGACCGTGCCCGGACGCAGCGGCCCGGCGGGCCCGAGCGCGGGGAGCCCGGCCAGGTTCGGGGTCGCGCGCAGCACCCGGCCGCGGGCGTTGACCACCTGTACGAAGTCGACGCCGCGCAAGGGCGCCCGCATCCGGTCGAGACGGCCGCCCGAGGCGAGCTGGGCGACGGCCGCCGCCTGCTCCTCCGCGTCGCGCTCGGCGTTGCGCAGCATCCCGGCCCTGAGCAGCCCGAGCAGTGCCACCGAGGCCAGGGCCAGGGCGGCGGCCACCACGACGACGGCGCCCGCCGTGGCCCGCGCCCGGACCGTGGTCGGCCACAGCCGGCCCGCCAGCGACCGGCAGCGGCGCAGCGGCGGGGTCAGGGCGCGCCGGACGCGCGCCGCCGCGCTCGCGGCCGCGCGCGCCGCCGGGTTCTCAGCCACCGTCGGCCGCCAGCCGGTAGCCGACGCCGCGCACCGTCTCCAGGGCGGACCGGCCGAACGGGGCGTCGATCTTCCGGCGCACCGCGCTGACGTGCACCTCGACCACGTTCGGATCGCCGTCGAAGGCGCTGTCCCAGACCTGCTCCAGGATCTCCCGCTTGGGCACCACCTCGCCGGGCCGCCGCGCCAGGTACTCCAGCACCGCGAACTCCCGGGCGGTCAGCCGTATCTCCGTCTCCCCGCGCGAGCACAGGTGGCGGGCCGGGTCCACGACGAGGTCGCCCAGCCGCAGCGCCTGGGGGCCGCGCCGGCCCGTACGCCGGGCCAGCGCGCGCAGCCGGGCGACCAGGACGAGGTAGGAGAAGGGCTTGGAGAGGAAGTCGTCGGCGCCGGTGTCCAGCGCCTCCGCCTCGTCGTACTCGCCGTCCTTCGCGGTCAGCATCAGGATCCCGGACTCGTTGCCGGCCGCGCGCAGCCGGGCGCAGACCCGGTATCCGTTGAGGCCGGGCAGCATGATGTCGAGCACGATCAGGTCGTACGCGTGCTCGCAGGCCATCCACAGCCCCTGCGGGCCGTCGTGGGCCACGTCCACCGTGAACCCCTCGGACCGCAGGCCCCGCTGCAGGGCGGCGGCCAGCCGCCGTTCGTCCTCCACCACCAGTACGCGCATGCCGACCAGGGTCTCAGGCCCGGCCGCCGCTTTGCTGAAGAGGTCTTCAGCGGGCTTCAGGTGGGCTTCAGCATCGCCTGGGCAGGCTCTGCGACGAGCCGGGCGCGGTGCCCGGTGGTTTCCGAGGAGTCCCGCCATGTCTGAGTCTTTCCCGCAGCCCGAGCACACCCCCGAGCCGCAGCCCGAGGCCGTGGCCGGTGAGGGCCCGGCCGAGCGCAAGGGCCGGCTGGCCCGCGTGGGCCGCGTCGTGCCCCGGGGCGCCGGCGCGCGCTGGGCGGTGGCCGGGGCGGCCGCCGCGGTGATCGTGGGCGGCGGGGCCGTGGCGGTGGCGGTCGCCGGCCACCACCACGGCCACCCCGAGCCGATGGGGAAGGACGGCCGCGGGGCCTGGTCCGCGCCCGACCACGAGGACGGCCACGGCGGCCACGGCGGCCACGGCGGCGGTCCCGGCGGACACGGCGGCCACGGCCCGCAGGGCGAGCGCCCCCACCCGAAGCACCCGGGCGTGCGCGACGGCGCCGCGGGCCTGGACGGGGAGGCCGGCAGGAAGGGCGCGGCGGCCCCCGCCCCGCTGCCCGCGCTGCCGATCGACCAGGCCGCGCAGAAGGCGGCCGCGGCCGTCCCCGGCGGCAAGGTGGAGGCGCTGCGCGCCGTCCCCCAGCAGGGCGGCGGCAGCTCCTGGCGGGCCGTGGTCCTCGGCCCGGACGGCGTCCGCCACGCGGTGACCGTCTCCGGCACGGACGGCACCGCCACCGCGAACACCCCGCTGACGAAGGGCTGACCCCCGGGCCGGTCCGGGGGCGGGGCGCCGGGGCGTTCCGCGCGTCCCGGGGGCCGCCGCCGGCGCGGGCGCGCAGAATGAAGGGGGCCCTCCCCCTCCACGCGGGCGGACGGCCACGCGGCGTGCTCCGGGCAGAGGAGGCCACTCGTGCCGTCGGACCAGCCGGGGGGTGAGCGGGCTCCCGGGCCGATCCGGTCCGAGCCGGGGTCCCTGCTGGAGCACGTGCCCGTCGCCGTCCTCGGCCTCGACGCGGCCGGACGGGTCCGGTACTGGGGCCCGGGCGCACAGGACCTCTTCGGGTACCCGGCCGCCACCGCGCTGGCCCGGCCCGCCGCCGCCCTCTTCCCCGAGCCGCCCGACGGCCCGGGCCCGGCCGAGCGGCTCGTGGAGCGGGCCCTGGCCCTGGGCTACTGGCGGGGCCGGGTGCCGGTCCGGCACCGCGACGGCACCGTCTTCGACTGCGGGTTCCGCGTCTTCCCCGTGACCGGCGCCGCCGACGCCGCCGAGGGCACCGTGGTCATCGCGCTGGCCAGCCGGGGCGAGGAGCTCGACCGGGTCAAGACCAACCTCGCCTTCCTCGACGCCCTCTTCGAGACCTGCCCCATCGGCCTGGTCATGCTCGACGAGGACCTCCGCTACGTCCACCTCAACCAGGCGCTCGCCGACATGGACGGGGTCCCGGTCGCCGGGCACCTCGGCCGCGACACCTCCGAGATCATGATCACCGCCGACGGCGGGGAGTTCCGGCGGATGCTGCGCGCCGTCGCCGACGAGGGGCGCCCCCTGGTCGGCGTCCTGGTCGGGATGCGCACGCCCGGCCGCCCCGACGTGGACCAGGTGCGCTCCGTCAGCCTCTTCCCGCTCAGCGGGGCGGCCGGGACCCGGCCCGGGGTGGGCGGCCTGCTGGTCGACGTCACGGACCGGGAGCGGGCCCTGCTGGAGGCCACCGCGGCCCGCCGCCGCCTCGCCCTGCTGGACCGGGCCGGTGCCCGCATCGGCACCACCCTGGACGTGGACACCACCGCCCGCGAGCTGGTCGACGTCGTCATGCCGGAGTTCTGCGACGGCTCCGTCGTCGAGATGGTCGAGTGGACGTACCCCTCCGAGGCCTTCGACCCGGCCCTGCCCCTGATCACCCGCCGGATCGCCTCCGGCACCGTCCTGCCGCCGCCCGCCGCCGAACTGCTCGCCGCCCTCGACCGGGTGACCTACCCGCCGGGCTCCAGCATCCACCGGATGCTGAGCACCGGCCGCCCGCTGTGCGTCCGCGTCGACGAGGAGTTCGCGGCCCGGACCGTCGGCAACCGGGACCTCGCGCGCCAGCTCCTCGACAGCGGCGTCGGCTCCGTCCTGATCGCCCCGCTCATCGCCCGCGGCCACGTCCAGGGCATCACCGTCTTCGGCCGCTCCGCCGCGCGCCCCGCCTTCACCGGACCGGACCTCGGCCTCGCCCGCGAACTCGCCTCCCGCGCCGCCCTGTGCCTGGACAACGCCCGCCTCTACAGCCGGGTCCAGGACATCTCCCTCACCCTCCAGCGCGCCCTGCTGCCCACCGCCCCGGACGCGCCCGCGTACGTGAGCGCCGCCCACCGCTACCTGCCGGCCAGCCGCGCCACCGAGGTCGGCGGCGACTGGTACGACGTGATCGCCCTGCCCGACGGCCGGGTCGCCCTCGTCGTCGGCGACGTCATGGGACACGGGGTCCCCGCCGCCGCCTCCATGGGCAGGCTGCGGATCACCGCCCGCGCGCTGGCCCGCCACAGCCCCGGCCCCGAGGGCCTGCTCGCCGAGCTGGACGCCGCCGTCCAGGACTCCGGGACCGAACTGGCCACCTGCCTCTACGTGCTCTACGACCCCCGCACCGGGCTCGCCCGCATCGCCAGCGCCGGCCACCTCCCGCTCCTGGTGCGCCACCCCGACGGCACCGTCGAGACCCTCGGCCAGGCCCTCGGCGTCCCGCTGGGGGTCGGCGGGGTCCCCTTTCGCTCCGCCCCGGCCGAACTCCCCGACGGGGCCGTCCTGGCCCTGTACACCGACGGCCTCGTCGAGGCGCGCGGCCAGGACATCGACGCGGGCCTCGACGCCCTGCGCGCCGAACTGGCCCGCGCCGCCGGGCCGCTGGAGCGGGAGGCCGACCGCATCCTGGAGGCCCTGCTGCCCGACGGGGCGACCGACGACACCGTCCTGCTCCTCGCCCGGATCCACCGCGCGCCGGGCGGCGGCCGGCAGGCACCCGACGACCCGCACCCGCACCAGGACCAGGACCCGCACCCGCACGAGGATTGAGAGCCGCTCATGGAATTCCTTCGCCCCGCGAGCTGGGAGGAGGCCCTCGCCGCCAAGGCGGAGCACCCGTCGGCCCTGCCCATCGCCGGAGGCACCGACGTGATGGTCGAGATCAACTTCGACCACCGCAGGCCCGAGTACCTCCTGGACCTCAACCGGATCGCGCTCCTCCAGGAATGGCAGACCGACGGGGACGTGGTCCGCCTGGGGGCCTCCGTCCCCTACACCCGGATCATGGAGCAGCTGCGCGCGCCCCTGCCCGGGCTCGCGCTCGCCTCGCACACCGTCGCCTCCCCGCAGATCCGCAACCGCGGCAGCGTCGGCGGCAACCTGGGCTGCGCCTCGCCCGCCGGGGACTCCCACCCCGCGCTGCTCGCCGCCGGGGCCGAGGTGGAGGCGGAGTCCGTGCGCGGCGCCCGGCTGATCCCGGTCGACTCCTTCTACACCGGCGTCAAACGCAACGCGCTCGCCCCCGACGAGCTGATCAAGACCATCCGCGTCCCCGTCGCCGACGGCCCCCAGCAGTTCTCCAAGGTCGGCACCCGCAACGCGATGGTCATCGCCGTGTGCGCCTTCGCTCTCGCCCTGCACCCGCGCACGCGCTCGGTCCGCACCGGCATCGGCTCGGCCGCCCCCACCCCCGTACGGGCCCGGGCCGCCGAGGAGTTCCTGGAGGCGGCCCTGGAGGAGGAGGGCCTCTGGGACTCCCGCAAGGCCCTCGCCCCCTCCGTCGTCCAGCGGTTCGGCGACCTCGCCGCCGCGTCCTGCAACCCCATCGACGACGTCCGCGGCACCGCGCGCTACCGCCGCCACGCGGTCGGCGTCATGGCCCGCCGCCAGCTCCTGTGGACCTGGGAGGAGTACCGCGCCTAGGCGGCCTCAGACCCCTTCCGGAGCCCCTTCCAGCAGGCGGGCGGCCATCGCCCGCATCTCGACCTTGCGGATCTTTCCGGTGACCGTCATGGGGAACTCGTCCACCACGTGGACGTAGCGCGGGATCTTGAAGTGGGCGAGCCGCCCCTCGCAGTACGCCCGCACCGCGTCGGCGGTGAGCGGCTCGGCGCCCTCGCGCATCCGCACCCAGGCCATCAGCTCCTCCCCGTACTTGGCGTCGGGCACCCCGATGACCTGGACGTCCAGGACGTCCGGGTGGGTGTGGAGGAACTCCTCGATCTCGCGCGGGTAGAGGTTCTCGCCGCCCCGGATCACCATGTCCTTGATCCGGCCGGTGATGCTCAGGTAGCCGTCCGCGTCCATGACCGCCAGGTCGCCGGTGTGCATCCAACCCTCCCGGTCCACCACCTCGGCGGTCTTGTCCGGTTCGCCCCAGTAGCCGATCATCACCGAGTAGCCCCGGGTGCACAGCTCGCCCGGCGTGCCGCGCGGGACGGTCCGGCCGGATCTCGGGTCGGCCACCTTGACCTCCAGGTGGGGGCCCACCCGGCCGACGGTGGAGACCCGGCGCTCCACGGAGTCGTCCGCGCGGGTCTGCGTGGACACCGGGGAGGTCTCCGTCATGCCGTAGCAGATGGACACCTCGGTCATCCCCATCCGCTCGATGACCTCGTTCATCACCTCCACCGGGCACGGCGAGCCCGCCATGATCCCCGTCCGCAGGCTCGACAGGTCGTACCTGTCGAACCCGGGCGCGGCCAGCTCGGCGATGAACATCGTCGGCACCCCGTACAGGGAGGTGCACGCCTCCGCCTCGACCGCCGCCAGGGTGGCCGCCGGGTCGAAGGCCGGGGCCGGGATCACCATGGCCGCGCCGTGGCTCGTGCAGGCCAGGGCCCCCATGACCATGCCGAAGCAGTGGTAGAAGGGCACCGGCACGCACACCCGGTCCGCCTCGGTGTAGCCGCACAGCTCCCCGACGAAGAAACCGTTGTTGAGGATGTTGCGGTGGGAGAGGGTGGCGCCCTTGGGGAACCCTGTGGTCCCCGAGGTGTACTGGATGTTGATCGGGTCGTCCGGGTGCAGGGCGGCGGCCGCCCGCGCCAGGACCGCCGGATCGGCCAGCCGGCCGCGTTCCAGCAGGGCGTCCCACCGCGGCCCGTCGAACAGGACCGTGAACTCCAGGTCGGGGCAGCGCGGCCGGACCTCCTCGACCATCCCGGCGTAGTCGGAGTTCCTGAAGCGCCCGGCCGAGACCAGCAGCCGGATCCCGGACCGGTTCAGCACGTACTCCAGCTCGTGCGAGCGGTAGGCCGGGTTGACCGTGACGAGGATGGCCCCGATCTTCGCCGTGGCGTACTGCACGAGCGTCCACTCGGCGCGGTTGGGCGCCCAGATGCCCACCCGGTCCCCCTGCTCGATGCCCAGGTCCAGCAGGCCGAGGGCGAGGGCGTCCACGTCGGCGGCGAGCTCGCGGTAGGTCCACCGGCGGCCGGCGGCCACGTCGACGAGGGCATCGCGGTCGGGGAAGTCCCGCACCGTGCGGTCGAGGTTGGCCCCGATGGTCTCCTCCAGGAGCGGGACCTCCACGCTCCCGGACGCACAACTCGACGCGACGGACACACGTACCTCCTGGACGGGGAGCCGGGGCGGCGGCGGGCGCGCCCGGCCCGCGGCCCGGCGCCCGCTCATGATCGCCTCCCCGGGCCCGTCCCGCCAGAGCCCCCGAGGAGGGTTTCGCGTGCATTTAATCGAGCATCTGTTCGCATCGGGGAGTAGGCTGGAAACCATGCACGCACTCCAGGGCTCCCTCTTCGACCAGACGGACGAGATCCGGCTCGGCCCCCTCTCGCCCCTGGAGCGCACCGAGCTCGGGGCCGGGGCCTGGACCGACCGGCTGCCCGGCTGGCTGACCGGCGCGGACGCCCTGTTCGAACACCTCGCCGCCGAGGTGCCCTGGCGCGCCGAGCGGCGGCAGATGTACGAGCGCGAGGTGGACGTGCCCCGCCTGCTGGCCTTCTACGGGGCCGGCGACCCCCTCCCGCACCCCGTCCTCACCGAGGCCCGCGAGGCCCTGAGCCGGCACTACGCCCCCGAACTCGGCGAACCCTTCGTCACCGCCGGGCTCTGCCTCTACCGCGACGGCCGCGACAGCGTCGCCTGGCACGGCGACCGCACCGGCCGCTCCGCCACCGAGGACACCCTCGTCGCGATCCTGTCCGTCGGCGACCCCCGCGACCTCGTGCTGCGCCCCCGCGACGGCGGCCCCACCCTGCTGCGCCTCCCGCTCGGCCACGGCGACCTCGTGGTGATGGGCGGCTCCTGCCAGCGCACCATGGAGCACGCCGTCCCCAAGACGGCGCGCGCCGTCGGCCCCCGCATCAGCGTCCAGTTCCGTACCCGCGGCGTAATGTGAGGCCATGCTCAGCCGGAGCCACCTGCGGGACTGGTGGGCCGCACTCCCGCCCGCCGCGGGCGGAGCCGTCATGGCCGCCGGAATCCTCTCCGTCGGCCTCGAACTGACCGGCCACCACCTGCTCTCGCTGGCCGCGCTGGCCCTCTCCGCCCTGCTCTGGCTGCTGCTGGCCGCCGACTTCACCCTCCGGCTCGCCGTCGACCGCGGCCGGTTCAGGGCCGACGCCTACACCCCCGCCGCCCTCACCGCCGTCGCCGCCACCACCGTGCTCGGCGCCCGTCTCTCCCAGCTCGGCCGCCAGGACGCGGCCGCCGCCCTGCTGGTCCTGGCCGCCCTGATCTGGCCCGGACTGCTGCTGGCCGTCGTCCGGCACTGGCGCCGGCGCATGCCCGGGGTGGTCTTCCTCGGCTGCGTCGCCACCCAGGGCCTCGCCGTCCTCGCGGCCGCCCTGGCCACCGTCCACCGCCTCGACTGGCTCGCCCGCGCCGCACTGGCCTGCTTCTGCCTGGGCGTCCTGCTCTACGTGCTCGCCCTGCGGCGCTTCGACTTCCGCGAGGTGCTCGGCGGGGCGGGCGACCACTGGGTGGCGGGCGGCTCTCTCGCCATCACCGCCCTCGCCGGGGCCCGGCTCACCGCCTCGCCCGCGGGGGCCGGCGGTCCGGCGCACGCGGCCCTGCGCACCGCCACCCTGACCGCCCTCGCGCTCTCCCTCGTCTGGTACGCCGTCCTGCTCGCCGCCGAGGTCCGCAGCCCCCGTCCGCGCTACGACATCCGCCGCTGGTCCACCGTCTTCCCCCTCGGCATGACCGCCACCGCCTGCCTCACCGCCGCCCCCGTGACGGGTGTGGCCCCCCTGCGCCCGCTGGGCGAGGTGCTGCTGTGGATCGCGGCCGCCGCCTGGGCCCTCACCTGCGTGGCCTTCCTGCGTTCGCGCCGCCCCGTCCGCCGCCGCCCGCGCTGAGGGCGCCGCCCGTGTCACAGCCCCGCTACAGGCCGGTGACCAGTCGTAATTAAGTACCGGGCCGCCCCGCCCGCCGGTGAGAATGAGCCCACTCGAACCGGGAGGAACCCATGAGCCAGGACCGCCTGACTCTCCATGACCTGCTGCCCGCCCAGGCACTGGCGGAGGCCGTCGACGCCGGATACGTGACCCGCAAGCGCCACCCCGAACTGCCGCTGTCCATCTACACGTACACGCGCACCGCGCAGTACGAGCGGGTCTGGAACCAGGTCACCACGCGCTGCCGCGGCCTCGTCGCCGACGACGTCACGGGAGCCGTCGTCGCGCTGCCGCTGCCGAAGTTCTTCAACGTCGGCGAACACGAGTCCGGGCAGCCCTACGCCCCCGCCCTGCCCGACGAACCGTTCGAGGTGTACGACAAGGTCGACGGCAGCCTCGCCGTCGTCTTCCACTACGCGGACCGCTGGCAGGTCGCCTCCAAGGGCTCCTTCATCAGCAACCAGGCCACCTGGGCGCAGCGCCGCCTCGACGCGAGCGACACCGCGGCCCTGGTGCCCGGCACCACCTACCTCGCGGAGATCCTCTACCCGCAGAACCGGATCGTCGTCGACTACGGCGACCGCCGGGACCTCGTCCTGCTCGCCGCGTTCGACCGGGCCGGCACCGAGGTCCCGCTCGCCGAGGCCGCCGCGCACTGGGAGGGCATCGGCTCCGTCGTGAAGGTGTGGCCCGCCATGCCGCTGCCCGAACTCCTCGCGCTCGCCGAGTCCAACACCCTGCCCGGCGGGGACTCCGCCACCGGCATGGACGCCGAGGGCTTCGTCCTGCGGTTCGCCTCCGGCGTGCGGGCCAAGGCCAAGCTCTCCGAGTACGTGCGCCTGCACAAGCTGCTCACCGGGGTCACCGAGCGGGACGTCTGGCGCAGCCACGGCATCCAGCGCTTCGCCGGGACCTCCGCCAAGCGCCTGGCCCAGGGCCTCGGCCTCTCGGTCGCCGAGCTCGGCGGCATCCGCTCCCGGGGCGGCCGTCCGCTGGACGCGCTGCTGGAGCAGGTCCCCGACGAGTTCGACCACTGGGTGCGCGAGGTGATCGCGGGCCTGGAGGAGGAGTTCGCGCGCCGGGAGCGGGCCATCGACGAGGCCTACAAGCAGTTCGAGCACCTGGCGGACGACCGGGGCGCCTTCGCCCGCGCCGTGCGGGAGCACCCCGACGGCGAGATCCGCGCCGCCATGTTCATGCGGCTGGACGGCCGGACCACCGAGCTCGTCACCTGGCGGGCCCTGCGGCCCGAGACGGCCGACCCCTTCACCACCGACGAGGAGAACTGAACCGTGTCCGAAGAGCCCGAACTCCCCGTGGTCCACGTCATGACGGGGTTGCCGGCCTCGGGCAAGACCACCGCGGCGCGCGCCCTCCAGGCCGAGGCCGCGGGCCGGATGCGCCGGGTCAACCTCGACGACCTGCGGGCCATGCTCGACGTGCCCGACCCCGAGCGGGGCCGCTCGTACAAGCACGAGCAGACCGTGCTCGCCGTGCAGGACGCGGCGGTCGCCGCGGCCGTCGCGGACGGCTTCGACGTGGTCGTCGACAACACCCACCTGACCTCGCACATCCCCAAGCGGCTCAAGGCGGCGGTGGCGGGCCGCGCCACCTTCGTCGTGCACGACTTCACCGACGTGCCCGTGGAGGAGTGCCTGCGCCGCGACGCCGCGCGGGAGCGGCCGGTCGGCGAGGAGATCATCCGGATCCTGGCCGACAAGCACGCCAAGGCCCGCAAGGGCGGCTGGCGGCTGACCGCCGCATGGCTGAACGACCAGCCGCCGGTCCGGCCGTACGTCCCGGACCCGGACCTGCCGGCCGCCGTGATGTGCGACATCGACGGGACGCTCGCCCTCACCGGGGACCGCGGCCCGTACGACTTCTCGCGCTGCGAGATCGACCTGCTGAACGAGCCGGTGCGGCACGCCCTGGAGGCGTTCCGGCGGGCGGGGGACCGGCTCGTGCTGCTGTCGGGGCGCGGGGAGGAGCACCGGACGCAGACCGAGTCCTGGCTGCGGGCGCACGAAGTGCCGTACGACGAGCTGTGGATGCGCGCGGCGGGCGACACGCGCCGCGACGACGTCGTCAAGGCCGAGCTGTTCGACGCGCACGTGCGCGAACGGTACGCGGTCCGCGTCTCGCTCGACGACCGGGACCGGGTGGTCGCGGTCTGGCGCCGGATGGGCCTGCCCACCTGGCAGGTCAACTACGGGGACTTCTGACCCCGAGGCCAAGGCCAAGGCCGAGGCCAAGGCCACGGCCCGCCGCCGCGACCGCCGCCGAGGGAGCGGCGGTCGCGGCGGCGGTGACGGTCGCGGCGGGCGCGGTCAGTCGCGGCACCAGCGGACGCGGTCGAGGTCCTTGACGTAGCGGGCCGAGACCCAGTCGTGGTCGTACCCGTCGCGGGCCATGCTCCCGCGGGCCTTCTTGCGGCCCTCGCCGTCGCCCCCGTCCGCCCAGTCGTCGCGGTCGTCGTCACCCGGGTCGATGAGGTACCAGATGTCGTTCCCGGCGACGTTCTCGCCGCGCGTCTTGCACTTCAGCGCGAGGGTCTCGCCCGGGTACACCTTGTACTGGAGGTGCGAGTGGGTGGTCGGCTTGCTGCGGACGCTGAGCGGCCCGCGCGAGACGACCTTGCCCAGGGAGTACCGGTGCTTGTGGTGGTCCTCGTCGTAGGAGGGGTCGTCGTCGTCCCTCCCGTCCCCGGGGGCCTGGTACCGGGCTCCGCCGTGGGCCGCCGCGCCCTGGTCCGCGAAGGCGGCGCCCCCGCCGACCAGGCCGAGCGCCAGGCTTCCGGCGGCCAGGGCGAGGATGGTCCTGGTGGGCTTGAGCATGAGCGGCTCCTCTGGAAAGGCTCCCGCCCGGCCGCGCTGCGCGGCGGGGCGCGGCGGCCCGGCGGCCGCCAGGGACGACTATGACGAGGCGGGCCTCGCGGGCTCCCGGCGACACACCGCCGTTTAGCCCGATATGCCCAACCTGTCCAGCGGTCCGCGTCCGGTCCGCGACGGGTGGGCGGTCCAGCGGATGCGGGCGGCCGCGCCCGCGCCCACAGTGGGGCGCATGGGTATCGAAGACTACGGAGGCGGCCCCGGCGCCCGGGAGACCGGTGTCCTGGTCGTCACGACCAACGACGTGCCCGGCTACCGGGTGGAGCAGGTGATCGGCGAGGTGTTCGGGCTGACCGTGCGCTCCCGGCACCTGGGCAGCCAGATCGGCGCCGGCCTGAAGTCCATGATCGGCGGCGAGCTGAAGGGGCTCACCAAGACGCTCGTGGAGACCCGCAACCAGGCCATGGACCGGCTCATCGACCAGGCCAGGGCGCGCGGGGCCAACGCGGTGCTGATGATGCGCTTCGACGTCACGGAGGCGGCCGACGTCGGTACGGAGGTGTGCGCGTACGGCACGGCCGTCGTGCTGGTGCCCGCCGGCGGCTGACCGGTAAGTCCAGGACGCGGCGTCGCTTTGTCCATGGGCCCGGGCGCCCGGGGTCCGCAAGCTGGCAGGCCAGTGAGCGGACCGCCGGGCTCCGGAGGGAGTCGTGCGGTCTTGCCGTCCGTGCAAGGAAGCGCCGACTCCCGGAGGCCCGATGCGCACCCCCCACTGGCCGGCCGCAGCCGCGGTCGCCGGTCTCGTCGCCACCCTCTTCACGTCCGGGCCGGTCGTGGCGGCCCCGGCCGCCGCCGCTCCCGTGACGATCACCTCGTCCGAGCTGTCCGTCAGCGTGGACCCGGCCTTCCCCCGCGTCGTCGACTACACCCGGCGCGCGACCGGGGACGTGCTCCACGGCAACGAGGACCCGCTGAGCACCGTCCTGGTGAACGGGACCGCGTACACCCCCGACGTCACCTCCGTCCCCTCCGCCTCCGGCGTGGACTACGCGCTGTCCTTCTCCGGGGTGACCGTCCGCTCCCGGATCTCGGTGGCCGGCTCGGTCGTCGAGTTCCGGGTCACCGCCGTCGAGGACACCCCCGCCCTGCGGGTGCGCAGCTTCGAGATACCGGAGCACACCCTCGTCAGCGTCCGCAGCGACCAGCCCGGCGCCGCGCTGGCCACCGCCACCATGCACACCGCCACCAGCGGCACCGGTGACGCCTTCACCCCCATCACGGCCTCCACGCCGGTGGACCCCGCCCCCAGGACCGTGATGTACGGCCTCCTGAGCACCGGCCGGCTGGCCGCCGCCATCGACTCCAACTCCCTCTACGACACCCCCTCCGGGGGCACCGCCCGCGAGAACGGCCGGATCGGGGAGAGGGTGACCGACCACGGCTCCTACCGCCGGGCCGGCCTGTGGAGCGGGGCCTGGCTGTACCGGGCCCGGGGCGCCGCCGACACCGACACCGAGCCGCTGCCCTACGTACGGGTCGCGGTCACCGCCGACCGCAACGCCGACTCCGTGGTCGACTGGCAGGACGCCGCCGTCGCCTACCGGGACGTCTGGACCCCGCCCACCGGCTGGCAGGACACCGCCCGCCGGGTGGTCCAGCGCATCCCGTTCAACTTCGCCTCCCAGGCCACCCACCCCTTCGCGCAGACCCTCGACGAGACCAAGCGCGTCAGCCTCGCCACCGACGGCCTCGGCCAGTTCGTCCTGCTGAAGGGATACGCCTCCGAGGGCCACGACTCGGCGCACATGGACTACAAGAACATCGGCGCCAAACTCGGCGGCGCCGAGGGCCTGAACGCCCTCACGACCGCCGGCCACGCCTACAACGCCGACTTCGGCGTGCACATCAACGCCACCGAGGAGTACCCCGTCTCCGCCACCTTCGACCCCGCCCACCAGAGCGGCGGCCCCGGCTGGGACTGGCTCGACCAGTCGTACTACGTCGACACCCGCAAGGACGGCCAGTCGGGGGAGCGGCTGAGGCGCCTGGCGGACCTCAAGGCCGCCGCGCCCGGGCTCGACTTCCTCTACGTCGACGTCTGGTACGGCGACGGCTACGTCTCCCGCAAGCTCCAGCGCGAGATCTCCGGCCTCGGCCTCCAGCTCGCCACCGAGTTCCCCCACACCCTCACCGAGCAGTCCCTCTGGCACCACTGGGCGGCCGACGTCGACTACGGCGGCAGCGACCTCAAGGGCGTCAACTCCGTCATCGCCCGGTTCATCGCCAACCACGCCAAGGACGACTGGATCGCCCGCGACCCGCTGCTCGGCGGCGCCGAACTCGCCGCCTACGAGGGCTGGCAGGGCAAGAAGGACTACCCGGCCTTCCTGAACACCACCTTCGGAACCGACCTGCCCACCAAGTACCTCCAGGAGTCCCCGATCGTGAAGTGGACCGCCGACACGGTCACCCTCGCGAACGGCACCACGGTCACCACGGCCGGGGGCACCCGCCGCATCACCACCGCCGGCCGTACCGTCCTCGACGGCTCCGCCTACCTGCTCCCGCGCGACGGCAAGCTCTACCACTGGAACGCGGCCGGCGGCCCCACCACCTGGACCTTGCCCGCCGGCTGGCGGACCCCCACCCTCTACCGGCTCACCGACACCGGCCGCCGGCTCGTAGGCCCCCTCACCACCGGCACGGACGGCCGGGTCACCATCGACGCCGCCGCCCGCACCGCGTACGTGGTCACCGACGGCTCCGCCCCCGACCGGCCCGACCCGCGCTGGGGCGAGGGCACCCCCGTGAAAGACCCCTCCTTCAACGCGGGCGACCTCGGCGCCTGGAACCCCGCCGGGACCGGCGCCGCCGTCACCCGCAACGCCCTGGGACAGAACGAGCTCACCTTCGGCCCGCAGACCGCCCCGGCCGTCTCCCAGCGGCTCACCGGCCTGAGCCCCGGCACCTACTCCGCCTCCGTCTGGGTCTCCACCCCCGCCGGCCGGGCCGCCACCCTCGCCGTCACCCCGGCGGGCGCGGCCACCGCCGAGTCCGTGTACGCCGACTCCTCCCCGCTGGTGAACGACCTGGGCGGCAGCGAGAAGAACGGCACCACCATGCAGCGGATGAAGGTGCTCTTCGACGTACCCGCCGGACAGTCCACGGCCCTCCTCGCGCTGTCCGCCGCCGCCGGACCCGGCACCGTCCGGCTGGACGACGTACGCGTGGTGCGCTCCGCCCGTACCCCGCTGGGCGGGCACACCTACGCGGAGGACTTCGAGAACGTGGACGCCGGCTGGGGCCCCTTCGCCTTCGGCGGCGCCGGCGGATCGGCCACCGACCCCCGTACCCACATCGCCCAGCGCAACGCCCCCTACACGCAGGCCGGCTGGAACGGGAAACTCGTCGACGACGTCATCGGCGGACAGAACTCCCTCAAATCGCACGAGGAACGCCCCGGCTTGGTCTACCGCACCCTCCCGCAGACCCTGCGGTTCACCCCGGGCCACGCCTACCGGGTCGGCTTCCGCTACGAGAACGGCTTCGCCGGGGACTACCGGTTCGTCACCGGAGCCGGCTCCACCGAGAGCGCCACCGCCCTCGGCCAGGCCCGGACCGCCACCGCCTTCAGCCAGACCTTCACGGCGGGGGCCGACGCCTGGATCGGCGTGCGTAAGGTCAGCGCGGAGGGTTCCCACGACGAGGCCGACCTCGTCCTCGACGACCTCACCGTCGACGACCTCGGACCGGCCGGATCCGGCGAACTCCTCGTCCCGCAGAACAAGATGAGGGTCAGCGCCGTCGACAGCGAGGAGACGGAGGGCGAGAACGGCGCGGCCGCCAACGTCCTCGACGGCAAGGCCGCCACCATCTGGCACACCCGGTGGTACACCGCGACCGCGCCCATGCCGCACGAGATCACCCTCGACCTCGGCGCCTCCTACCGGGTGTCCGCCCTCCACGTGCTGCCCCGGCCGTCGCAGAGCAACGGACGCATCGCCGACTACGAGGTCTACACCTCCGCCGACGGGACCAGCTGGGGCCCGGCCGCCGCCACCGGGACCTGGGCGGACGGGGCCGCGCGGCAGGACGCCGCCTTCACCCCCCGGGCCGCCCGCTACGTCAGGCTGAGGGCCACGCGGGAGGTGAACGGCAACCCCTGGACCTCGGTCGCCGAGCTCAACGTCGGCTACCTGCCCTGAGGGACGGGCCGGGACGGGCCCGGTCAGTGGACCCGGTAGACCTGGCCCGTCCGCGCCCCCTCCACCGACCGCACGTAGGCCGTCGCCGCGCGGGCCGCCGCCACGGCCTCCATCCCGGCGAAGAAGGGGCCGTAGGCGGGCAGGGACTCCTCCAGCACCGTCGGGCTCACCGCGTTGATCCGCTGCGGCGGCAGCTCGATCGCCGCCGCCCGCACGAAGGCCTCGACCGCGCCGTTCGCCGCCGAGGCGGCCGCGCCGGCCACGATCGGCTGCTCCGTGAGGATGCCGCTGACCAGCGTGAACGAACCGGTCGGGGCCAGGTGCGCGGCGCCCTGGCGGACCAGCTCGATCTGGCTGAGCGCCTTGCCCCGCAGCGTCGCCGCGAAGTCGTCCGCGGTCAGCTGCCCCAGCGGCCGGAACACGGCCTCACCCGCCGCGACCGCCACCGCGTCCAGCGGACCCGCCTGCGCGTACAGGCGGGCCACCTGCTCCGGGTCCGTGACGTCGGCCACCAGGTCACCGCCCGAGCGGCCCACCCCGACCACCTCGTGCCCGCGCGCCGCCAGTGCCTTGTGCACCGCGGTGCCCAGCGTGCCGCCCGCGCCGACCAGCAGAATCCTCATCATGACCTCCGGAGAACGGGCCCGGCGGCACCTCCGCCGGGCACCTCCGACGGTATGGACCGCGCCGCCCGTCCGGAAATGCCGTCTGGGCGGCGACTATGCTCCCCAGGCATGGATGATGTGGAACTGCGGCACCTGCGGGCGCTGGACGCGGTGGCCGAGGCCGGCACGATCACCGCCGCGGCCGCCCGCCTGCACATGACCCAGCCCGCCCTCTCCCGGACCCTGGCCCAGCTGGAGGCCCGCGTCGGCGTCCGGCTGGTGGACCGCTCCTCCCGGCACCTGGCCCTCACCGGCGCGGGCACCACCCTGCTCGGGCACGGCCGGGCCATCCTCTCCCACCTGGAGGCCGCCCTCGCCGACACCCGGGACGTCTCCCGCCCGCTGCGCCTCGGCTACACCTGCGCCGTCCTCGGGCAGCAGACCGTACCGCTGCTGCGCTCCTGGCGCCGTACCCACCCCGCCACCCCGCTCGACGTGGTCCGGCGGGACAACGCCACCGCCGGCCTCGCCACCGGGGACGCCGACGTCGCCGTCCTGCGCACCCTCCCCGACGACCCGCGCCTGCGCAGCGAGGCCCTCTACACGGAGGACCGCGTCGCCGCCCTGCCCGACGACCACCCGCTCGCCGGCCGGGACCGGGTCCGGCTCGCGGAACTCACCGCCGCCCCCGCGCTGCCGCTGGCCGTGTGGCCCGAGGCGGGCACCGCCTCGCCGGAGCTGTGGCCGCCCGGGGAGCGCCCCGCCCGGACGGTGGAGGTCGGCAACGTCGACGAGTGGCTCAACCTGATCGCCACCGGTGGCGCCTTCGGCCTCGCCGCGGCCGGCACCGCCGAGAGCCACGCCCACCCGGGCGTCCGCTTCCTCCCCGTCTCCGACGCCCCGCCCGCCACCGTCTACGTGTCCTACCCGCGCCACGCCACGCACCCGGGAACGGCCGCCTTCCTGACGGCGGTCCGGGAGGCGGTCACCGGCTGACGCCGGTTCGGCGGTCGCGGGCACGGACGGCCCGTGCGGCGGGCATCCTGCGCTGAGGAGTCCGTACGCGGGAACGGTACGGGCACGACGAGGAGAGGCAGGCCGCACGATGACCGGTCGCAGGACCGCCGCAGAGGTGTTCGACGCCCTCGCGGGGCGCTACGAGGAGGCGTTCGGCACCATCCCGGCCCAGCGGAAGGCGCTGGAGTGGCTCACGGAACGGCTGCCCCGGGGCGCCCGCGTCCTCGACGTCGGCAGCGGCACCGGCCGCCCCACCGCCGAGACCCTGGCCCGCGCGGGCTGCGCCGTCACCGGCATCGACGTCTCCGCCGAGATGGTGGCCCTCGCCCGCGCCCGGGTCCCCGGAGCCCGCTTCGAACAGGCCGACGTCCGCGGCTACACCCCGCCCGGACCCGGGGGCTACGACGCCGTCTGCGCCTTCTTCCCGCTGCTGATGATGGACCAGGCGGAGATCGCGGGCTCACTGGAGCGGATGGCCTCCTGGACCGCCCCCGGCGGCTACCTCCTCGTCGCCACCGTCCCCGGCGACATCGACGCCCTCGACATCGAGTTCATGGGCCACCCCGTCACCGTCAGCAGCCTCTCCGCCGAGCAGTACCTGCACCGGATCGAGGCCGCCGGGCTGGAGGTCCTGCACCACGAGAGCGCCCCGTTCCGCCCGGCCGGCGGGCTCGCCGACCCGGAGGAGCACTTCTTCTGCTACGCCCGGCGCCCCGTGGCCTGAGGCCCCGCCGGCGTACCCGGCCGGGGCCCGCACCGACTGCTGCGCCCGGAACCGTACGGGGGCCATGCCCACCCGGCGGCTGAAGAGCCGGCTGAAGTAGGCCGGGTCCTCGTACCCCACCCGGCGGGCTATCCCCGCGACCGGCAGGTCGGTCCGGGCCAGCAGCTCCTTGGCCCGGCTCAGCCGGATCCCGAGGAGGTACTCCTTGACGCCCTCGCCGGTGCTGCGGCGCACCGCCCCGCGCAGCTCCGGCAGGGGGATGCCGAGCCGCGCCGCGTGCTCGGCCACCGGGATCGGCAGCAGCGCGTCGCGGGCCAGCGCGTCCACCACCGCGTCCCCGTGCCGGGACACCTCCGCCCGGGCGTAGCGCAGCGCCACCAGCAGGGCGTGCACCTGCGCGGCGGCCTCCACCTCCAGCAGCGGCCCGCCGCGCCGGGCGGCCCGGACGATCCCGTCCACCACGTGCTGCACCCCGGTGGTCCCGCTCAGCGGCACCACCGGACGGTCCGGGGTGATGTAGCCGAGGTCGGTGTACGCGCCGACGGCGGCGCCCGTGAAGTCGACGAAGCATTCGTCCCAGCCGCCTCCGTCCGCGTCGGGGCCGTAGTGGTGCTCCACCCCCGGAACCAGCCACAGCAGGGCGGGCGCCGCCACCGGCTGCGGCGGACGCCCGGCGCCGGCGAACCAGCCGCGGCCCCGCGTGACCACGACCGCCACGTGATGGCCGAGGACCCGGGGCCCGACGACCGGCAGCGCCCCCTGCTGCACGCCCACACCCAGGCAGACCAGGCCGAGCCGGCGGTGCACCGGGGCGGGGGAGAAGTACCGCATCCAGCTGCTGTACGGGGGCCGTCGGCCCGCGGGCGGGCTCGGGGGAGTGCACGGCGGCGTCGGCATCTGCGGATTGTGATCCACGGTGGCGGCCCCATCAAGGGGCCCTCACCCGGCCCCCCACGCGACCGCTCAAGATCAACGGCGTTGACATCGCCCCGCCGGACGCGTCTAATGGCGAGCGGTGTCGCGTGACGCCGGCCAAAGAGCAGTGGGCCGGCCGGCGGACGGGCGAACACCCTTCACATCAGGGGACCGCCATGAACAGGCCTTCCACACCCCGCAGTTGACGCAGCGCAGCCGCACGTCCGGCTGCCGCGCCGCGCTCCGGCCCCAGGCCGGGGCGCCCCCCTTCCCCGCGCACCCGCGCATCCCCGCGCCACGCCCCGCCGCGCCGGCCCCCGCCCCCTGGCGGGCCGTCCGGGCGCCGCCGGCGTGGCCCGTCCCGTCCGGAGACACACGCGTGCCCACGCCCCCTTCCTTCAACCAGTCCGTCATCGAGGAGTTCCGTGCCCGCCGGGGCGAAGTCGGCGGCCCCTTCGAAGGCGCCGACCTGCTCCTGCTGACCACCACCGGCGCCCGGTCCGGCGCCCCGCACACCACACCGCTCGGCTACGTACGCCACGAGGGCGCCCTCCTCGTGGTCGGCTCCGACCTCGGCGCCCCCCGCCACCCCGCCTGGTACCACAACCTCCTCGCCCACCCCCAGGTACGGGTGGAACTCGGCGCCGACGCCTTCGAGGCCCTCGCCGTCCCCGCCGAGGGAGCCCGCCGCGAGGAGCTCTTCGCGCGGGTCCTGCGCACCGCCCCCGGGTACGCCGACTACCAGGCCCGCACCGAACGCCCGCTGCCCGTCGTCGTCCTGGAGTCCGCCGCCCCCGACGGGTGGCGGGCCCCCGGCGAGGTCCGCACCCTGGCCGGCAAACTCCTGGAGGTCCACACCTGGCTGCGGGCCCAGCTCGGCCACGTCCGCGCCGAGACCGAGGCCCACTTCGCCGCCCGGGCCGCCCACACCGGACCGGGCCGGCCGCCCGAACCCGGACTCGGGCTCCAGATCCGCCAGCGCTGCCTGGCCTTCTGCCAGGCCCTCGCCTTCCACCACACGAGCGAGGACGAGCACCTCTTCCCCGGCATCGCCGTCCACCACCCCCACCTGGCGGGCACGTTCGAGCGGCTGCGCGAGGAACACCGCACCGTCGCCCGGATCCAGGACGAGCTCGTCTCCCTCCTGGAGGGCGTGCGGATCGCCGAACCCGAACGGTTCCGCGCCGAACTGGCCAGGATGACGGCCGAGCTGACGGCCCACCTCGACCACGAGGAGGAGACCCTGCTCCCGCTGCTGGCCGAGGTCCCCTGGCCGCCGCCGCGCCCCTGAGGGCGGCAGGGCGAAGAGGGCGCGGAAAATTTTCCGGGAACGGCGGCAACCGATCGCGCACTCGCACGTCGTGCGGGGGTGAAGGGCGAAGTTCCGAGCCCTCGGACCGATCGTGGAGATGCACCGTGAAGAACCTGAAGCGCGTACCCCAGTCCGCCCGCCGGGCGGCCGTCGTCGCTGCCGCCGCCGGGGCGGCCGTCGCCCTCGGCGGGCCGGCCTTCGCCGCGCAGGGGGCTTCCGCCACTCCGGCGCCGCCCTCCGCCTCGGCGGCGCCGCACCCGGTTCCCTCGCAGCCCGGCGGCAGCGCCAAGCCGAGCCCGGTCCCGACCCACCCGGGCAGCGGGCAGCCCTCGGCCGTCCCCTCCCTGCCGCCGACGGCGCCGAGCCCGTCCGTCAGCCACCCCGGCAGCGGGCAGCCGTCCGCCGTTCCGTCCGCGGCCCCGTCCGCCGTGCCGTCCGCGGCGCCCGGTTCCGGCGAGGGGTCCGAGCTCGCGCATACTGGCTCCTCGGCGACGACCGTCGCCCTCGGCGCCGGAGCGGCCGGGCTCGTCGCCGTGGGCGCGGGAGCCCTTTACACCGTGCGGCGCCGCGCAGGCAACTGAGGACACCAGTGCTCGCACTCGTACCGACCGCCGGCCCCGCCGCGCCCGCTTCCCCCCGGGCGTGGCGGGGCTTGTGGTGGTGGCTGACCCGCCGCGAAACCCCCGCCCCGCCGGCCGGCCCCGGCGCGCACCCCCACCCGTACACCTACGGGACGCCCGGTCCCGCCGCCGGCGACCCCGTGCCGACCGTCAGCGAGCTGTACCACGCGCACCGGCTGTCCATGGTCCGCCTCGCCGTGCTCCTCGTCGACGACCCGGGCACCGCCGAGGACGTGGTCCAGGACGCGTTCACCGCCCTCTACCGCCGCTACGGGGAGCGGATCACGGAGGTGGACAACGCGCTGGGCTACCTGCGCACCTCCGTCGTGAACACCGCCCGCTCCGTGCTGCGTCGGCGCCGCACGGCCCGCGCGTGGATCCCGCCCGTCACGGCCGACGTACCCTCCGCCGAGGCGTCCGTCGTCCTGGACGAGGCACACCGCGAGGTCCTGGCGGCGCTGGGCCGGCTGACCCCGCGCCGCCGCCAGGTGCTGGTGCTCCGGTACTGGGCGGACCTGAGCGAAGCGGAGATAGCCGAGACCCTGGGCATCAGCCGGGGCTCGGTGAAGTCGAACGCCAGCCGCGCCCTGGACGCGCTGGAACGGATCCTGGAGGGACGGGTATGAGCGGCGAACGCCCCGTGGAGCGCCGGCTGCGGCAGGCCATGGAGGCCAGGGCCGCGCAGGTCACCGTGGTCTCGCTGCGCCCGGCCGACCCGCCGGGCCCGCACCTCAAGGCCACCCGGGTCCGGCTGCGCCGCCCCGCCTGGGCCTTCGCGGGCTTGTCCGGCCTCGCGGCGGCGGCCCTGGCCGGCTACCTGCTGCTGGGCCCCGACGAGGTCCCGTCCCGCCCGGTCCCGCCCGCCGCGCCGCCGGAGCTCACCCCGCTGCCGAGCCCGAGCCCGTCGGTGAGCCCGGCGCCTTCGGCGGTCCCCTCGGAGCCGCCCTCGCAGAGCCCGGGCCCCCGGGCCACCCCCGTGCCGACCCCGCCCGGCTCCTCGGCGCGCCCGTCCCGTCCGGCGTCCGCGCCCCCGTCCACGCACGCCCCGGCCCAGGGCTCGGCCGTACCCTCCGCGGGCTCGGGGGCGGGGCTGCCGCCGGTGACGGCGGTCCCCTCTTCACCCAAGCCCTGAGGGGCGCCCGGGCCCCCGGCCGTCTTCCCGGCCGGGGCCTACGCGCGCAGGTTCTCGACCGCCGTGACCAGGGGGGCCAGTTCCGGGCGGGCGGCCGCCTCGTCCAGGGCCTCGCGCAGGGCGGTCGCGTTGGTGGGGCGGGCGCGGGCCAGGAGGTCGAGGCCCGCCTGGCTGACGTCGGTGTAGATGCCGCGCCGGTCCGTGTCGCAGAGGTAGCGGTTCAGCAGGCCCCGGTCCTCCAGCCGGCTGACCAGGCGGGTCGTCGCGCTCTGGCTGAGCACCACCGACTCCGCGACCTGGTGCATCCGCAGGTGCCCGCCGGGCCCGTCGTGCTGGCGGCTGAGGACGTCCAGCAGGGAGTACTCGCGCACGCTCAGCCCGTGCCCCGCCTGCAGGGCCCGCTCCAGGTGCGCCTCGATGCGGCCGTGGAGGAGGGAGAGGGCGCACCAGCCCTGGGCGAGGGGGGTCGGGGCGCTGTCCGTGGCCGTCATGGGCTCCTCCGTCGTCAGGGCGTACGCCCGGGGCGTGCGCGTGCGCGTACCACCCAGGATAGGGGACATGCGCAATAGCCCGCGCTTGCAAATATCCGGCGTCTGCAATTAATGTGGACGACTGTAAACGGCTGGCGCAATCTTCCCGCCGCTTCGTCCGCACTGACCTCCCCCCACCCTGAAGGGCCGCACGCTCATGCCTCTCGCGCTCCTCGCCCTCGCCATCGGGGCCTTCGGGATCGGCACCACCGAGTTCGTGATCATGGGCCTGCTGCCCGAGGTCGCCGCCGGATACGGCGTCTCGATCCCGACCGCAGGCCTCCTGGTCACCGGCTACGCCCTCGGCGTCGTCCTCGGCGCCCCCGTGATGACCGTCCTCGGCACCCGTGTCCCCCGCAAGCGGATGCTGATGCTGCTCATGGGCCTGTTCGTCGTCGGCAACGTGGTCTCCGCGCTCGCCCCGTCCTTCGGGGTGATGCTGGCCGGCCGGGTCGTCGCCTCCCTCGCCCACGGCGCCTTCTTCGGGATCGGGGCGGTCGTCGCCGCCGGACTCGTGGCGCCCGAGCGCAAGGCCGGCGCCATCGCGATGATGTTCACCGGCCTGACCGTGGCCAACGTGGTCGGTGTCCCGCTCGGCACCCTCGTCGGCCAGCACCTCGGCTGGCGCGTCACCTTCCTGATCGTGGCCGCGCTCGGCGTGGCCGGCCTGCTCGGCATCGCCCGGCTGGTCCCCGAACCGCCCCGGCCCGAGGGCGTGCGCATCCGCCACGAACTGGCCGCCTTCCGCAACGTCCAGGTACTGCTCGCCATGGCCATGACCGTCCTCGGCTTCGGCGGCGTCTTCGCGGCGATCACCTACATCACCCCGATGCTCACGAACGTCGCCGGCTTCGCCGACACCTCCGTGACCTGGCTGCTCGTCCTCTTCGGGCTGGGCATGGTCGCCGGGAACCTGGTCGGGGGCCGCTTCGCCGACCGGGCGCTGATGCCGATGCTGTACGTGTCGCTCGGCGCGCTGGCCCTGGTCCTGGCCGCCTTCACCGTCACGGCCCACAGCAAGCCGGGCGCCGCCGTCACCGTCGCCCTCATCGGCGCCCTCGGCTTCGCGACCGTCCCGCCGCTGCAGAAGCGGGTCCTCGACCAGGCCCAGGGCGCCCCCACCCTGGCCTCCGCCGTCAACATCGGCGCCTTCAACCTGGGCAACGCCCTCGCCGCCTGGCTCGGCGGGCTGGTCATCAGCGCCGGCCTCGGCTGGACCGCCCCGAACTGGGTCGGCGCCGCCCTCGCCGCCTCCGCCCTGGTCCTCGCCCTCGTCTCCGGCGCCCTGGAGCGCCGTACGGGCCGCCGCGCCGAGGGCGGGAGCCGGGTCGTCGCGGCCGCGGCCCCCACCGCGACCCCGGGCCCCGCCCCCGTCCACCACTGATCCCCCCACCGACCGCACCACCGCGACAGGAGCACCCCATGTCCCGCACCACCACCCGTACCGCCCTCTCCCCGCTGACCACCGAGGACGCCGAGCTGCTCGTCAGCGCGGCCCGCAGCGCCGCCGAGGCGGCCGGGGTCGCGGTCAGCGTCACCGTCCTGGACGCGGGCGGCCACCTCCTGGCCTTCCGCCGCGACGACCGGGCCGTCCTGATCTCCGGCGAGACCAGCACCCGCAAGGCCTACACCGCCCTCCAGCTGAACGCGCCCACCGCGGCCCTCACCGAGGCCGTCCTGCCCGGCGGCCCCTTCCACTCGCTGCCCACCGCCCTCGACCGGCCGCTGCTGTTCATCGCGGGCGGCCTCCCGGTCCACCGCGACGGCCACCTCATCGGCGCAGTCGGCGTCGGCGGCGGCGCCCCCGAGCAGGACCACGGGTTCGGCGAGGCGGCCCTGGAGGCCCTCGCCGCTGCCTGACCCGCCCCGGCCCGGAGCCACCCCTTCCGCCCCGGGTCGCGGACGCCGGTCCCCCGTGCCAGCTTGGTACGGGGGACCGGTGCATCATGCGGACGACGAAGAGAAGGACCGCCGCAGGACGGACCATCGTGACGGCAGCGGCCGCCGCCCTGGTCTCCTTCGCCGTGCCCGCGTGCTCCGCCGGGGCCCAGGACGACGGCCCCGCCCCCACCGCCACCGCCCCGCCGGGCACGCCCGCACCGGCCACCCCGAGCGCCCCGGACCTGCGGACGGCCTCCGCGTACCCGCTGTCCGCCGCCCCGCGCACCGTCCCGGCCGTACGGGAGCACGTACCCGCCCGGGGCCCCGGCTGGAAGCCCGCGCCCGGCGCCCGCGTCCTGGTGGCCCCCGCCGACCGCGCGGCCCTCGCCGACGAGGGGCGGCTGCTGGCCGGCGAACTGGGCCTCGGGTACGCGGAGTCGGACCAGGCGCAGCCCGGCGACGTCAGCCTCGCCCTGGGGGCGAAGGGGTCCGGGCCGCCCGAGTCCTACACCCTCACCGTCCAGGGCGGCCGGGTCACCGTCACCGGCCCCGACGAGGCGGGCGTCTTCTACGGCACCCGCACCCTCAAACAGGAGATACGCGGCGCCGGTTCGGCCCCCGAGGGCACGGTGAAGGACGCCCCGGCCAAACCGCAGCGCGGACTCAACCTGGACATCGCCCGCAAGAACTTCACCACCGGCTGGATCGAGGACCGGCTCCGCGAGATGGCCGACCTCAAACTCAACCAGCTCGGCCTGCACTTCTCCGACGACCAGGCCTTCCGGATCGAGTCGGACACCCACCCGGAGATCGTCTCCACCCCGCACCTCACCAAGGCCGACGTACGCGGGATCACCGCGCTCGCCGCCCGGCTGCACATCGCGGTCGTCCCCGAGATCGACTCGCCCGGACACCTCGGCGCCGTCCTGCGCGCCCACCCGGAGCTGCAACTGCGCGACGCGGCGGGCCGGGCCGTCAAGGGCGCCGTGGACATAGCGAACCCGGCGTCCGCGAAGCTGGTGGACGACCTGCTGCGCGAGTTCCTGCCCCTGTTCCCGGCCGGTGCCTGGCACCTGGGCGCCGACGAGTACCAGGCCCTGGTCGTCAGCGACCCGCAGGCCTCCTTCCCGCAGCTCGCGCAGGCCGCGCGGGCCCGCTACGGGGCCACGGCCCGGGTGCGCGACCTGGCCACGGGCTGGCTCAACGACCGGGCTGCGGTGGTCCGTCCGTCGGGCAAGGCCCTCAAGGCGTGGAACGACGGGATCTTCAAGGGGGGCGTCGCACAGGCGGCCCCGGACATCCAGGCCGAGTACTGGACCGGCAAGGAGAACGGAGCCCGTCCGCCGGCGGAGTACCTGAGCACGGGCCGCAAGGTGGTCAACCTCAACGACGAGTACCTCTACTACGTCCTCGGCGAGCCCAACCAGTTCACCTACCCCACCGGCAAGCGGATCTACGAGCAGTGGACCCCGCTAGTCCTGCGCGGCACCGCCGCCGTCCCCGCCTCGTACGACGCGCAGATCCTCGGCGCCCGCCTCGCCGTCTGGTGCGACCTGGCCGGCTCCCAGACCCCGGCCCAGGTGGCCGCCGGCATCCGGATGCCGCTGGCCGCCCTCTCCCAGAAGCTCTGGGACCCCCGCCCGCCGCAGGCCCCCTGGTCCGAGTTCCAGGCCCTCGCCGGCCGCCTGGCCCCCTGACCGGCCGGGACCGCTGAGCGGTCACGGACGTCCGCCGCCCGGGGCCGGAGGTCAGTACTCCGCAACAAGCCGATCCCGGCCCGGTGACGAATCGCGTCCGGCCGTCGCCCCGGCCGGATCCCGGGGGCTACGTTCTGCGCGACGGCGGAACTCGCAGAGGGAGAAGACCATGAGAGCGGTACGGGGGCAGGCGGCCATGGTCGCCCTCGCGGTGTGCGGGATGCTGGCGCTGAGCGCCTGTCAGAACGGCGACGACCAGGCCGGCGCACCGGACGCGAAGCCCAGCGCGGCCGCACCGCCCCCGCCCGCCGCCACCGCCACGGCCGCCGCGCCGGCCCCCTCGAAGACCGGGGCGGCGCCCAAGTCCCCGGCGACCGCCACCCCGCCGGGGAAGGTACCTCCCGCGCCGGCCCCGCCTTCCGGGACGCCCTGCGGCCCCGACGGCAGGATGCCGGTCGCGCCCGACACGATCGCCGTGCATCGCTACACGCCCGAGGGCGGTATGACCAGCCTCATCGTCCAGCACGGCACGTACGGCTGCCCCGGGCGCTTCGAACCGGCGGGCCCGTGGACGTACATCCCGATCTCGGAGACCGCCAAGATCACCGCGACGGCGCCGATCCTCCCCTCGGAGGTGATGGGCAAGCCCATTTCCACCAGTGAGCTGACCGGCTGGCTGGACACCCACCCGGACAAGGGCCTGCCCTTCCGCTACCACCTGAACGCGGAAGGGGTCATCGACACCCTCAACGAGATCTACGTCAAGTAGCCGCCGGGTCCGCCGGGCCCGCTACCAGATGGAGTTGACCCACTCCGGGTGGTCGATGAACGGGTTGCGGTTGTGCTGGTAGGTGTCGAAGATGACCTGGTTGCGCCGCTTCTCGAAGGCGTCCGGCGGGTCCATCTGGTTCCACTGCTTCAGCAGGCTGATCCGGCCGAAGAGGGGGGCGGTGCCGTTGTTGACCTTGTCGTTCATCTCCAGGTCCGGGAAGCCGTCCCCGCCCTCGTAGCGCACGGCCATGTAGAGCAGCATGCGCGCGACGTCGCCCTTGACCGCGTCCCGGGGCTCGAAGGAGTCGGCGTCGGTGTAGCTGCCGGGGGCCTCGGCGACCGGGCTCCCGCCCATGTCGAAGTCCTTGTTGCCGCGCGTGCTGTTGACCGTGACGTCCTCGGGACGCAAGTGGTGCAGGTCGGTGCCCGGCCCGGTGGCCGTGCCGAAGTCGCCGTGGCTCTTGGCCCAGACGTGCTCGCGGTTCCAGTCGTCGACCCCGCCGCCGTTGGTGTTCTTGGACTGGGAGCGGCCCGAGTACACCAGGATGACGTTGTTGGGGTTGGCGGGGTCCTGGTCGGTGACCTTCAGCGCGTTCCACACGCCGTCGTACGTCACCGTGGACTGGTTCTTGATGATGTCGTGCAGCGCCGTCTTCAGCGCGGCGCCGGTCTTGCCCGCCGCGGGCGCGTAGTAGTCGTCGACGCTCGTCGCGGCGGCCGCGGCGCGGGGAGCCGCCGCCGTCCGCTGCGGACCGG
Organism: Streptomyces sp. NPDC000075; assembly: GCF_040301925.1. Lineage (NCBI taxonomy): Bacteria > Bacillati > Actinomycetota > Actinomycetes > Kitasatosporales > Streptomycetaceae > Streptomyces > Streptomyces sp. NPDC000075. The sequence goes on from NZ_JBEPFL010000002.1 coordinate 252,463, forward strand.
CCGTGGCGGTGGCCGGTATGAGGAACAGCGCGGCGGCCGCGAGGCCGGCGGCCCAGGGGGCCGTACGGGAGATTCTCATGACGTGGGGGATACCTCTCCACAAGCACCGCCCCCGCCCTGGCAGTTGGCGGGGTGTCAGGTGGCAGAGCGAGGCTCACATTGTCATGTATCGAACAGGTTAAAACCACGTGTCGGACGGGCGTGGCCGAAGGGTTTGCCACCGGACGGGCATGGGCACGGTAGGCGGTGCCCCGGACGGCCCCGCCCGGCCGTCGACAGCGCCCCTGGAGCAGCCCATGGCAGTGAAGATCCTCATCGTGACCGGCGACGCCGCGGAGTCCCTGGAGGTCCTCTACCCCTACCAGCGCCTAGGGCTCTCTGGAGCGTAGGGAGTTCTCCCCCGCTCGAAGCCGACTGCCCGCGGGTCGAGGTGGACCGCGAGGTGCTCATGGGTGCCGGATCGTACACGTCCGGGGTGACGCCGGTCGTCGGCTGGCTTCCGAAGGACGAGAGCGCCTGGAACTTTGTCGTACCGGCCTGGCATAGTGGGGGCGTTCGCGCCGCTTCGGCGGGCGACACCCCGAGTCTTTACAGACATCGGAAGGGGTCCTCGTGTGGTGAGGGCCTACGACCGTTCTGGAGTTCCCGCTCCGCGACGGTCATCCAGCGGCATCCGATGTCGCATCGAGAGGCCCCGGTTCCCGCCGGGGTCTTTCGCATGTGGAGCCACTGCACCCGACGGCGCCGGGCAGGGGCCACGTTCCACTACCGACACCCCGTCACGCAAGTCAACGCCGGCTCTCGGCACCTTCAACGCAGAAACGTCTTACTAATCGAGACGGCCCGTCAGGTCGCGCTGGCGGCCGTACAGTACGGGCCCATGCCCACCTCCTACGCCGATCAGACCCGCTATCTCATCGCCGCGCGCCGCTCCGTGGACAAGCAGGACGGCACATCGATCCCGCGCCAGGTCGAGGCGGGGCAGCGCGAGGTCATCGCCCGAAAGGGTGCACTTGCGGGGATCGTCAGGGACGAAGGGGTTTCGGGCGCGCTCGACTTCCCGGACCGGCCGAAGCTGGCGCAATGGCTCACCACTGAGGGCCTGTCACGCTGGGACTGCATGATCGTCACGACCCAGGACCGACTCTCGCGTGATGACCTGCACTTCAACGCCTTCATGCGGCACATGCTCGACTGGAACAAGCAACTCATCATCCTGGACGACCCGACTATCGACCTGCGTGACCCGGACTGCCGGATGATCCTCACGATCAAGGCGACGCAAGCCGCGAAGGAGCTGCACAAGATCCGCGAGCGGGTGAGGGACACCTCGGAGTGGCTGCGGTCGAAGGGCTTCCAGACGAAGGGGAACCCGCCCGTGGGCTACGTTCTGGCCAAGCAGCGCGGGCACTACGTCCTGATGCCCGAGCTGCGGTACGCCCGCCATGCCGTGCGCATGGCGAAGTGGGTGCGCGAGGAAGGCAAGTCCCGGCGGTGGGTGGCCGCGCAGATGAACAAGAAGGGCGTGCTGTCCTGGACCGACTACCAGCGCACCCTCAAGGCGCGGAAGCAGGAGCGGGATGGCGAGGAGGTCACCGCTACACCCCCGCGTGGCGTGAAGTGGACCGATCAGACCGTCGACAGGATCCTCCGCAACCCCGCCATGGCCGGCTACATGACCTACAGGGGTGAGCTGGTCATGGACGAGTTGGGCGAGCCCCGCATGGCCACGGAGTACCCCCACCTCACCCACGAGCAGTGGCGGCAGACGGTGGCCGTCCTGGACGCCACCAGCCGCAAAGGCGTGGCCGTCTCGGACCCCGACAGCAAGCCCGACGAAGGGACGTACTCCGGGGCGTCGTTGTGCGAGGGCTGCGGAGGCGCGATGTACCTCCACCGCAAGAAGCGGGCAACGGTCCTTCCCCCGAGCATGACCAAGCTGGGCTCGGCTACGCATTACGAAGATTATCGGTGCCGAAACGCCAAGCACGGTTTCCACTGCGTGGAGCGGGCGAACTGCAAGAAGTACTACCTGGAGGAGTTCGCCGAGGACGCCATGATGACGGCCGTCGGCGACCTGCCTGAGGTCATCCGGATGTGGGAGGAGGGCGAGTCCCACACGGAGAAGCTGGAGCGGGCCCGGGAACGTCTGGTGAAGCTGTCCGAGGACTACGCCGAGGGAGAGTACGACGGCCCCCAGAAGGAGAAGTTCTACTGGACGGTGTTGGAGGGCCTGACCAAGAAGATCGCCCGCCTCGAATCCCTTCCTCAGCGGCCGGCCCGCGCCTGGTACCAGAGGACTGGTCGGACCTGGCGGCAGAAGTGGGCCCGCATGGACAACGATGAGCGCCGCGAGTTCCTGGACAAGAGCGGGATCCGGATCGTCATCTGGCGCCGCGGCGAGGACGGCGAGACCCCCGGCATCCTCGTGCACCTGGGGGACCTTAAGAAGCTCGCCCTGGCCGCCGGTGCACTGCCCGACGACGTAGCCGACACGGTGGCTGCGGACCACCTGGACAACGTCTCCCGCTCCCAGTATCTCTCGGTGATCAAGCGAGGGCTGTTGAAGCCGAAGCGGTCGAAGGACGGCGAGGAGGACGAGCTGGTGGCGTGATCTCCAGCATGATCCTCGTCATGTCTGCATCCGTTAGAAGGCCCTCGGCGTAGACGTCGTTGAGGGCCTGGCGGTCGAAGACGGGCCGTAGCGGAAAGACCCGGTCGTAGAGCCCACGCTGACGACAGATCGCGTCGGCGGCGTCGAGGTCGGGCGTGATCTGCGTGGAGGTGCGGACCGGCATGGGGAACTCATCTCTGTTCGATATTGAAGAAGGGCGTGGGTCATCACGTCGCCAGCAGGCCGGCCAGCGCGGTGCACCTTCTTGAATACGCAACAGGGAGGGCCGAACGGCGGCCCTCGTGAGTCCTCCTAGGACCCGGAAAGTCCAACACCCACCGTCGGGTGCTGCGGATCGGCGCGCCGTGGATTCCCCCTTACCGGTGAGAGGTCGAACTGTTGGCCCGGCCACTGCCCTCGCGGCCCCCTCGTACCGGGATGTCGCCGAGCACGTTGCGCCATCGGTATGACGTATTAACACCCTAAAATTCACCTGTGATTTGGTTCCTCCGATTCATCCGAAACACCCGGATCGGAGGTTCTCCATGCCCACGTTCGTCCCTAGCCGGCTGACCGCCGCCCGCACCCTGCGCGGCCTGACCCAGCCCCAGCTCGGCCAGCGCATCGGCAAGTCGGGCAACGCCATCTACACCTACGAGGTGGGCCGGGTGAGCCCGCCCGACTACGTGGTCGGCCTTCTCGCCCAGGCCCTCGGCCTCGGCGTGGCCGAACTCTACGAGCCCGATCCGGACGACCCGGTCCTCCGCGCGCTCAACGACTTCGACGGCGAACCTTGGCTCGCCCGCGAGATGCCGGACCTCGGGCTGACGGTGCAGCGGCGGACCTCTGTCCGCGCCCCCATCCCTGCCTGACCCCTCACATGCCACTGCCCCCGGCCGGGCCTGGTCAGGGGGCAGCAGATCGGAGCAAATTCGTGTCACTCACCACTGTCCAGCAGCCGCACGCCGAGCCGGTATCCGCCGAGCCGGTGAACCCGTACGGTCTGCCCGGCGACATGACCCCGGCCCAGGCCGTGGCTGCCCTCACGCGCCGCCCTGGGGTCCTGCCGCAGCCCGGCGGCGCCAACGTGTCGTTGATGCTGCCCACCGCCTTCGTGGGGCCGCTGGTGGCACTCCAAGTACTCGGCTTCGCGCCGAGCGAGCGCCGGCCGCGCCTGGACCTGCGAGTGCGCCACCTCGATGACGGCCAGGTCGTCGAGGACGGCCTGCGTCGCGTGCACCACGTCCACCTGCTGCGCCAACTCGGCGGCCTGCGTCGGGGCGAGTGGACGGTTGGGCGCTTCGAGCGGATGCACCGTCACGGCGCGCAATGGCAGGTGCTGCCGCACAAGAGCCCGCCGCGGGCGCGCCTTCGGCCGGCTGCATGACGAAGCCCCCGGTCACCACCCCGGGGGCCCCTAGGAACCACTGACAAACCAACCAATCCAATAGGGAGATGTTACTCATGTCCGAAATTTCTAAGCAAGCGCTTAGCGGGGAATCCGATCGCTTGGGCGAGGCCGCACGCCGTCTCCAGCGCCTCGGACTCCACCTCTTCCCCGCAGACCACCCCGCCCTGGCCGCACCGGCCTGTCTGCGTGCGCACCATCCCGACCAGCTCCGGGACGAGCGCGAGAAGGGCAAGCGGCACCAGCGAGGGAAGCACCCCGCAGTGCGCTGGTCGGCGGTGGCGACCAACGACCCGGCGATGGCGGCACGCTGGTACGATCCCAGCCCGCGCAACATCGCGGTCGCCTGCGGCCCCTCCGGCCTTCTGGTCCTGGACGACGACACCGGAACCGCCCTCGCCGACCTGTGCGCCGACCGTGGCCGCTGCCTGCCGCAGACCTTTACCGTCCGCACCCGCAAGGGCCTCCACCACTACTTCCACCAGCCTGAGCAGCCCCTGGGTAACGGGCTCGGACTGCTCGCCGGCCGCGGCTTCGACATCCGGGGCGGCGCCTCCACAACCTCGAAGTACGGCGGGTACGTGATCGCCCCCGGCTCCCGCCACGAAACGGGCGCGGTGTACGAGGCCGTCGACTGGGACGCGGAGGTCGTGCCGCTGCCCGGCTGGATCGAGCACCTCCTCCGCGTCGCCCCCGAGCCGCGCGCGCCGGGTGAGTCGCGCTGTACCTGGGAGCGGATCCGCGGCGTGGTGGCCAAGCTCCTGGAGCAACACGAGGGCAACCGCGACAACTGCTTGTGGTGGGCTGCCTGCCGTTTCGCCGAGGCCGTCGCCGACGGAGCCGATGAGGGCGCCCTCCGGGTCGTACTGGCATCGACCGCCGAGCGGGTCGGGCTGACCGTCTGGGACGCGGAGACCAAGCTGAACCGGGCCCTGCGGGCGGTGGCAGCATGACCACCACCCACGACGCGGCCGAGGAGCTCATGCGCGACGGTGGCCTGACCGTGCAGGTCGCCCCATGGCCAGTTCGCAAGCACGACGCCGACCCACAAAAAGTACTGCCCCTGAAGGGAGCGAAGGGAGCGAAGGGTGCGAAGGGGGCGCCACACAAGGAAGCACGCCCTTCCGCGCTCCCTTCGGGAAGCACCGACAACAACAAGGACGGCGGAGCGCTCCGCCAGGTCTACGGCGTCCGGTTCAGCACGCTGCGCACCCTGCGCAAGACGTGGCTCTGGGAGGAGAACGGTTACCCGATCATCCCGCTCGGAGAGGCCGGGTACGTGGCCGGCCCCGGCGGCATCGGCAAGACGACGTATTTCCTCCAGCACGTTGTTGCCCGCCTCACCCGGGGCACGCTCCCAGGCGTATTCGAGGGCGCGCCCCGCAACTGCGCGGTCTTCTGCGCGGAGGACTCCTACGAGCACATCGTCAAGCCGCGCCTGATCGCCGCCAACGCAGACCTGGAGCGGGTATTCAAGATCGCCACGCGCACCGCCGAGCGGGACGACCTTGTGCCCCAGTTCCCCTATGACGCGGAGTCGCTGGAAGAGTTCCTCGCGGTCAACGAGATCGTCTTCATCCTGCTCGATCCCGTCATGTCGTGCCTCGGCCCCAACATCAAGCACAACGACCCGCAGGCGATCCGAACCGTCTTCGACGCCTTCCAGCCCGTAGTGGAACGCACCTCCTCCTCGCTCATCAGCGTCATGCACCTCAACCGCCGCCACGGGGAGGACGCCACCGCCCGCATGTCCGGCGCCCACTCATACAGCGACTGCGCCCGCGTCGGCTTCGTCTTCGCCGAGGTCGAGGAGAACTCCTACGTCGTCAGCCAGAAGAAGAACAGCTACGCGCCCCAGAAGGCCCCTGACACGGCTTACCACTTCGAATCGGTGCTCGTGGACACCGACGACGGCATTCCCGTCAGCGTGGGCCTGGTCGTGGTCGACGGCGAATCCGAGGTGTCCGCCGACGACGCCTTGACCGCAGCGCGGCAGACCGCCGAAGAGCGAGAGGAAGTCGCCGACCTGGCCGGCGTCCTCCACGAGTACTTCCTGGCCAACGGCGTCGGCGAGCACCGCGAGATCCCGTCCAACGACATCCCCCGAGCCGCGAAGAACATCGGCGCCTCGGTCGACCAGCTCAAGCGGGCCAAGCGTCGGGCAGGAATCAAGTCCGGCAAGACACAAGGCGCCTTCGACGGCGGATGGGTGTGGCACCTGATCGACCCTGTCCCCGACGCCCCGGACAACAACGTTCCCCCCGACCCCGTCGCGAAGGGAGCGCGGAAGGGGGCGGACCCGTGTGTGCCGCTCCCTTCGCGCTCTTCGCTCCCTTCGCTCCCTTCGGAGGAGTTGTTGTCGACGCCCTCGACGCGCGTCTACACCCGCCGCAAGCGCGCCACGGCTCCCGTTGCTTTTCCGCCCGAGGCCACCCTGGCCGCCACTGCCCCCGGGGCGACGGCCCCGCGGCGCGACGACGAACAGGGCCCGGTCCAAGCCGTCCCCGAGCCGCCCTCGGCCGCTGTCCCTGCGCGACGTCGCGGCCCCGCTCCCGGATCGGGAGGCCGCACGCCGTCGACATCGCCGAAGCAGGACGCGGAAATCGTGCGCCGCGCAGCGGCCGGCGAGGCGTACACCTCCATCGCCACCGCCTTCGACATCAGCGTCGGCACCGTCAAGAACCGCGTCCGTGACGCGAAGCACAAGGAGAACTGATCATGACGGCACCACCCCGTCTTCCTTTTCCCCCCAACACCCCCGAGGCCCCCGGGCTCCGGCGCGGCTGGCAGGCCCGCAGCGGCCCCGCCAAGGCCCTCGATGTCTTGCAGGTCGCGGACTATGCGGCGTGCGGCTACCGGACCCCGCTGTGGGCGGATCACGCCTATCGCTACCGCGGCCCGGATGGCTGGGTCTGGGTCGCCGAACCGTACCCGGAGTGTGATGGGAGCTTCGCCTGGCAGGCCGAGTTCGAGGCGGACCGCGCCAAGCTCGAAGCGGCCGGCTACCGCGTCCGCATCGACCAGACCGAAGCCCGCTACCTCCCCGGGCACACCTTGCCGATCGTCATCACCCAAAGCGCGGCATGACGGAGCGCCCGCCGTGGACGCCTTCGGCGGGCGCTCTGCTCTGGGGCAGCGGCTACCGGGTCCAGCTATTGGAGCGCTCGAACTCGGCCTGCCAGCGCTCCTCGTAAGCCGCCAGCGCCTCGGGGCCGTGCTCGGCGAGGATCTCCGCGCGGTACATCGCCTGCCGTTCGTCCATCTCCTCGCGGGTCAGGTTCTGGCCGTAGTCGTCGTAGGGGCTACTTGGAGTGGGTTGTGTCGCCATGCCGGCAACTGTGCCTCGGGAGGGTGGGCACCGAGCAAGGGCCGTTCGGGGGATCCAGGACGCGCAGGTCAAGAGGCCGTTCGAGGGATCGTTCGTTGTGTCGTTCGCCGTGTCACCGTGGACCACGGAGGCCGACGGGCGCCGTTCAAAAGAGCTTCTGCTCATCGGCCGCGGCTCGACCTTGTGGTCCGCGACCGAGCCGTAGCCGATCCGCTTCGTGGGCAGCAGGGCGTGCGGGACGCTGCAAGAGGGGCACGGGGCCTTCGGAAGCGTCGCCATGTCACCAGGATGGCCCAATACGCCGTCGCGCGGCAGGGAGCGCACCCCCCGCGCACCGCAGCACACCGGACGAAGGTGAGGGGGCTCTGCCGCGCGTGATCGCCCGACCGCCCCGAGTTGGCTACGCGGGCGCCAGACCAACCATGATCTCCGGATCGGCGGACCCGCGTAGGTCCCGGCAGGCGGCCTGATTCCTCCGGACAGCCTCACTCTATTAGAACTTTTGCTAGATTCGATGGTATGGGTGCATCACTCCACGCCCCCGGTGAGGGGCCCACGAAATCCGTATCCGTCTCCGTTCATGAGGGCACCATCGAAGCCGTCCGCGCCCGCGTCGGGAAGCGAGGCGTCTCCGGCTACATCGAGGCGGCCATACAGCGCCAGATCGAGCGCGACAACCTCGCCGAGCTCGTCGCCGACCACGAGACCCGACACGGCGTGATCACCGAGGACGAGATCGCCGCCGCGGAGACCAGGCTCGGCCTGGACGCAGATCCTGAGCGCTGGCAGGTTCATCTCGACAACCTGCTGGCGGCACTGGACCTTGACTCTGATCATGAGCGCCGGCTGGGAAAGCGCCTGCGCGACCTCCTCTCTGGCTACCGGGCTGGGGCATCTTGGAGGCAGGCGGCCGGTAGCGGGTCTGGCAGTCACTGGGTCACTCGCGATGAAGAAACCGCGGCCGGGCTCGCCGAGGCCGTCGGGCCGACTGGAGTCGAAATCCGCCAGAGTCAGATGCAGCACACCACCTACTACACGAAGGGCGGCCTGTGAGCGGTACCTGGGTCCTCGACAGCGAGGCCCTGGGCCTCTACCTGCGGGACAACCGGGAGATGGCCGCCAACCTGGCCGTCGCGATCAAGCGGGACATCCGCGTCATCATCAGCCCCGTGACCCTCGTTGAAGCCGACCCCAACGGCGTGCACAGGGCCCGCATGTCCTGGGTGGTCTCCCGCCTCACCATCGAGCCCGTGACGAAGGAGATCGCCGCCCACGCGGTCGAACTTCTCCGGGACGCCGGCGGCCTCGCCGGACACAAATACGCGATCGACAGCATTGTGGCCGCCACCGCCCTCCGCGCGCACGGCCCCGTATCGATCCTGACCTCGGACCCCGAGGACATGCGCATGCTCTGCCGCGACAGAGTGAACATCATCAAGGTTTGACCTGCGGTGAAGGGCTCGCCGCTCGCCGAGTCCCGCCTTCCGCCACTGCTTGCAGAACTCGGGGAGGCGTCGCCCATGCCGAAGGAGGGGGCGGTGAGCCCGGCCAGTGCTGGGCCCGGACAGCGAGAAGCGGCCGCCCTGCCCCCTTGCGGGGCTTGGACCAGGGCGGCCGCTGGGAGACGCCCGACTAGGAGCTTCTCGATACGTCGACAGTAGCAGCGCCTCGGCCGGTGCGGGACGGGTGTCTCGCGCACTGGACCGGTTAGAAGTCCGATGGCCGCGTGCGGTTGAACGCGTCGACCGCTGCCGGGATCCGCTCGGGGGAGGGGACGGCGCCCAGGACGATGCCCAGGGGCGCCGTGCGCACCGCCAGGGAGCCCGGGACGCTCCGGCCGGGGTGTGCGCGCCGCACGTGGGCGCTGGCGGCCTCCATGGCGTCCTGGAGGGTCAGGGAGCCCCCGGCGACCACCAGCTCACCGACCATCGGGGCCTCGCGCGGGCAGGCGTTGCAGTGCATCCAGCTCACGGTCGTATCCACGCCGGGTCAACGAGCCGGCCGCCTGGGCGGTGGCGTCGCGCCGCTACCGGTCGTCCCCTTGCTCCCGCCGGCTATCCGAGCGCCGCCTCGACGCTGGGGCCACTGCCCGGTGTGCGGGGGCACTGCCTGCGTCGGGGTCGGCCATTTGCGTGTGGAGGGCCAGGCCCCGCGATTACGGCAAAAGGGACTTAAGGGTGGGGGTACCTTATGCCCCATTTAAATAGATTGGCCACATTCAAAGAATTCTCGCCCCGTCAACCCTCCGCTTCGATTCTTTATTGAATTCCCTTGTGAAATACCCCACCCTGCAACCGGCCTGCATTTCCGTCACCCCCTGGTATTCTCTCGCGCCTTTTGGGAGAATATCCCTATGCCCGGATTGGACCCCGGGCCGCCCGACTAGCGACACTCGACGATAGGGGTTTTTCAGAAATGGGACAGATTCAAGGGGAGAGCTCTGCCCGAATTCAGGAGATCCTGCGGGAGCGCGGTCTCACGGGCTGGACTGAGGTCGTCGGCAAGGGCGGGGAGCGGCTGGCCTACCGCGCGCAGCGTGCCATCCGTGGCCGGTACGACCGGATGACGACGTTCTACTACGTGATCACGCTGGACGGCCGGTACCTCGACAAGGGGTTCAAGTCGACGGGCGCCGTGACGACGTGGGTTCGCGCGAATTCGGCGGACCTGTCTCCGATCGAAGACACTCCGGTCGCGGTCGAACCGGAATTCACCCTCCCCGGCGACTACACCATGTCCGCTATCCAGCGGGACGCCGATGCGTCCGGCTTTTCCATGACCGTGTGGGCGACCGGGGCGACGGCGCCCGGTGAGTCCCGCTGGACGTGGGCGAGCTCCTACGACATGCACGCCGTGCCGGAAGACGCGATCGGCGAGCCGGTTATGACCGTGCTCGCGCGGACCTACCTCCCGTCCACCGTGGCGCACACCGAGGCGCAGCCGGAGCCGTGCCCGGCCGTCCCGGCGGCGGTGCAAGTCGTCCTCGACAAGACTTTCGGGGTCGGGCTGCGGCTGGTGTGCGAGTGCGCGGGGTGCCTGGCGGTGAAGCTCGCGCCGGTCTGCAACCCGGCCACGGGGGTGGCGTACCGGATGCTCGCCGCCGTCGCCCCCAACGTCATCGAAGGCATGCTCGCGGAGCTCGGCTACGTCCTGGCCGGGGAGCTGCGCGGCACGATCGTGCTCCTGTCCTCGGGGAACAAGACGGCGTGGCAGGCGCCCGTGGTGCCGGTGGACGGCGGCGGGGAGGAGGGTCCGGAGCCAGAGGGGGAGCCGGGCCCGGCGGGGCCGGAGCACGTGACCACCGTGACCGAGCTGGATGGGCATTTCATCCCGTCGTGCTCCTGCGGCTGGGAGCAGGACAACGGCGGGTTTGACCGCGAGGACTTCGCGCAGATGCGGGCGGCGCACCACCGGCAGGAGCCGCACTTCGATGCCGACCACGCGACGGAGCACCACCCGCAGACCCGCGACATCGACGGCACCACGTTCACGGCGAAGTGGGAGCGGCACCAGTACGTCATCCGCTGGGGCGCTACCGCGCTGATGGTGGGCAAGACGGCCGGGTTGGCGTTCCGGCGCCTTGCGACGGGCCTGCGGGAGGACCCCGAACAGTTCGCCCGGCTGATGAACACGAGGACCCCCAAGAAGACGACGAAGCAGGCGGAGGAGAGCAACGGCATGGGGCGGGGTTCGATGGCTCCTCGGAAGATCGTTAAGGCCAAGGTCGGCGACATCCTTTTCGCCACGGACTCCTTTCCGACCACGGTGCAGCTCATGGGCCATTTCTACACCGTGAATCTGCTGGCGGGCAGTTACACGATCACGCACAACGAGACGCGTGAAACCCTGCGGTTCACCGGCACCGACAAGAAGAACATCTGCCGGACGGGCGGGACGTACTTCCCCACGCGCCCAGAGATGAAGAAGGCCGTTCTCGCGGACGCGGTGGCCCGTGGTGAGCGGCAGCCGGAGCCGGTGGTCGAGGAACAGTCGGAGCCGGTCGCGGAGGAGCCGACGGCGGAGGAGAAGCAGGCTCGGCGCGAGCGCCCTTGGGAGTTCCCGATCGACGCGCGGGGGCGTGAACTCAGGGTCGGCGACCTGGTGACGCAGGCGTACCCGGAGATCGTCACGGCCTACCGCATCGAGCGTCTGGTGAAGAACGGCGCCATGTCCGTGGACGCGGTGGCCGTGGACGGCGACGGCGACGGCAAGGCGCGACTCCGGGAGCACTGCGGCAGCGTCGTACGGGTCACCGAGGAGCAGATGGCGGCTCTGCCGACTGCCTACCAGGTCGAGGCCAACGGCCACCGTGGGTGGGTGCGTCCGTCGAACCCGGTCATCAAGCCGGGCCTGATCCGCGCCACCTGCGTCTGCATGAGCCACATGGAAATCAGCGAGGAGGGCCACAGCCGCAAGGCCGCGTACTTCATGACCACGGAGGAGGCCGAGGCCGCGTGGCACCGTCACGCCGCCGCCGAGCCGTTCGTCGAGGACGACCAGGGCGACGAGGAGGAGTGGAACGCCGAGGTGGCGCCCGAGATCACGCCGGGCTACGCCGTGCAGCCGGTCAGCCCGCAGGGGGAGAAGACCGACGGCACCGAGGGCATGTGGTGGGCCACCTGCAACGGCGGCCGCGAGGGCTGCTACGAGTTCGGCCACATCGTCACCCCGGACTCGGACACCTCCTTCCGGGAGACGGAGAAGACCGCCCGCGCCCTGGGTGAGTGGCACCTCGGCGGCCAGCAGGGCCCGGCGCCCACCGACCGGTTCCCGGGGCAGTCCGAGGCCTCCCGCGTGGTGTGGGCGTCCTTCTCGTACGAGTTCGTCTACCGGGCCGAGTGCACCGTGTGCGGGTGCGAGGCGGAGCACGTCTTCAAGGGTGGCAAGGGCACGGCGAAGACGGCGGCCGCCAAGCGGCGCGCGGTGCGTGACGCTGCTGTCGCGTGGACGGCGGAGCACGCCGAGGAGCACCAGCCCGAGGATGGCGCCGCCGAACTGGAGCCGGTGGCCGTGTTCATCGTCTCCGCCCGCTCGAACCCGACCCGCCGCCGGGTGCTGTGGGGCATGACCCGGGCGGACGCGATGAAGCTGTGCTCGGACGACCGGACCGCCTCCAAGCACTACATGCTGTGCTGGACCGCGTCGGAGCACCTGGGCGTGCTGGGCGAAGACTGGGAGTGGGCGAAGGACCGGGGAACCACGAACGCGGTGATCGCCGAGCTGGGCGTGACGGTTCTCGACCGTGCCGTCTTGGAGCAGGCCGCCGCCGACACCAAGAAAAACCTGACCCCGGCGGCCGGCTCGCCCGTCGAGGATTTCGCTCCTGCCGACACGGAGGAAATCTCCGCGTGGTCGTACGAGAACGAGCGGAACCCGCGTCAGGGATGCGGCTCCTTCCCCAAGCCCTGCGACCACTCGTGGCCGTGCGGGCGGGACGCCGTGGCGTGGAGCAAGGCGCAGGCCCGGGAACGTATGGAGCGGGCGGCGGCCACCCCCGGCGCCCAGCTCGCCGAGGGCGAGAGCGTTACCTACGCGGGTGCCAGCGATGACGGGTACGGGCACCACTTCGAGCGCATGGCGTACGACTGGGAGATCAGCGAGGGCCGGTTCCGCACGACGGGCAACGACCTCGGGGACAAGCACCGTCACCACGGGGAGCAGCCCAAGGGTGACAACGGCTGGACGACTTCCGTGCGCTGCCTGCACGAGACGTGCAAGGGGAAGGTCTTCAAGTCGGTGATCTGCGACGCTGAGGCACTCCTCGCGATGCGCGCCCACGGCCGGAAGAAGCACCCCGCGCCCGTCGCGGCCGCCGAGGTGGAGACCGACGAACAGCGGACCGCCCGCTACGTCCTGGAGCTCAAGGCGAAGGACGTCCTCCCCCGGCTGGGATGGTCCGAGTCCATGGCGCAGTTCGTGGAGTGGGCGGCCGCCGGTGACCTCTACCGCGATGGGAAGCGGTTCAAGCTGACCCGGGGCCGCCCGGTGCGCGCCGACCGCGTACGCCTCCTCGCCGGGGCCGGATTCCTCTCCCTGCCCAAGGAGGAGGACGGACAGGTCACCGTCACCGCCGACGGCGCCGTTGCCCTGTCCTACGCCAAGGCGTGGCCCGCCGGACTGCTCACCAACGCCCAGGCCGACGAAGCCGTCAAGGCCGCGCAGCGCCGCGAGGCCAACGGGAAGGGGAAGCGCTGGTCACGCAACTGCCTGTCGGTGCTGCCCATGGGGGAGACGCAGAAACTCGCCGAGGCCGCGTGGTGGGATGCGGTCGACCCCCAGGGGAAGACGAAGCCGCTGGCCGAGCGCTACCGCGCCCAGACCGCTCCGGCGAATATGGCGCCCGCTCCGGCGGGCGGCGAGCCGATGCCGGGTGACGTCGTCAGCGTGGGCGGGCGCCGGGGAACCGTCCGCAGCGTCGATCCCCTCAAGCGGGTGCCCACCGTGCTCGTGGTGTGGGAGGACGGCAACGGCACCAAGCACGTACCGACCGCTGACCTCGACGCGACCACTGCCCCCAAGGTGACCGTCCTCGGTACCGGCGGCGGGATCATCGTCACCCCCGCCGACACCTTCGTCCCCGTCACCGACGCGGCCCGCCAGGCCGCTGAAGAGGAGGCGGAGTGCTGGGCGCAGCTCGCGGAGGAGCGCGAACGGCGGGAGCGGTGCCCCAAGTGCCGCTGCCGCGAGCTGGTCGGTACGCGCTGCCAGGGCTGCGGGCATGAACTCCTCGACCACCCGCAGGTAGTAGGACTGGCGGTCCCTGGTCGGCCGGGACGCCCGGCTGAATTTCCCCCCGCGCCCACGTGCGAGGCGCTGGACGCGTATGTCGTGCCCGCCGTCCCCGCTCTGACTATCTGCGAAACCCTGTTCACCCTCACCGTGCCCCAGACGTACGCCCGGCACGAGAAGCAGGCCGCCCGCGACCTCGCGCACCGCACCACCGCCGAGCAGCGCCGCGCCGTGTGGAAGCTCGCAGGCGAGGCCAAGCAGGCGCAGCGCCGCACCAAGCGCGAGCAGGCGCAGCCCGACGCCCCCGCAATCAACAACGGGGAGCGCATCGAACCCATGAACCCCGGGTGGGGTCAGGCCTGGTGGCTGTTCCGCGATCAGTACGGCTACGGCTTCGAGGCGCAGGAACGGGGCGGCCGCTGGTACGGCATGGAGCGCCACGACGAGTGGGAGACGGCCACCGGCGCCAGCATCCCCGGCGACCTCGTGAGCATGGGCCGGGGCGGCTACGACAGCGCCGCCGACCTCCTCGACGCCTGCCGCGCCCTGGGGCAGGAGAAGGCCGTACAGGACGCGGGCGGCCGCATGGTCCGCCGGGTCCTGGCCGACTACGACACCCCCGTCCCGCTGGTTATCTGCACCGCCGACACGACCCCCGCCATGCCCGAGCCTGCCGCCGTGCGCGACTGGTTCGCCCCGGTCGTGCCCCCGGTCCCGGCCGCCCAGGACGACGACGGCCCCGACTACGCGGCGATTTCTGCGGCCAACCGCGCCGACCGGGCGCAGCCCGACGACGGCCCTGCCCTCGACTGGGTGGAGCTGAGCGCGGAGCTCGCCGACCTGCGCGCCGACCTGGAGCCGGTGAAGACGTGGGAGGAGGTGCGCGCCGAGCTGGACGCGCTGCACGTCCTCGCCGACGAGGGCCGCAGTGACCTGGGCGCGGCCGCCCTACCGAAGGCGACGTGGGCCGACGTTGAGCGGGAGCTCGCCGAGCTGCGGCAGGACGTGAGCGCCCCGGCCGCGCCGCCGGTCATGCGGACCATCATTCCGGCCCGCCTCGCGCGGGAGTCCATGACGCTGGCCGCGAGCGCGGCCCTGGTGACCGTGGCGGCCGCGTCCGTCGCCGACACCGGGCGGGTACTGATCGGGGCGTGAGCCCCGGGGGCCCCGCGCCCCCACTGAGCACAGGCCCGGCCGACGGGTAGAACCACCACCTCCCACCACGGTGAGGGCAGGGTGATCCGGACACCCCGCCCCGCCCGGCGAAGCGCGCCTCGCGCAGGGGCGCGGCGGAAACAGCACTGCCTTCCCGACGTCCGGGCGCCGGCGACTCCTCCATTGGACAGGGAGGGTCAAGGACACAGCGGCAACAAGGACGCGTCCGGCGCGTCCACGCGAAATCGAGATCGAGACCCGGCTCCCCGCGGCCGGCGACCGAATCGAGTCCGAGGTCGAGATGCGGGTCGAGGTGTCGAAGCCGGGCCTCGTTCGGTTCGGGTCGACTTCGGTGTCCAAGATCCGGGATCCACCTGACGAACCGCCAACTTCCTTACTAAGGTACGCCTCAGTCCTGGTAACCGTGCTTACCGGGATCGACAAAGGGGACAAATGAACGAGCTTGAGATTGTCGACGCGGAGCTACTTCCCATCGCCCAGAGTGACCTTCTAGGGATGGGTCTCGGATCCGGGCTTTCGGTACATAGTTCCGCAGATTATGAGCTAAGCCCTGAAACGGTTGAGGCACTCAAGTCCGCTGTACCGGCTGAGACCTACCGAAAATATGACTTCTGGCTGCGACGGGCCGCCGGCTGGTGCGCGCAGCAGGAACGGTCGCGCACCGTCCTCCCCATGACCACCGAGACGCTCACCGAGTGGATCCGCGTCACTATCGACACCCCCAGCGAGAAGACGGGCGCGCCCTACGGGGCCTCCGCCCTCGGTCAGGCCGTCGCCGCCATCCTCGCCGCGCACACCTGGAGCCGAATTCCCGTCGAGCGCCACCCGGACCCGCGGCCGGCCCGGCTGCTCATCAAGGCGCACAAGAAGCGCCTCGCCGACTGCGGCCGCCGGGTGAAGAAGTCCGCGACCGTCGACACCGACGGCTTCGTGGCCATGGTCCGGGAGTGCGACACCAGCACCCTGACCGGCCTTCGGGACCGCCTGATCATCGTCTGGTCGATCTGGGCCATGACCCGCCGCTCCGAATTCTCCGACCGCGTCCTTCCCGATGCCGTGGTCGTCCCCCGCAAGGGCGTCCGCCTCTTCTTCGCCAGCAGCAAAACCGACCAGGGCGCCGAGGGCGAGTGGGTCGTCATGCCCCGCCGCGACGACCTTCTCGACCCCGTCACTGCCTACGTCGAATACCGCGACGCCCTCGCCGCGGCCGGCATCACCACCGGCAAGATCCTGCGCCGCATCGACCGCTGGGGAAACGTCGGCGAGGAGCTGAGCGCCGAGTCCGTCAACGACATCATCCAGGCGAGGGCCGAGGCTGCGGGCGTCCTGTACGACGACAACGGCCTGAAATTCACCGCCCACGGCGCCCGAGCCAGCGGCGCCACCATCGCCGACGAGAACGGCGCATCGGGCGCGGCCATCCGCAGGCAAGGGCGCTGGTCGCCGAACTCGAAGGTGGCCGACGGGTATATCCGCCCCCGCGACGAGTGGGACGGCAACGCTATGGCCAAGGTCCCGGTCATCCCCGCCCCGCGCGCCGAGAGCGACGACCTTGGACAGGTCGCCGGCCGAGGGTGAATGGCACGATGGTGCACCCCTTCATATTGTGAAGGGGTGGGTGGGCAGGAATTATCCAGCAAATCCAGCGCCCCTCTTCCGATATCGAGAGGACCTCGCCTTTATTGCCGTCAGATTTTTGGAAATATCAGGAGAGGCGGGACACTGCTTTCGTTGCCCAAAATGTGGACGCCTGGCCTCCCTGGCCCTAGCCATTTCGAGAGCTTGGGTGAGCTACTCCGTAGCGGCTCTGGCATTTGCGGGAGGCGGGAGGAGTTGCTCCAAGTGAGTCAGGGCGTCGCTACTGACGACACCCCCACGCAGACGGCATTTCCCCAGCAGGAGCACCGCAGGCGCACACGGGGGCTCTGAGTGCTCCTCTCTTGTTTACTCCTATGAGGAGAGATGCCTCTGGACACCGCTTTCAGCTCCCCGCCATTTTTTCGCCCAGAGGATTAACTCTCCCAGGTTTCCGGGCCCCCGCCCTCCCACCTGAACATCCCTGGGTCTTCGATATCCACGTCGTCCCAGCCCGGGAATTCCGCCCGCCGCAGGAACTCGCGGAGATCGAGCTCGCTCCGGGCCAGGCCCAGGATGGCGCCGTCGTAGTGGACGCGTCGGCCGCCGTCGGCGTCGGGCTTGTGGATCACGATGCGGGGGTCCATGAGCCCACTCTCGCCCGGGGCGGTCAGCGGCGCACGCGGGGCGGTCGGCGAGGAGTATCACCCGCGAAATCCCAGCGACGAGGCTGGCCGCATGACAAACCCCAAGGTCTTCATCCCGACCCATCAGCGCGGCTTCCCCGGGCACCTTCACCTCCCCCCGGGCGCCGACCCTTCCCCCATCGTCGCCGAGTTCGCCCCGGGCACCTTCACGTGGAACGAGCGCGGGCAGTACGCCGAGTTCCCGGTGACCCTGAGCCAGGACGTGGTGGCGGTGCTGCACAAGCACTATGCGTACGTGGACATGCAGTACGGCAAGAGCGAGTTCGAGCCCGAGGCGTCGACCACGGTCAAGCGCCCCGCGGCGGCCCGGCCGGGAACGTGGCGCCACATGGGGCCGCGCATACCCGCTTCGGTCTGAGACCGCCCAGACCACGCGTGCGGGTTCTTAGTCCTGTTACCGCACGTGTAAGGAGGCCCCCTCTTGGCCATGAGGGGGCCTCCTGCCGTGTCAGGCGTAGTACTCATCCCGACGGCCGGCGGGCATGTTCTGTCCGGCCTGGAGGTGGCCCTCGGTGTAGCGGCTTGACGCGCTGTAGCGGCCCGCCGGGCGGAGCGCGGCATCCCGGGCGTCCTCGAACTGGTCCTCGGCGCGGCCCCGGGGTGCCAGGTAGCGGGGGATGTGCTGGAGAGCCGGGTCGATCTGCGGGTCACTGAAGAACCGGCCGGGAACGTGGCCGGGGATTTCGTGGACGGGCGGGGTGTTGAAGTACCCCGCATTTACATGATGCTCGGTGTCCTCTGCTTCGCGGTGCCGGGTTTTCTTCTGGACGTCGACTTTCGTGTCGGACAGACGCCACCTCATAGGGCAGCCCCCTTTTTTCTGAGCGGTTATGTAATTACCACTACAGAAGGTACGGCAGACACCATTAGCGGTGTTAAGAATCCTTCCCGATTCCAAGGGGACAGCCATGTCTGAAACCGTCCGCATCAAGCCGCTTGCCGAAGCCATCGGAGGGGGCGCCAATGTCCCCGATCTCCGCAGGCGGAATCACGAACTAGCGGTGCAGCGCTACCGGAATGCGGCGGCCCGAATCAATCCTTCAGGGTGGGGTCACACTGCTGTAGAGGGCAGCGGCCTTTTCGCCGAGGTCGCTGCCGAGGAGACCCCGCACCGCGTGTACTCGGACGTGAGTTGAGATGAGCACCACGTTGGCGCCGCCGGAGTGGGCGGCCTCGTATCAGAGCATGTCTCACCGGTTCTCCCCTCCCTCGTACGAGCCGCTGCGGACGTCGCCGGGGGTGCCGGTGTACGAGACCCCGCCGGAAGGGTGCTACTGGGCGTCCGGGATTTGCTGGTGGTCGATCCAGGCCGGCCCGGTTCTCGTGCGCACCTTCGGGATGGAGCGGGCCCACAACGGACACCGGTGGGTGGTCGCGGCGAACGTCGACCTCTACCTCGCCGACGGGACCGAACTGCATGACGTCGGCCTGCCGTCGAGCAGCCTCTCCCGCGACGTCCAGCACCTCACCGAGTACACCCCGATCCGGATCCTCCGTGACGGCCTGCGTCGCCCTTGGCGGGCGGTGGCCGTGCCGCAGGGCACCGGGGCCGCTTGGTACCGGAAGGCCGAGCAGCTCAACGGGAGCGCACATTGAACACGTACAAGGGCACCGCTTGCGGGGTCACCGAGGACACCACTGCGGCGCCCGTCGTCGACCAGGCCCTCGGGCCCGTCAGAACAAGGGCGTTCCTCGTCGGAGGATGCCGGGGGTTCGCCGGGGGTCGAGTTGTGGTGTCGACACCCACCGGCGGCCTTCGGGCCCCCACCCCTCTTGCGGTGCGGACGTGTTCCGGAGCGGGGGATCCGCGCACCGGCAGCGGGGACACCACTGCGCGCAAAGGGGGCTGATATGGGGTTCCTCGACTTCTTCCGGCGGCGCCGGCCCGAGCCGGTCGTCGACCTCTCCACCCCTTCGGCACGGGCCGCGTACGCCGACATCCTCGCCGCGAAGGAGGCGGACTTTCAGCGCGAGCGTCCCGTCGTCGACTTCTCGCGGCCGCCCGCTCCTCCGGTGATACGTCGCCGGGGTGACGGTGACCCGCTGCCGACGTACCGCCTGGTGCGGAAGGTGCCCCCTCCTCCGCCTCCCCGGCCGATGTGCCCGGACGTGATCGACTGATGGGCCGGAACGAGACCCGCAGTCGCCGGCAGCGCAAGCGACGGCTACGAGAGTGGACCGGGGGCAAGCCGCCCGGGGTCGACGACGAGCCCAAGGAGCCCGTAGAGGCCCCTGTGAGCGCCGTACGGGCCTACGCGGAACAGATCCTCGACGAACCCCCGCCGGTGCTGCCCAGCGCCCCGTACGAGGGCCCGGAGCCCCCGGCATGGATGATCGCGCCCACCCTGGTCCACAACGTCGCCGGGCAGCCGTCCAGGTGGCTCGACGAAGCTCCTCTCCGTGCGTGGGAGGGGCGCCAGGGTCAGGCGGCGTACGAGCTGCTGCGGGAGGACCGCCGCGACGTCCTCAGGTACGCGGGTACCGGGGTGGATCCAGGGCCGTCCTGGGCGCCGAAGGAGCACCCGCTCGCGAAGACGAACGGGTTCATCAACCACTTGGCCAACCGGCTGACCGTGTTCGAGCGCGAGCGGCGAGGCCTGCGGCGGCCGTGGAACAAGCCGGAGCCCCCGAAGCAGCGCAAGGAGCTACCCGAGGCCGAATGCGGCTGGGCGCCCTGGTCCTACAGCTAGCACGACCAACACCACCCGACAGGAAGAGAGCAGCAGCATGACCACCCCCACGTACGCCACCCTCGGTGAGCGCGTCGTCCGCGACAACACCCCCTCCCCGCCGCCTGCGCTGCCCGCGCCGGAGTGGTACAAGGCCTCAGCCGACGGCGCGACGGTCCAACCACCGCGACGGCAGATCCGCAAGGACGAGCCGATCGCCGGCGGCTACGTAGACCAGCGTGAGATCCAGCTGCTGTGGACCATGCCCGTAGGGGCCATCACTCCCACCCCGCAACCCGGCGGCATGGGCAGCCGACCCATCGACGCCCTTTCGGGCGTGGACTCCTACCGGATCTACATCGGCTCCCTGCCGATCCCGGTTACGGGGGCGGTGCCGGTGCCCGTACCGCCGACCACCCCCTCGGGGACCATGACGCACCCGGACCTCGAAGCCCTGATCGGCGGGTACTTCGTGCCGTCGACCGCGCAGCCGCCGGGGCCGCCTGTCTGGACACCCATCACGCCGAACACCGCTTACGCGATCCAGCTCCAGGCCGTAGGCCTCGACGGCACCCTCGGGCCGAAGTCGGCGGTCCTGTACGTGGAGACCCCGAGCGATCTGCCGCCGTACCGGTACGGCCAGGTCGCCCCGCTCCAGGCCCCCACATCGCTGGCGTTCCAGCAGGGGACCACCGTTCCGAACCCGGCCAGCGGCGCACAGGGCCCCTTCTCTCTGGAATTCACGGCCGTGCAGCACGCCAGCAGCTACGAGTTGTACGCGAGCCGGAACCCCCGGCCGGGGATGTCGGGCCCGATCGGCTTGCTGGAGGGCGATCTACTCGTGGGGACGGCCAGCCAGCCGGGATCCGTGGACAGCCAGAAGCCTGTGCAGGTCACGACCGCGCCCATCACGGAGCCTGGATTCATCAGCCTGAAGGTGCGCGCGGTGATGCCGGTCCAGCTCGGAGGGAATGCTTACTCACCGTTTTCGGCGCCGCTGGTGACAGTCCTGCCGTCGGCCTCGGCCCCGGCGACGCCGCAGAACCTACGCCTTGGTGGAGCGGTGACTGCCACGACGGTCCCGGTCGCCTGGAACGCGGTGGGCTCGACGCCCGCCGTCCGCGAGTACCGGATCTACAACGCGGGCGTCTTCCGGACCAGCGTCCCGGGCAACACCACGTCGGCGCCGGTCGGCGGCTACACCGCAAACAGCCCCTACAACCTCACCGTGACGGCGGTGAACGAGCTTGGCGAGAGCATCGCGAGCACGGCCCTCGACGGGACGACCGCCCCGGCGGCGCGGGCCTGAGAGGTCACGGCTTCCGGTGGCGACCCGGCGCCTTCTTCATCGGCTGCCTGGGCGTCGGCGGCGTTGCGGGCATGGGATTCATGTACGCGCGTGCCGCGGCGTAGTTGTCTACCGTCGCCAGCGGCTGCCAGGCGAAGCCGTCCCACTCAAGAATCAAGCGGGGGGCGTCCGGGTTGACGTGTGCGGCGCGCTGCGGGCCGGCGCCGAGGGTGACGGCTTTCAGCTCGCCGGGCTTCCTCAAGCGCCCTTCGCGCCGGGCGGCCCACTGGGCGAGGGGTTCGTCTTCGGGGTTCATCGTCGTACCTCCGTCGAGCAGGGGCAGCACCCTACCGGTCCCCGGGCGGCGGGGCGCCCCTGTCCCATCCACGCGGGAGAGGGACGCCGCCGTGCGTGGTGGGCGTCAGCGTTCCAGGTAGGCGACGGTTCCGGAGCGGCGGGCGTTGTCGGCGGCCTGGAGACGGGCGAAGCTCGCGGGGCTCATGATCTCCTCCCACTCCTCAAGGGTGTGCACTCGGAGCTCGGTGTGCTCGGCGGGGTCGAGGGCGATGCTGTTGATCTGGCCCGCGGTGAGCTGACCGCCGTCGAAGATGACACCGAACTTGTTGAGCGGCCAGTGGGCGCCCTGAGCGATGAAGTGGACGGCGAGAAGTTTCTGAGGGCCGGCGAAGCTGATCTGGGTCTCCTCGAAGCACTCCCTGAGGGCGCACTCCCACGGCGTCTCGCCGGGGTCCATGTTGCCGCCAGGCCACTGCCAGGTCTCCGCGCTGTGAGCTGAGCGAAGCTGGATGGGGCGGTCGTCGGTGTCCGTGAAGTAGAAGCCCGCATAGCTGGTCGCGTTCGCGATGGTCTTGACGTACTCCTCGGCCGGGACCCAGTTGGCGCTCATATTTCGGCCTCCTTAGTTGCTCCTGGTACCCCTGACCAGCAGGGTCCCGATGTGTCCGGGCGTGGGCGCGTCGATCTCGCGGACCTCGACGTCGATGAAGCCGGCGTTCTCCATGAACTCGTGCCACTGGTGCAACGGGTAGCTGTAGCGGTAGGTGAACATCGCAGGCCCGGCGAAGCCGCCCTTGTACATGCCCTGTGGCCCATAGGCGCCGGGGATGGCGGGGGGTTGGGAGAAGACGAAGACGCCGCCGGGGTTCAAGCTGCTGGCAACCAGGGGGAACAGCCTCTTCGGATCGGTGAACCACGCCGCGCCGAAGATCGAATAGACCGCGTCGAAGCTGTTCTCCCGGCCGGCCAGGTGGGCGAGGACCTCGGCGCACACGAACTCGATGCCAAGGTGTCCGTACTTCTGGGTGCTGTGGGCGACGGCGACCGGGGACAGGTCTACGCCGGTGCACTTGACGCCTTGCTCGGCAAGGTAGGCGAGGGCGCGGCCGGTGCCGTAGCCGATTTCCAGGACGGTGGCGGGGTCGCCGAGGATGCCGGGGCCGGGGTCGGCGGGGTGGTCCTTGTACTGGGTCCAGCGGAAGACGGGGCCGCCGGTGGAGGGGTCCTTCGTGGCGCTCTCGGCGAACTGGTCCCACAGGGCGCGCTCGTGCTCGTAGTTGTGCGGGGTGTTCATGTCGGTGTCCTTCGGGAACGCGGGAGGGGCCCCGCCGGTCGCGCTGGCGAGGCCCACACCCTAGGGGCGGTTCGGTCGGTCAGGTGCCGGATTCGGCCGCGGGTCGTCCGTCAGTGGGAGTCGGGGACCTTGGAGTCGCACGGCGAGCATGTCGCGCCGTCCTTGGCCCACAGTTCCTCGTCCGGGGTGAAGCCGCAGGCGGTGAGGAAGTCGGCGGTGCGGATCACCGTGCCGTCGTCGCGGCGCTTGATGAACGGGGCGTGGTGCTTGTACCGGCCGCCGTTGTAGAGGTCGCAGAACGCGAAGTAGACGGGGGTGTCGAGGATGACCTGGTGGACGCCCTTGTCGACGATCTTTCCGACCCCGATGTGCACCTCGGGGTGCTCCATCGACGCGATCATGTACATCACGGCGTTGCCGAGGATGCGTTCGGCGGTCTCGCGGGTGTCCACCTCGTCGCGCAGCAGCAGCGCGACTTCGCGGTCCCAGATCGACATGCCGTCGTCCAGGATGTTGACGGTGAGGTGCTCGATGCGGTCCTGGACCGCGTTCAGCAGTTCCTTGGGGTCCCGGGAACGGACGGCGGTGTCGGTGCTCGGGTTCTCGATCATGATCGTCATGCGGTGGTGCTCCTCTCGATCGGTTCGAGTGGTGCAGAGAGTGGTGCGGGGCCCGCCCCCAGCCGCAGGAAGGCGGGGCGGGAGTCTGGGAGGTCAGCGGCGCAGCGTCGTGACCTGCTGGGGGTACAGCGCGGTGAGGCGCGCGGTCTCGTCGTCACGGAAGGCCTGGACCTCGCGGGCGCGCTGGCTCATGACGAACTCGCCCACGCTCACGCAGAAGTCCATGCGGCGGATGCAGACGCCAACCATGTAGGGGCCGCCCTTGGCCCGGTACACCCGGACCCCGTAGTAGCCCTCCTGGCAGTCGCGCGTGTTATTGAACTTGCAGCCGGCGCAGGTGTCGGGGAGACGGACGGGGCGGATGTTCTTGGCGTAGACGGTGCGTCCGTCGGGGAGCCGGTAGCGGGTGCGTTCGTCGGAAGTTCCGGCGGTGATGATGTGCCGGACCGGGACGGCGTCGAGGGCGGCGAGGGTCTCGTGGATGGCCTCCCGTGAGCCGTGCTCGGTCTCCAGGTTGACCAGGAACCGCACGGTGACGTCCCGACCGTACCGTTCCACGATCCGCAGGGCGCGCGGGATCTGGGTGTGGTCGCTGACGACGAGGTTCGCGGAGACTTTGATGCCGCTGCGCAGTCCGGTCTCGATGCTGGCCTCCAGGGCCGCGATCTTCTTCTCGGCGAGGCTGACGGACGCGAACCGCGGCGCCTGCACGGCGGCGAGCTCGGTCGCGGTGGTGCCGAAGACGGAGAGATTGATGCGGTCGAGCCCGGCCTGCGCGCACTCCTCCAGGACGGCGGCGCCGTTCTCCCCGTTGGAGGTGAGCCCGACGGTGAACCCCATGTCGCGGACCTGCCGGACGAGGGCGGGAAGGCGTGGGTGGAGGGTGGGCTCGCCGCCGGTGAAGTGGATCTCGCGGGTACGGATGCTCCCGCGGAGGCCGGCGAGGGCAAGCGCGAAGTCGGGGCCCGGCTCGATGCGGGCGGCGAGGAAGCGTGCGCCGTTGTCGGCGAGATAGATGGAGACGCGGCCGGTCTTGCCGGGGGTGCCGGTGTACTGGCCCGGCTGGGCGTCGCGGTTGTCGGCGGTGACGGGTGTGCCCTCGTTGTGGCAGAAGACGCAGGCCAGTCCGCAGTCGTCGTCAATCTTGACGCGTCCGGTGTCGTCGGGGCGGACCTCCACGGGCACTTTGTGCAAGAGCATGTCGTGGCCTTCCTTCCGTGCGGCCGGTCCCCGTGCTCCGGCCGCACTACTGGATGGTGCTTCGGTTCAGGCGGTGAACCTGAGGTCGGTGACCTTGTCGAGGTCGATTCCGTAGCGGGCGTACACGGCCGTGGTGTTCTCGCCGGTCAGCTCGGCGCGGTCCAGGCCGAGGCGGTCGGCCATCACCCATACGGCGTCTTCGGTGTCGGCCTCGATCTCCAGGTATGGGGGGATGAGCGGCCAGTGGTCGAGTTCGAGCCGGACCCCGTCCAGCTCCCAGGACGAGCGCCGGTTCTCCTGGTAGGCGCGGGCGGTCAGGCCGCTCGCGGTGAGCGCGGCGTGGGCGGTGTCGAAGTCGGAGACCCCCACCTCGGTCTCGCGGGTGCCGTCGACCTGGTCGCTGGTGATCTCCTTGACGCACAGGGTGGCGGCGCTTCCGGTGTCCCGCAGGCGCACCCACTTCCCCGGCACCGCGGGGACGGTGTCGTAGACGTAGCGCCGCATGTGGCGGTCGGCGACATGGACACCGCCAGCGGTCTTGATCCGGTCGGCGATGTCGGCGGGGTCGATCTCAAGGGCCTTGACCTCGAACTCGGTCACAGCGTCGGTCACGATGTCGTTCCTTCCTCGGTACGGGTGCCTCGCACTCTCTACATCACGGCGCAGGGTCACCGGTTGGCGTTGGCCACCAGGGTGACGACCGCGATCGTGACGACGAGGACGTAGGCGAGAACGGCTAATCGCTGTCGCACGTCAGCGGGCGTCGGCCGGGCGCAGGGCGTGGTGGTCGGACACGATCCACTCCACACCGCCGCCCTCGGGGCGGAGGAAGACCGCCTCGGGGGTGAAGCGCCGGGTGGCGGGGTCCTCGAATTCGCCGACGAACTGGATCACGCCTTCGCGGTCCTGGTCGACGTCGTAGACCCGGTTTCCCTCGATCAGCCACTCCGGGCGCCGGCTCACTGAGCGCCTCCCTGGCCGAGGCGTTCGTGCAGGTTCCCGAGTCTGCGCCAGCCGCGCCGGGCTCGCGCGATCAGCGCCGGGGAGGGCTGCCCATAGGTCGCGGACGTGTCGGCGCTGACGGCGAAGGCCTCCCAGGGGATCCGGTCGGTGGCCTCGGCGTTGGGCTGGCGTCCGCTGGACCCGGGCGTCCGGCGCGGCAGGGAGGGGGTGGTCACGGCCTTACTCCTCTCCGACAAAGGACGCAGCGGACCGCAGGACGGCGCGAGGATGAGGGACCTGCGGCCCGCTGCTGGGGGAGCACTTCCCGGAGCCGGTGGAATGGTCCGGGGTGCGATGAACACCGTAGGAAGGACGGGGAAGCGCTACCAACGCGTTTGCACGCGATTGCAGAATTCAGCCCAGAGAGCTGATCGCCCTGGAGATCAAGGCCCGCGCCTGCCTGCCGTGCACCGCGAGGTCCTTGAACCTGTCGAACGCCCTGACATAGAGCCCGATTTCGCTGGGCGAGGTAACCGTCACCTGGGCGGAGAGCAGCTCTACGCCGGCCTGCACATCGTCGAAGATGTTGAACGTCTCCGTAGGCCACATGGTGCGCTGCGCGGTGAACGGGATGACGCCGAGCGAGACGGCGGGCAGCGACATCGCTGTCCGCAGGTGCACCAGTTGCTCGGCCATCGTCTCGACGCTGCCGAGGCGGTAATAGAGGACGGACTCCTCCACCAGGATCGCGAAGCGGTGGTTGCCTGTGCGGATGACGCGGGAACGGGCCAGACGTGCCTTCACCGCATCGGCGACGTCGTTGGGTGTGCGGCGGAAGTCGGCAACAGTGGCGAGCAAGGCGGTAGCGTACGCCTCCGTCTGCAAGACGCCCGGCACGACTCGGGAGGAGTAGGCCCTGAAGTGACGGGTGCGTTCGTACAGGGGTACCGCGGATTCTTGCAGCCTGCGCAGGCCGGTTCGGGTGAGCCTGCGCCACTCGACATACATGGAGTCTACGGCGCGGCTGGCGGCGATGAGATCTGTTGCTTGGTCGTCCGCACCGCAGGCGGCGCACCACGCCCGGATGTCGGAGTCGGACGGCGCGGTCTTGGCGTTGATGATGCGGGAGGTCTTGGCGCCGTTCCAGCCGCACAGACCAGCCAGCTCCTGCCCCTGGAGACCAGCGTCCAACATGATCTCGCGCAGCCGCGCGGCGACGGCGAGACGGGCCTCCTGGGCGCTGGAGGACGGGGAGGAGGGCATGAGCTGACTGTCCCGTTACCGGTGTTAGACGGTGTACTTCTCGTGCGGGACCGCGCGCTCCCACACCGTCTCGAACGCGGAGGCGCACAGCTTCACCACGCCGGGGTCCTCGCACATCTCCGGTCCAGCGGACGCACCGTCGCCGGTGAAGTGGTTGAACCGGACGATCCTTCCGTCGAACAGCCAGAAGTCGTTCCCAGGCAGGGCGATATCCGACGCTCGGCGCCGCGGCAGCCAACGGATCTGTTCGCCGGCCTCGATGTTGGTGAAGGTGCCGGAGTGCTCGAAGCGGATGTACTCGGTCACCGGTTCAGAGACGATCCGCGCCCGGCGGATCACGACGCCACGCGCGACGGTTTCCGAGATGAGGTCGAGCCAGGGGCGCCACCACGCCGCGCGATTGTTGGGGTCGAGCCGGGCGCCGTCCCGCCACGCCGCGAAGGGGCCCTTCTCCTTGTCGACCCCGTAAGAGTCTCGCATCTCCAGGTGCACCGCCGAGTGCTGGGCGCTCTTGAGCAGTTCAGAGAAGTCCGGCACGTTCTGCATCATCGAGCGCCTTCCTGATGATCCCCGCCATGCGCAGCGGGATACGGGTCACGTTCTCGTGGTCGGGGATGCCGACGGCGTGGCCGGGCACCCACTCCGTACTGCCGATCTTGGCCAGCAGCGTCTCACTGGGCTTCCAGCCCTGGACGACCAGCTCCCTCTCCTCGTCGTCCACCCACACCGTCGGGCTTTCGTCGTCTCCGGTGTTGGGGTCGATTCCGCCGAACCGTAGCGTCATAGTGCCCTCCCGTACCAAGTCGGTTGCGCAGTTTTGCATGACCCTTCCGCCCGGCTGCCGGGCCGTCAAGGGCGCGCGATGAGAGCGGCGGTGGAAGACCGGTATCCGGTCCGGAATTCGCCCTCGGCCTAGTGAACTGGGGGCGGGCGCAGCTCACTCAGGGGCCAGAAGGTAAGAACCCCCGCGGACCGGCCGTCTGCCGGGGCGGGGGCTGACGCAGGTCAGATCGCGGCCAGGGCGCTCTCGATCAGCACCCTGGCGTTGTCGCCGTGCACCGCGCTCTTGGACAGCCCCACGAAGGCGCGCAGGTAGTCTGCCAGCTCCGCCGGCGCCTTCACGTCCACCTTGGCGGTCAGGTTCTCCACCAGGGTCTGCCGGTCGTCGTAGAGGTAGAAGGACTCCAGCGGCCACACGGAACGCTCGGCACCGAAGGGGATGATCCCCACCCTCAGGCTCGGCACGGTCAGCGAGTCGAGCAGGTGCTGAAGCTGCTCGCGCATCGTGGAGGCGTCCCCGATCCGGTGACGAAGAACTTGCTCCTCCACGATGACGCGGAACTGGTGGTCGCCCTCGTGGAGAAAACGCTGGCGGGCGGTTCGCGCGTCTACCGCCTGATCGACGTCGTTGGGGGTGCCGAAGAAGTCGGTGATGTTGTGCAACAGGGCGCGGACGTACTCCGGAGTCTGAAGGAAGCCCGGGACCACGTTGGAGCTGTAGACCCGCAGCAGCACGGTCTTCTCCATGTCCGCGTACACCTGGTCCTGCCCTTGCCGTAGACCATCGCTCATCAACTCGCGCCACTCGGTGTAGGTCATGCGGCACACCGAATCGCAGGGCCTCCAAGGCGTCAAGGGTGCGAGTCCGGAACGACGAAGCCCCCGCTGGCCGGCTCGGTGCCGGGGCGGGGGCGAGGAACCGTCAGGCTGCCCTCGAACTCCGAGCGTGGTGGACTGCTGCCTGCGTCGTCTCGTGGACTTTTGTGATGTCCTGTTCCGTGAGCGTGTAGGTAAGCCGCTCGCCGTTCTGGTGGATGTCGCTTCCCTGGTCCATGCGTAGGACAAGGTCGAGCATCTCCGTGCCGGGGACCCCAGGGGTCCAGACTAGAAGACTCCGGTTCTCGTCTCGGGGGATCTGGGCGGGAAGGTATCGAAGCCCCCGTTGCGCGAGCGCTGCCGCGATGTCGTTGACCGCCTTGTCGCGCAGGCGCTTGCCTTCCACAAGGTTGCGCAGCATCTTCATCGGCACCTTGATCACGGGGAACTCACGGTCGTTCAACTCGTCCAGCACTGCACGGACGAAATCGTTCGTATCGAACATCACCAGCTCCGGGATGGGTCGAGGGTATTTAGCAGACCCTGAACGATCGCACCTCGTGCCGCGCAGTGTGGCGACTTGTTCACCATCCCGTCTGCCTGTACGCCAAACCGTACGGCGAGCAGTCGTCACACCCCTCGCAGTAGTCGTCATCACAGAAGGGCCCGCCGACTTTGGCGGGGTCGGTGTCGCCCGCGTACTCGCCGTGGCGCCACCCGGTGCAGCCGACAGAGCAGCCGCAGCCCTTGCTGCACTCCGGACAGACCATGCCGAAGGTCCATCCGCAGGTCTCGCACAGGGTGTCGTCGGCGCTGGGCGACGTGGTGGTGGTCGTCGTGGTCATGAGGTCGCTTTCTCTTCGAGGTCCCGCAGGGCGGTGAGGGCCTGGCGGTGGGTCCGTTCGGCGTTCTCGTAGGCGGTCCGGGTCCGGCGTAGCTCGACCTCGGCCCGGTCGAGTGCGGTACGGGCCTTGGTGAGCTGCTCGACGTGGGCGCGTCGCTCGCCCTCCAGCTGGGCGCGTTCCAGGGCGTTCTCGGTCTTCTGCTGGGCCTCGGCCAGCCGCCTCTTCGCCTGGCGATCCTTGGCGCGGTCGGCAGCGGTCGGGTCCCAGCCGGCCCGCTTGAGCTGTGCGCGGACGTTGGCGGTCTTGCAGCCGCCCTGCCCCGAGATGTTGAAGCGGACGGTCTGGCCGTCGGGCCCGAGCGCGGTGACGCCGCTTCCTTTTCGCTGCCGGACGATGGTCCAGCCGGGGGTTCGGTCGAGCTGTTCGGCGAGGTCCCCCAGGGCCTGCGTGGTGGATGCGCGGGTCATGAGCGCCTCCGGCCCCGGTGGGACGCCTGGGCGGTGGCCAGGGTGCGGCGGAGGTTGCCCACGGCGGTGTCGAGGCGGAGCCGCACCTGATTGGCGGCGTCGAGGAGGGCCTGGCCGTCCTCCTCCTCGTACGCCCACGCGCCGTCGGCGGACTCGTGGAACAGGATGTCGCGGGCCTCGCCGAGGAGGGCCTGGACGGCCTCGCGCACCGCGTCGCGGTGGTCGGGTCTGAGCGGGCGGGTGTCGGTCATGGAGTTACTCCTTCGGGTATGACGAAGGCCCCCGCCGTGGTGCTGGTGGCGGGGGCCCGGGTGGTGGGAGGAGCGCGGTTAGCCCTCCTTGTCCTCGATCACCTCGGCGAGGTGGAGGAGCGCGTAGGCGATGGCGGCGAGCCCGTTGGCTGTGGCTCCCTCTTCCTCGCTGATGTTCGGGTTGGCGTACGCGGCGCCGGCAGCGTCTTCGGCGAGCTGCTTGTACCGGTTGGTGATCAAGAGGGCTGTCCTTTCGTGGACGGGCAGGCCGGTCGGCCTCCGCACGGCTCCCGCGCGGGCGGGAGCTGCACGGCCAGGTGACCGGTTCAGGTGCCGGTGATCTGCTGCCAGATCCAGGCGAGGGCGCCGAAGGTGAAGAGGGCACCGGTGATCAAGAGCGCGATGGGGTTGTCGGTGGCGCTCTGGGCATCAGAGGTGAATTCCTCTTGGCCGGGTGCCCCGCCGTCGTGGCGTTGTTCGCGGTGCCGGGCGCGGACCCCGTTGGCGTCCTCCTTGGTCATCCACCCCCACGTGGTGTCGCAGGTGCCGCAGCGGTAGCACCAGGCCATCGAACTCCCCCTTCAACAGGCCGTGTTGACTGTTGACGCTACCTGCTGGAAGGGGTTCGTGGGGGTGGTTCGGGGAGCAGCTAGGTCTAGCGGCTAGGGCTCTCACCTGCGGTCCTACCCCGCTACCGCGCCCGGGAGGGAGTCGGGGGAGGGGCGGGGCTTCAGGATGTGGACGCCGTCCGGGAGGGAGGCGTCCGTGGGGGCGGTCAGCCCGTCGGGCGTGGTGGTGGGCGGTTCGAACTGCTGGAGGACGATGGGGAGGGGGGCGCCGTAGTGGCGTTCGAGGAAGTCCCTGCGGATGCCGACCTTGTTGGACTGTTCTCCGTTCCGTTTGATGTTGATCGAGACCACCTCGAAGCCCTCGCGTTCGCAGTGCTCGCGCAGCGCGGGGAGGGACAGGTCGAGGTGCACGGCAAGAGCGTCGAGGTGCACACCCTTGGTGCCGCCCGAGGTGTGGATGTTCACGTACCGCAGGATCTTGAGGGTGAGCTTCTCCCCCGCGGATTTCGTATCCGCCGGCTCGGCCTTCGCCTCGATCTCCCCAGGGCCGCCGTCGTCCTCCTGGTTGCCGTTCTTCTCCCCGTCTTTCTCCCCCACCTCGTCCTGGTCGTCGTCTTCCTCGTCGGTGAAGTCGCCGGTGGCGGCGAGACCGAAGACGGCCACGAAGAGGGCACCGCCCGCCCACCACCACACGTCGGGATAGCGCTTGCCGAAGATGACCAGCAGGAAGCTGGTGAACCCCGCGACGACAACGCGGGTCGAGCGGGTGGACTCCTCGATCACCTTGCCCTTTCCGTTCCGCACCTCGGCTCCGGCGACGAACACGATGTGGTGGGCGTACCGGAGCAGCCACCACAGGGACCTGCCGCACTCGCGTGGGGTCGGGATCTTGGGATCCACTTCAGCCTCCCACGATGCCGAGGAGGGTCCCCACGAGCTTCAGCGGCACCCGCCAGACTGACTCGGGCGCCGCCGCCCATGCGGAGGACATCAGCAGGCCGAGGATGGCGCCGACGGCCGGGGAGAGCTTGAGGTAGAAGAACAAGGCCAGCAGGAACAGGGCAGCGAAGCCGGGGCCCATGGTGCCCAGGTCGCCCGAACTGCTGGTCTCGACGACCACCTCGTGCAGGGACTGGGAGATCGTGTTCCAGGGGTCGCCGGCCCGGTCGAACTCGACCCCGGCGAAGATGCCGACAACGACGGCGGGGACGGAGGCAAGCCGCTTCTTGCCCTTTCCCTTGACGCCCAGGATGAGCACGGTCGCGAAGATGACGGCCATGCCCCCGCCGCCCACGTCTCCGAGGGCGGTCTGCGCGCCGGCCAGGATGAACTCGTTGTTCATGATTCCCCTCAGACCGTCGCGGCCGTCGTGTGGATGAGAACGGCGAAGACGGCCGAGGACATCGGGACGGCGAGCGCGTACCGGACGGTGCCGAGGAGGACCGGGGAGAACGCGAGCCACTTCCCGACCGTGGTCATCATGCGAGCGCCGACGAAGGCTGTGCCGAGGACGAT
Organism: Streptomyces sp. NPDC000075; assembly: GCF_040301925.1. Classification (NCBI taxonomy): domain Bacteria; kingdom Bacillati; phylum Actinomycetota; class Actinomycetes; order Kitasatosporales; family Streptomycetaceae; genus Streptomyces; species Streptomyces sp. NPDC000075. The sequence goes on from NZ_JBEPFL010000002.1 coordinate 284,816, forward strand.
GAAGGCGCCGAGCGCGAGGCCGGTGTAGCGGGAGGCCGAGGACGCCGCGGCGGCCTGCATCCACGATCCGAAGGTCTGCGGGAGCCCGACGGAGAAGTCTCCTTCGAGGAGGCCATAGCCCCAGGCGCCGAGGGCCAGGGCGGACCCATGGCGGATCAGGAACTTCGTCTTGGCGGGCAGCTTTGCCCACCACTCGTGGACGTCCTGCGTCGAGTGCGGCAGCTTCTGCTTCTTCTTGGCCGGCGGTGGCGCGGTCTGCTCGGCGATCTGGTTCAGGACGTCGAGCATCTGCTGCGTCTCGGTCTTCGGGGGCTCAGGTACCGCGTCCTCCTGGCCGTCCTTGGCGAGGCTGTACCAGAGGATGCGGCGCTTCTTCTCTCCCCGCTCCTTGCGGGTGTCCTTGAGGGTGCTGTCGTCGTTCACCGGCCGACCCCCATCCGGATCAGCGCGGACCGCAGGGCGATCTCGTCGGCGCCGGGCTCAGCGGTGTGGACCGGCCGGGCGGGGACGCTGTGCAGGACGTAGCCCGTACGGGTGATGCGGTATGCCGGGCGGCGGAGCTGTTCCGCTATGCGGGACACTGGGGCTTCCTTCCTTGTTGGGGAGGTTGGCGCCCTGGCCGGCCGTAGGAAGTTGGGCCAGGGCGCCGTTTTCTTGTGTGCGGGCCGACGGCCCTCCACCGCCCCCGGCGCGGTGCCGGGGACGATCGGGAAGCGTCGGTCAGGCGTGGGCCAGGGCCCGGGAGAGGGTCCTGGGCGAGATGCCGTGCTCGGCCGCGTACTCGGCCTTGGTCAGGTCAGGCCGTTCGACCAATGCGGTCTGCCAGGCCGTCACCAGGTCGCGGCGCCGGGTCTCCGCCTCTGCCTTGCGGCGGGCGTTGGCGGCAGTCAGCGCGTCGGTCTGGCGGTCCGGCTTCGGTTCCTCCGGCGGCGGCGGAGTCTCCTCCATCCGGGGGATAGGACCGGCCGATTCGACCGGCGGCTTTGTCGACTCATCTCCAGACGCGGCTCCCGGCTTGTCCTGCTCGGTCGCGTCGTCGGACTCGTCTTCCGGAGTGTCGTCTTCGGCCTGTCCTTCTTCGGCTTGTCCGGTCTCCTCAGGCTCCGGCGTGACCACCTCGGGTACCCGCACGGTCACCTCGGGGCGCTTCGGCTTGTCCTCGGCGAACACCGGCACCCGGCCGGGCGCGGCGACGGTGCCGACCACGGCCAGGGCCTTCTCGATGTGGTCTTCCAGCGCGGGCACCACGGGAATCTCGACGGGCGCCGGCTGCGGGGCCGGGCGCCACTCGAACTCGATTCCGGCGGCGGCCAGTCCGGCGGGCGCGGTCTGCGTCAGCGGGACGCCCAGCTTGGCCAGCCGCAGCGGCATGACCGCTTCGACCGGGGCCTTGCGTCGCCACGCCCACCCGTACCGGGCCTGGAGCCGGGCCTGGTAGATCAGGCGGTCCTGCTCCATGCCGACGGCCTGTTCGTAGCTGCGCAGCTCCCACAGCTTCATCCGGCGCCACAGCTTCATGGTCGGCAGCGGCGACAACACCCACCGCCAGAAGCGGACGCCATCCATGTGGCGGTCGGCGGTGATGTCGGCAAGGCGGCCGACGGCGTGCCGGACTGCTTCGACCACGACGACGAACAGGACGGGCATCGCCGCGTGCATCCCGACGGCGATCGGGTCCGGCCGCGCGGCGGCGGCGTTGAAGGCGATGGTGGCCGCCGTCAGCAGCCACGCGATGTGCCTCAGGACCGGGAAGGGGATCCGGATCCAGGACAGCAGCAGGTCCAGCGCGAGCAGTACTCCGATACCGGCGTCGATGCCGATGGGGAAGACCTCGGCGAAGTCGCCGAACCCCTTGTCGCGGGCCAGGCCGACGACTGCGGAGTAGGACCCGGCGAAGCCGATTCCGGCGATCACCAGGGCGCCGGCCCCGACGGAGATGGCGAGGGTTCTGCGGGCGCCGGTGAGCTGGGCGAGGCCCGTGCGGGTGTCGGTCACCGCGGGCTCCTTTCGAGTCGTGCCTTTCGGGCCCCGGCGAAGAACCGGGCCATGGAGCGGTACCGCTGGTGCAGCGGTGGCCGGGAGGTCACCGGCCGGTCCCGGCGTGGAGGGCGAGGAGCACCAGGCCGAGAACGGCGGCCAGGTTGATGACGACCGTTCCGCAACCGGCCTGCTTCTGCGGCTTCACCCGATCCCCCGCATGAAGTCGGCGGCCAGTTGGTGCCACTGCTGCGCGTTGGCGCGGCGCTTGCGGTCGGCCCGGATCTGCGCGGCGCGGAGTCGGCGCTGGTCGAGGGTGACGGCGTAGCCGGTCGGGAGGCGGAGCTGGATCCCGCTCACGCGGCCACCTCCGTCATGACGCGGACGTGGGCGCCGTGCTCGGTCACGCCGGTGGCCTCGGTGAGACGCCCGGTGCGCCAAGTGCGGCCCTCGGTGAGGGTGTCGCCCAGCGCGGTCATGTCGTGGACGTCGAGCACGCCGGGGAGGCGGATGTCGAGGATGGCGCCGGGGATGCGGTCGATGGCCGCGAGGACGTCCATCACCGCGTCGTAGACCGCGATGGCGTCGGGGTGCTCGGCTGTCAGCTCGGCGATGACGGCGGCAATGTGGGCTCGGCGTGCGGCCTGCCCGGCGCGGGGGTCGGGAATGGGGGGCGGTACGTTGGTCATGTCGTTCTCCCTGCTGCGTAGGGGGTTCGGTCGCCCCGGTCGTGTTCGCGCACGGTCGGGGCTTTTCGTTTTGCGTGGGCGGGGCCGGTGTTGCTCCGGCGTCCGAGGAGGTCCCGCTGGGGCCCGCCCGCCGCGATGCGCCGAGACCTTGCCCGGCGCTTTAGAGGCCGTCGCGCGGCCTTCTCCCGGACTGCAAAGGCGCCGGCTGCCTCCCCCGGACCACCGCCGGGCTCCTGGTAGTGCTGCTTCAACTCCGGTTTTCTGCTGCGGCGTTGAGGTCTTGCGGGGTAGAGCGTGCACCCAAAAAGTCGGTTGAGTCAACCCACTCGACCTTTTCGGGCGAGTCAACCGGGCCGTACGATGCGTGGCATGTGGCGACTGACTTCGAACGACGTACGGGTGCACTGGGCGAAGGTGACGCGGTACGTCCGCGAGCGCGGCGGCGTCGTGATCGCCCGGCAGTACACGACGGACGTCGTGGCGGTCGTCCCGATCGACTGGTACGAGCGGGCCGTGAAGGCGATCGGGGCCCCACAGGTCCCGGACGAGCCCGAGCCGCCGGTGACCTACGACAAGCCGGCCACTGCCTGATCGACTTCTCCAGGCCCTCGATCCGGCGGAGGCCTTTCGACGTCCTCGGACTGGAAGAGGCCCGGCTGGGTCTTGCCCGCGTGGCCCCATCCGCCGCAGCGGCAGACGCAGGACGAGAGCGGGTCCGCCTCGATGCAGGCTTCGTTCTGGCAGGGGGTCACCTCAGGTCTCCAATCAGGCGTTCGAGGTCGGTCTGCTCATCGCGGCCGAAGAGAAGCTGCGTGACCTGGCGCGGCACGGCCTCTGCCTGCCCCTCGCGGGTGTACTGGCGCGGCGCATCGAGGCCGTGCAGTTCGAGGTGGCGGTCCGCGTAGAACTGCGTGATGCGTTCACGGAATCCGTGTGATCGTCGGTCCAGGTCGTGCTCGATGCGCTCGCGCTCCTCGGCGTCATGGGCGCGGCGCTGGGCCCGGGTGAGCTTGGACAGGCCGCTGGTGGGGGCCAGGGCGGCGCGTGCGGCGCGGAACTCGGCGCCGGGCTGGTGCTGGCCGCGCTGAATCGGCACGCCGGGCGTGATGTCCTCGGGCAGGGCGGCGGTGGGCGCGATGGTTCCGTCCCAGATCCAGCCGGGGCGCTGCTGCTGACTCGGCGACGTCAGCGCGGTCCGGTCGGGGTTCTGCCACAGCCCGAGGCGGTACTGGGCCCAGCTCAGCGGGTACTTCGGATCGGCGGTGTGGATGTGAGCCCCGTGGAGAGGGTGGAAGTCGAGGGCGCGGCGGATGTCGGCGGGCGACCAGCCGGCGTTCGCGAACGGACGCAGCAGCCGGGCCCGGCGCTCGGCACTGATCCGGGCCAGCGGGCCGTACTCGGCGAGGGCCTCGGCCAGGCGGTACGCCGGGCTCGTGGTCTTGGTGTTGCCGGATTTCCCTCGCCGCGTACGCGGCGTACGACCAGGACCGGAAGCATCACGACGCGGACGCGGACGGGGGGAACTAACCACCTCCCTACGGGAGGGGTTTGGGTGGGAAAGTAGATCCACAGGCTCATCGCTCGACATGCCCGAGGAATCTGTGGAGGAACTTTCCCACCTTTTCTGACCTGCGGTTTCTTCCGGCTCCGGGATGCCGAGGGCCTTGCGGACGCGGCGGCCGAGAGCGGCTTCGCGGGCAGCGGCGTCGCGGCCCTTGTGGAGCGGGGTGCGGTCGGGGAGGTGGCCGTCGAGGATGACGGGCACGGTCAGCGCGTACAGGGGTACCCGGGCTCCCTTGCCGCCGAGCCTGGCGTGGGCCGCAGGGGAGAGGCCGCCTTCGAGGGTGACGAGCAGGTTCTTCGCGATGAACTCGCGCATGTACTTCGTCACCGATGCCGCCTTGACCTCGCGGCCGGCGAACACGGAGGCGTCCTCGGCGATCTGCTCGTGGGTACGACGGAAGACAGCGCCGTCGATGTGGGCGCGGGCGTAGATCGCCTGGAAGATCGCCGAGCGGATGGCGCGGCCGTCGGCGCGGGTGCTGGCGTAGACCAGATCGAAGGCGGCGCGGTGCTCGCCGGTGTCGGCCGCCAGACGAAGGACGTCCTCATGCGTGGCCAGCTCGGGGCGCAGGAGAACCCGACCGCGCTGCACGAGGTAGCGAGCCCGGGAGTGCTCGCGGGCGTCCGCCTGGACGAATTCCACGAGGGCCGCGCTCATCGGCCCACCAACGAGCGTGCATCACCGCAGGTTGAAGTGCCTGATTCTCTCCATGAGGGAGAGCGCGGGCTGCGGGAGGAGGGGTACGAGGTCCACGTCGCGGCCCCCTCCCGCAAGAAGCTGCGCTTCGTCGTGCACGACTTCGAGGAGGGCTTCGACACCTACACGGAGAAGCCCGGTTACACCTGGCCCGCCGACATCGCCTTCGCCGAGGTGGTCCCCGAGGAGTACGCGGCCGTGGTCGTGCCGGGCGGGCGCGCCCCGGAGTACCTGCGCAACGACCCCGAGGTGCGCCGGATCCTGGCCGCCTTCGCGGGGGCCGACAAGCCCATCGCCCAGATCTGCCACGGCCCGCTGATCACCGCCGCGGCCGGGGCCCTCGACGGGCGCACGGTCACGGCCTATCCGGCGCTGGAGCCCGACATGCGGGCCGCCGGGGCCGCGTTCCGGGACTCCGAGGCCGTGGTCGACGGCACCCTGGTCTCCGCCCGCGCCTGGCCCGACCACTCCGCCTGGATGCGGGAGTTCCTGACGGTGCTGCGCGCCAAGGCGCCGCTGGCGTAGCGGCGTACGCGCACGCGAGGGGCCCCGCCGGATCCGGCGGGGCCCCTCGGCCTGCGGGTGCGGGCGTCAGCCGCCCGTGGTGACGCGCGGGGCCGGCTCGTACTTGTAGTTCGCCTGGCCGAAGTTCTTCTTCACGGCCGCTTCCCAGGAGCCGTCCGAGACCATCTTGGTCAGCGCCGCGTTGATCTTCTTCTGGAGCTCGGAGTCGCCCTTCTTGATGCCGATGCCGTAGTTCTCGTTGCTGAGGTTCAGCCCGACCAGCTTGAACTTGCCCTCGTTGCCCTTCCTGGCCGCGTAGCCGGCGAGGATGGAGTTGTCGGTCGTCATGGCGTCGACCAGGTTGTCCTGGAGGGCGACCAGGCACTCCGAGTACCCGCCGAGCTCCAGCACGCTCGCCTTCGGGGCGAGCTTGCTGCGCACGTTCTCGGCCGAGGTGGAGCCGGTCACCGAGCACAGCCGCTTGGTGTTGAGGTCCTCGGGCTTGGTGATCGTGTTGTCGTCGGCGCGGACCAGCAGGTCCTGGTGGGCGACGAAGTAGGGGCCGGCGAAGTCGACCTTCTCGCGGCGCTTGTCGTTGATCGTGTAGCTGGCCGCGACGAACTTGACCTCGTTGTACTGGATCAGCAGTTCCCGGTCGTTGCTGTAGACCTGCTTGAAGTCGATCTCGTTCGCCTTGTACCCGAGCTCCTTGGCGACGTAGGTGGCCACGTCGACGTCGAAACCGGTGAACGTGCCGTCGGGCTCGCGCATGCCGATGCCCGGCTGGTCGAACTTGATGCCGACCGGGATGGGCTCCTTCTTGGCTTCACCACCACAGCCGGAGGCAGTGGCGGCGAGGGCGATCACTGCGGCGACCGCGCCGGCCTTGGGAACCTTCATGTGCTGCTCTTTCCTCGGGAAAGCGGATCCGCGGGGGGTGTCGCGGGAAACGTGGGGGGACGTGCGGAACCGCGTGGGTGCGTGGGCACGTGTACGAGGAAGCTAGGAAGGTGGCGGCCGCAGCGTCACTACATCTGAGGAAAACTTGAGGATAACGATCCGGTTCCGCCGAAGATCCTGCGGCGGCGGCACTCCGGGACGCGAGAAGGGGGCCGGTGCATGGCGGAGGGCGAGGCGTTGGGGGCGGCGCGGGTCGAGGGGAACACCCTGTTGCTGGGCGACGGGGTGCGTATCAGGTTCATCCGGACATTGCGCCTCCCCGAGTCGGGGACGCACGCACTTCCGCCGGGGCTGGGGGAGTTCCCGCTGCGCCGGGTCGAGGACTATCCGGACACCGTCCCGCCGGAGTGGCGGGCCAAGGGCGGCGTGATGCTGCCGGTGTACCTGCGCGAGGCGATGTGGCTGGCCTTCGGCGGGTCGACGGAGCCGGCCGCGCTCCAGGTCGGGGTCGGCAAGGTGTGCGCCGTGTCGGGGAAGCCGTGGACCGGCCGGCTGGCGCGCGACCCGCAGAACTACGTGGTGCTGCCCCGCCAGCCCTGGCTCGACGGGATCAACTCGGGCGACGGGACGGTGCGCCAGTTCGTCGCCGTGCCGCTCGGCCTCGGCGCGACCGTCGAGGGCCAGGTCACCGGGGAGGAGACCACGGGCGGGGTGCAGCTCCAGGCCTTCCCGCTGGAGCCGGACGCCCTGGCCGCGTGGCGCGACGCGCAGCAGGTGCGCCGGCGCGGGCGGCCCCGCTTCGGCGCTGGACCGGCCCCGGCGCCCGGTTCGGCCCCCGCCGGCTTCGCGGGCTACGGGGCCGCCCCGCCGATGCCGGCGGCGATGCCCGCTCCGGGCGGCGCGCCGGCCCGGCCCGCCGCCCGGCGGGCCCCGGCGCCGGCGATGGGGCTCGGGGTCGGCGGTTCGATGCGCCAGGAGGTCTACCGCGACGAGCGCACGCTCGCGGCCTGGGCGGACACCCCGGCCGCGCGGGTCTTCGTGCACCTGGTGACCCCGCCCGAATGGCGCCGTATCACCGGTGAGGACGCTCCGCCCTCGCCCGTCGACCGGGCCGCCTACACCCAGGCCGGACTGCCCTGGTACGACTACTACGACGAAAGCGGAACCGATCTTCCGGCCGCCGGGCCCCTCGCGGAGGTCAAGCCCGTGGGTGACTGGCTGGGCGACGACCACGCGCCCTGGACGCCCCCGGCGCCGGGCCAGGTCAAGCACGTCGGGAAGGCGCCCCGCCCGGGCGATCCGGTGCAGGACGGCGACTGGTAGCCGGGCCGGGCGACGCCCCGCAGATTCAAACTGGTGATCGATTTTCGGCCTCGCAGCGGCTATGATCACCGCAGCAAGGCCGTAGCGCAGAGGTCGTCGCGCCCAAGCATCGAGCTGGAGGACGTCGGTTCGAATCCGACCGGTCTTGCGTCTTCTTCCCGTCACGACGACAGGGCGCGACGCCCTGCCGTCATGACGGTCGTACCCGAATCAGCTCGGTCGCCGGAAGCCGGCGAAGGAACCGGTGGAGTGGTGATGACACGGCCGACGCCCGTACGGTGCCCCGCGATCGAGCACCCGGACCTGCCGCTCGCCGATCCGGCGGGCCTGGACCCGCTGCTCGCCCGCCTCGCGCAGGACCACCCCGTCCTGGCCGACGAGACCTTCCCCCTCGGCACCCTGCGCGCCGACGGCCGCGTCGACCTGTGCAAGCAGGGCCTCGGCCCCGCCGGAGCGGCCCGGCTGCTGCCCGTCGCCACCGCCTCCCCGCACGCCGCGCACCTGCTGCTCGGCACCAACTCCATCGCCGACGAGGGCGCCCGCACCCTCGCCGACGCCCTCACCGGCGCCGGCCCCGCGCACGGGCTGCACACCCTCTACCTCGGCTGCAACCGCATCGGCCCCGACGGCCTCCTCGCCCTCGCCGGCGCCCTCGCCGAGGACACCACCGTCCGCGCCCTCTGGCTCAAGCGGAACCCGCTCCACGAGGACGGCGCCCGCACCCTCGCCGCCCTGCTGCGCCGCAACACCGCGCTGCGCACCCTCGACCTGGTCAACACCGGGGTCACCGCCGACGGCCTGCGCCTCCTCCTCGACGCCCTGCGCACCCGCGCGACCCCGCTGGAGCGGATCTACCTCGGCGGCAACGGGCTCACCGCCGAAGCCGCCCCGCTGCTCGCCGCCCTCATCAGCGAGGCCGGAGTCCGCGAACTGTACGTCCCGGCCAACCACCTCGGCGACGAGGGCGCCGCCGTCCTCGCGGCCGCCGCGGCCGGAGCCGGCCCCGACCGCCCGGTGCGCCTGGGCCTCGGCGGCAACGGCATCGGCGTGCCCGGAGCCCGCGCCCTGGCCGCCGCCCTCGGCGGCATCGAGTCCCTCGACCTCGGCCGCGTCATGTCCGAGCGCAGCCTCGGCTCCACCGGCAACGCCACCGGCGACGAGGGCGCGTACGCCCTGGCCGACGCGCTGCCCGGCAGCCCGCTGCGCCGCCTGGAGCTGCGCCACACCGGCATCACCGGCCGCGGCGCCAAGCGCCTGCTGGCCGCACTGCCCGACGGCAGCCCCCTGGAGCACGTCGGCCTGGGCCCCGGCACCCCCCGCCGCCTCAAGCGCTCCTTCGCCGAGCGGCTGCGTCCCGCCCCGGCCGGCCACCCGGACCTGCGGGCCATCGGCAGCGTGTACCGGTGAGCGCCCCCAGCGAGCGGCCCCTCGCCGACCTGCCGCCCGGCGCCCTGCCGAACGAGGACGCCGCGTCCTGGCAGCGCGTCCGCCGCTACGCCGTCCCCCGCTGGATGATCGAGCGGGCCACCGCGCACCGCCTGGCCGGGGACTGGCGCGCCGCCTGCGCGGCCGCCGGCGTCGAGGTCGCCGTCGACCTGCCCGCCCTGGCCTCCGCGTACGGGACCGCCGTCGCCGGGGCGGTGGAGGTCGACCTGCACCACCTCGTCCCCGAGCTGGTGCGCTGGCACCTGCCCCGGGTGCTGGGCGGCCGCAGCGTCCTCGCCCCCAGCCGCCGCGTCGTACTGGCCCGCTACGGCCGGGACGAGGGCGCGCCCGCCCTGTACGTCACCACCCGCGGCATGATCGACGGCCCGCAGCGGCTGCGGCTGCACTGCACGCCGGTCGACCCGGCGCGCAAGCACCACGCCTACGGGGGCTGGATCACCGAGGACTGGACCCTCGTCCCCTGGTTCTGGGACTCCCGGCACACCGCCGCGCTGCGCACCGCCGCCGGGCCCGCCGGCCGTCTGCCCTTCTTCCACGCCGACGGCACCCCGCTCGGCGCCGACGCGCTGCCCTGCGCCGAACCCGCCGCCGGCGACCGCGCCGCCCGTACGGAGTGGGCCGCCGAGCTCTACCGGCGCGGCGACCTGGAGGGCGCCTTCGCCACGGCCGGGATCGAGCTGGACCTCTCCCCGTTCGAACGGCGCGGCCACCTCTACCCCACACAGGACGCCCGGGAAGCACTGGAGACGGTCCCGCTGGAGCCGGTCCGGCTCGCCGACGAGTTCCGCCGGCTGAGCGCGGCGGGCGCGGGGGAGCGGTTCCGCTTCGCCCCGCACTGGCGCGCCCTCCTGCTGCTGGAACCCGCCGGGGACGCGGCCGGCGACGGCCTGCGGCTGCGTCTCGTCGACCCGCAGGCGGTGGGGGACGTCACCCGGCTGCCCGGCCACGCCTGGCAGCCGCTGCCCGACCCGTACCTCGTGCGCTCCGGCCGGACCGCCGTGCGCGAACTGCATCCGCTCGTCGCCGACGCGCTCTTCCCCGGAGCCGGCCCGGCCTCGGGTCCGCCCGGCCCCGCCCTGCCGCGGCCCGTCCGGGTGCGCTGCGTCGGCGAGTGGCACGAGGTGGGTTCGCGGGACGGCGTACTCGACGTCCCGCACACCGCCGAGGAGCAGCGGCGCGAGCGCGCCATGCGCGCCTTCGGCGGCGCCATCGCGGGCTGCTTCGCCGTGCGCGAGGCCTGGACCACCGGCGAGGGCCGGCTCCCGCGCGCCCTGCGGGCCGAGCGGCGCGAGCTGTTCGAGCGCGTCCAGCACGGCGACACCCCCGGCGTCCTCGCCCTCCTCGACGCGGGCCTCGACCCCCGGGTGCGCAACGGCCGCGGCCAGAGCCTGCTGCACCTGCTGCCCTTCGTCCGCCACGAGGAACTGCTACCCCGGCTCCTGGAGGCCGGGCTCGGCCTGGAGGAGGAGGACGACTCCGGCCGCACCCCGCTCCAGTGCGCCGTCCAGAACGGCGGCACCGCCGCCCTGGTCCGGGCCCTCCTCGCGGCCGGTGCCCGGACCGACGTGGTCGACGAGCTGGACCTGTCGCTGGCCCAGGTGGTGCGCCGCTACAAGCGCGGCGACCTCTTTTTCCTCAAGCGGCTGGTGGAGGAACGCCACCCCGACCTCGGCTCCGGCGAGTACGAGGAGTTCATGGACGAGCGCGAGGAGTGGGAAGAGGCCCAGGAGTACGACGACCACGACGGCTACGCGGCCCTCGGCGACCCCACGGGTCCCGTCGGCGGCGGGGCGGGGGAGGCATGACCACCACACCTGCGCGGCCCGCGCCCGCGCCCGCACCCGCGCTGGCCGCGGCCGACGCCCTGAACGCCCGGCTGGGCGCCACCCGTACCGAGCCGGCGGCCAGTTCCCAACTGGAGGCCCTGGCGCTGGCGGTGACGGCCAATCAGCCCGTGCTGCTGTGGGGCGAGCCCGGCATCGGCAAGTCCGCCGGCATGGAGCGGCTCGCGGACGCCCTCGGGGTCCGGCTGGAGACCGTGATCGCCAGCGTCCACGAGCCCTCGGACTTCGCCGGCCTGCCCATCGTCGGCGAGGACCCCGCCACCACCGGCGTGCCCATGGCCCCGCCGGACTGGGCGGTGCGCCTGACCCGCACCGGGCACGGCCTGCTCTTCTTCGACGAGCTGTCCTCCGCCCCGCCCGCCGTCCAGGCCGCGCTGCTGCGCGTGGTCCTCGAACGCCGCGTCGGAAGCCTGGAACTCCCCCCGTCCGTACGGATCGTGGCCGCCGCCAACCCGCCCTCCAGCGCGGCCGACGGCTGGCACCTCAGCCCGCCGCTCGCCAACCGCTTCGTCCACCTCGACTGGACCCACGACGCCCGCACGGTCGCCCGCGGCATGGCCGGCATCTGGCCCGAGACGGCTCTGCCGGCCGTCGACCCGGCCCGGGCCGCCGGCGCGGCCGCCCGCGCCCGGGGCGTGATCTCCGGCTTCCTCACCGCCCGTCCCGGCCTCGTCCACCACATGCCGAACGACGCCGAGGGCCGCGGCCGGGCCTGGCCCTCCCCGCGCACCTGGGAGATGGCGCTGCGGCTGCTGGCCACCGGCTACGCGTCCGGCGCCGGCCGCGAGGCGCTGTCCGCCGCGCTCACCGGGGCCGTCGGCGACGGCGCGGGCCTGGAGCTGCTGACCTACCTGGAGAACCTCGACCTGCCGGACCCGGAGAAGGTGCTGGCCGACCCCGACGCCTTCGCCCTGCCGGGGCGCGGCGACCGGCAGCTGGCCTTCCTGATCGCGGTCGTGGCCGCCGTACAGGGCGAGCTCACCCGGCCCCGCTGGGAGGCCGCCTGGACGGTGCTCGCCAAGGCCGTCGACGCGGGCGTCCCCGACGTGGCGGCCCGGGCCGCCGCCGACCTGGCCGCGATGCGCGACCTGTCCTGGCCCGTACCCGCCGGCATCGACGCCTTCGTGGAACTGCTCCAGCTGGCCGGCGCCCTCCCCGGCGCCCGCTGAGCGGGCGGGCCGCACCGGTGGACCGCCCTATGGACCGCCCTCTGGACCGGGCCAAGCTGCTCGCCGCCCGCTACGCGGCGGCCGAGGCCCGCCCGTACCTGGCCTCCGCCCTGTACGCGCTGACCGTCGTGCCCTCCCCGGGCCCGGCGGGGGTGTCCACGATGGGCGTCGACCGGCACTGGCGCTGCTACGTCTCGCCCGCGTTCGTCGAACGGACCCCCGTCCCCGAGCTCGCCGGGGTGTGGATCCACGAGGTCGCCCACCTGCTGCGCGACCACCACGGCCGGGCCGACCGGCTCCCCGCCGCCGACCAGCGCGATCCGCTGCGGATCAACATCGCCCAGGACTGCGAGATCAACGACGACCTCCTCGCCGACGGTCTGCGCCTGCCCGAGGGCCGGATGGAACCGGGCCGCTTCGGCCTCCCGGCGGGCGGCCTGTTCGAGGGCTACCTGCCCGGCATCCCGCACACGCCCCCGCACGTGGACTGCGGCTCCGGCGCGCACGGCGTACCCGCGCCCTGGGAACTCGGCGACGGCGGCACGGACACCGCCCGGATCGGCCCCGTGGAGGCGGAGGCCCTGCGCCGGACCACCGCCCAGGCCATGCGCGCCCACCGGCGCACCAAGGGCCGGGGCAGCCTGCCCGCCGGGTGGGAACGCTGGGCGCAGGAGGTGCTGGAGCCCGTCGTGGACTGGCGGCGCGCCCTGACGGGGGCGGTGCGGGAGGCCGCCGCCTGGGCGGGCGGCGCGGTCGACTACACCTACCGGCGGCCCTCGCGGCGCACCCCGGCGCTGGGCGGCAGGGTGGTGCTGCCGAGCCTGCGCCGGCCGGTGCCGCGCGTCGCGATCGTCGTCGACACCTCCGGCTCCATGGGGGACGCGGAACTCGCCGCCGCGCTCGGCGAGGTGACCGGCGTGCTGCGCGAGGTCGGCGTCGGCGGCAACCGGGTGGCGGTGCTGGCCTGCGACGCCGACGTACAGGCCGTGAACCGGGTGACCAGCGCCGGGCAGGTGACCCTGGCCGGGGGCGGCGGTACCGACATGCGCGTGGGCATCGCCGCCGCGCTGGCCGTACCCGACCGGCCGGACATCGTGGTGGTCCTCACCGACGGGTACACCCCGTGGCCGGAGGGCCCGCCGCGCTGCCGGGTCATCGCCGCGCTCATCGGGGCGGACGCGCCGCAGCCCCCGGCCTGGGTGGAGACCGTACGGGTGGCCCCCACGCGCTGACCGGGGAACTGGCCGGTTGTGTACGGTGGTTCGCCCGGTGATCACGGACGCGTGGCAGCATGGCCGGGCAGCACCGGCCAGAGCGGCCGAGCGGAGGGGGAGTCCGGTGACCGGAGTACGCAAGAGCCTGGCCAAGGTGGAGATCTCCCTGCGCTGGGACCCCAGCCCGGCCGGGACGCCGCCGCACGACCTGGACCTCGTCGCCGGTGTCTTCTCCGTGTCCGACCCGCACGGGGAGCCCGTGTACCTCGTGCACTTCGGCAGCCGCGCCCCCGACGGGACCATCACCCTCGACCGGGACAGCCGCAACGGGCAGGGCTTCGGCTGGGACGAGGTGATGACCCTCGAACTGGACCGGCTGGCGCCCGCGCTGGGCCGGGTCGTGGTCGGCGTGGTGATCCAGGACCCGGGTCCGGCGGGCACGCCCGGCCGTACGGTCTTCGGCTCCGTGGCCGGGACCGGGCTGCGGATCCGGGAGGGCTACACCGAGCTCGCCGTCCTCGACTTCGCCGCTCTCGCCGGCGCCACGTCGGCCACCGTCGCCGAGTTCGTCCGGGACGGGGCGGGCGGCTGGTCCCTGGACGCCGGCGCCCGCGGCTTCGACGCGGACCCGCAGGAGTACACCCGGCTGATGGGCGCCGCGCGCGGCTGAGGAGGGGTCCGGACCGGACGGGGCGGCGGTCCCCCCTGCCCGGGAGGGCCGCCACCCCGTCCGGGTGGCGCGCTGCCGCCGTCCCCACGAGGCAGCGCGAGCGGGTCGCCGTCCGGTCATCGTGAACGGCGGCCCACCGGTTCAGGTGGCCGGAAGGTCTCCCGGGCCGATGCCCAGGGCGGGCAGCAGGGCCGCGTCGACGAACCGGACCAGATAGTCGGCGTCCGCGTACCGCCCCTCCAGCACCGGCCGGATCCGCAGGACGCCCATCAGCTGCGCCGGGAGGAACTCCACGGCCGGGTGGTCGGCGGCGATCTCGCCCCGCGCCACGGCCCGCGCCACGATCGCGTCGAAGGCCGCCAGCTCGGGCTCGACCAGCGCCTCGCGCAGCGCGCGCTGGAGCTCCTCGTCGCTGAGCACGGCGTTGCCGAGCGCCTGGGTGAGCCGGGTGTCGCGCCCTGAGGTGCCGGCCGCGATCCGGGCGGCCTCGCGCAGGTCCTCCGCCAGGTTCCCGGTGTCCACGTCGGCCAGCGTCCGCTCGCCGCGCCGTGCCCGGCTCGCCCGCAGGGCGGCGGCGACCAGCTGGGGCTTGGTCTTCCACTGCCGGTAGAGCGTGGACTTTCCGCAGCAGGCCCGCGCGGCCACGCCCTCCATGGTGAGGGCCTCGTACCCGTGCTCGCGCAGCTGGTCCAGGACGGCGTCGTAGAACTCCTGCTCGCGCTCCGGACTGATCTTGGAGCGGCGCGCGGTGGCCTGCGGCGTGGACGTCATGGGCTGCGGCTCTCCTCGTGAGCTCACGGGCGGTGGGTCGTGCTCCCGAGTGTAAGGCCCCGGAGGCTTATCGCTACACCATCGTATCGATACGCGAATGTATCGATACACTGGCGTGTCGATCGGAAACGGTCCGACCGAAAGCCGCTCGAAAGAATTGAGACCGGGGGATGACGTCCCACACCACCACACCCACACGGCCCGGGCGCCGGCTCATACGCGAGCTGCTGCTCGTCGCGGGCCTGTTCGCCGTGTACAAGGCGGGCCGGATGCTCTCGACGGGCCGCACCGACGAGGCCTTCCGCAACGCCGCCCGGGTGTGGGACGCCGAACGCGCCCTCCACCTGCCCGGTGAGGGCGCCGTCCAGCGGCTGCTGCTCCACTCCGAGGGCGTCGTCCACGCGGCGAACACCTACTACGCCGCCGTGCACTTCCCGGCGACCGTGCTGTTCCTGGTCTGGCTGTACCTGCGCCGCCCCGGGCACTACCTGTGGACCCGCCGGGTCCTGACGGTCCTGACCGGCGCCGCCCTCGTCCTGCACCTGTCCTTCCCCCTCGCGCCCCCGCGGATGCTGGGCGCCGCGCACCTGGTCGACACCGGCCAGGTCTACGGGCCGACCGTCTACCGGGCCGCGCCGGACGCCGACACCGTGGCCAACCAGTTCGCGGCGATGCCCTCGCTGCACTTCGGCTGGGCCCTGATGCTGGCCCTCGGGATGATCGCCGCGACCCGCTCGCGGTGGCGCGCCCTGTGGCTGCTGCACCCCCTCGCCACCCTCCTGGTGGTCGTGGGCACCGCCAACCACTACTGGGCCGACGCGGCCGTCGCGACCCTGCTGCTGGGCGCGGCCCTCCTCCTGATCCCCCGCCCCACGGCCCGCACGGACACCGGCGCCGAGGCGGTACGAACCCTCCCGCGCCCACCCCGGCCGGCGACCCCCGCCGCCACCCGCACGGCGACGGCCCTTGCGCGAGCGGCGACCCCTGCGCGGTCGGTGGCCCTTGCCGGGACGGCGGCCCCTGCGGGGGCGGCCAACCCCACGCGGGCGGCCGCCCTCGCGCCGGTGGCCGCTCCCGGGTCGGCCGTCGCGCCCTCCCGAGTGCCGGCCGTCGCGCCCGCGCGCGTGCCGGTGGCCGCTCCCGGGCCGGTGGTCGCACGCGAGGCCGCGCCCGGTGCGGCCGATGGCGGGCCGCCGGGCCTGCCGGGCCCCGTCCGGGCCCTTCCCGTACCCGCCGGAGGCGAGCGGTGAACGCCACCCTGCTCGCCGTCGCGCTCTGCCTCGCCTCCGCCGTCACCTACGCGGCCGCCGCCGTCGCCCAGGAGCGGCTCGCCCGCCGGGCCGTCGCCCGCAGCGCCCGCGACCTGCTCGGCAACGGCGCCTGGTGGTGGTCGGCCGGGCTGAACGCCGCCGCCGCGCTGCTGCACGCCGCCGCCCTGCGCTACGGCCCGCTCACCCTGGTCCAGCCCCTCGGCGCGCTCACCCTCGTCGCCGCCGTCCCCCTCGGCGCGCGCGGCGCCGGCCGACGGGTCGCCGCCACCGAGTGGCGGGGCACCCTGGCCACCGTCGCCGGGCTCGGCCTGCTGCTGCTCCCCGCCTCCGGTCCGGCCCCCGACGACACCCTCAGCGTCGCCGAGGCCCTGACCGTCTCCGGGGCCACCCTGGCCGTGATCGCCCTGCTCACCGCCCGCAAGGACCCCGGCCCGGGCCTGCGCCACGCCACCGCCTCCGGGCTGGCCTCCGCCGTCGCCTCCGCCCTGACCCAGACCGTCGCCGTGGCGGGCGGCCGAGGGGGCTCCCTGCTCAGCGCCCGGGTCATCACCGTGGCCCTGCTCGTCGTCGTCTTCGCGGTCGGCGGGATGCTGCTCTCGCAGCGGGCCTACCGGGGCGGCCTCGGCGCCCCGCTCGCCGTGGTCAACCTGGCCAACCCCCTCGCCGCCGCCGTCATCGGCATGGCCCTGCTCGGCGAACGCCTCCACGGCGGCGCCCTCGGCATCGTGCTCGCCGTCGCCGGAGCGCTCGCCGCCACCCGGGGGGTGCTCCTGCTGACCCGGACCGCGCCCGCCTCCGTCCAGACCGGCGAAAGCCGCGAAAGCCACCCCGTACCGGCCGGCCATGTGACAGCATGATCTCCATGGCCGACCGCTCGTACCTGTCCCTGTGGTCCCGCAACTCCGTGCTGTCCATCGGCTCGGTGGGCTCGGTGCTCTCCATCGGCTCGGTGGGCAGCGTGCTGTCCGTCGGCTCCCTCGGCTCCGCGCTCTCCGCCGGCTCGGCGGCCTCCTGGCTGAGCGCGGGCTCCGCCTTCTCGGCCCGCTCCGCCCTCTCCCTGTTCTCCTACCGCTCGCGCGGCGGCCTCGCGGTGGCCGGGATCGGCGCCGTGACGGCCGCCACCCTGGCCGCCGCCCTGGTACGGACCCGGCGCGGCTGAGAACCACCGGGCGCCGGTCTGCGTCCTTCCCACCGTAGAAAGACGCGGACCAACGAGCGGAGTGAACGAGCATGGGCGTCATCGGCTGGATCGTCCTGGGCCTGCTGGCCGGGGGCATCGCCAAGTTCCTGCTGCCCGGCCGGGACCCCGGCGGCTTCATCGTCACCACCCTCATCGGCGTCGCGGGCGCCTTCGTCGGCGGCTGGCTCTCCGCCAAGTTCCTGCACCGCCCGATCGACAACCACTTCTTCGACCTCGCCACCTGGGGCGCCGCCATCGCGGGTTCCCTGGTCCTGCTCATCGGCTACCGCATCCTCTTCGGCAACTCCCGCGACTAGACCGTGCGCTTACGCTGGGGCCCGCACGGCGCGACGTCCCGGATGCGAGGAGCCACAGCCACATGAGCGTCACCCCAGTCCCCACCGCCGACCTCTACGACGAGCACGGCGAGAGCCTCGGCATCTGCACCACCGCCTTCCGCCCCATCGGCGGCCGCCGCCTCTTCGCCGGGCCCGTGCGCACCGTCCGCTGCCACGAGGACAACGCCTTGCTGCGTGAACTCCTCCACACCCCCGGCGAAGGCGCCGTCCTCGTCATCGACGGAGGCGGCTCCCTGCGCACCGCGCTCGTCGGCGACCTCATCGCCGGTGCGGCCGAGCGCTCCGGCTGGGCCGGGCTGATCGTCAACGGGGCCGTCCGCGACAGCGTCGCCCTCGGCGGACTCGACCTCGGCGTCCAGGCGCTGGGCACCTGCCCCCGCAAGAGCGGCAAGACCGGCGCGGGCGCCGTCGACGAGCCCGTCACCATCGGCGGCGTCACCTTCCGGCCCGGCGACACCGTCTACGTGGACGACGACGGCGTCGTGGTCCTGCCGGCCTGAGCCGTAGGCGAGATCGCGCCAGGCCCGGACCACCGGCCCTGGCGGACGGCGCCCGGATGCCGCTTCACTGCGGGCCCATGAGACGACACAGGATCATGGGCCTGCTCGGCGCCCTCACCCTCGCCGCCGGCACCCTGGCCGCGGCCGCGGGACCCGCGGCGGCCGGCCCCGTCCCGGTGTCCGCGCGGCCCGCGGACACCCCGCCCGCGGAGTTCGGCACCGACTGGCACGACCCCCTCACCGCCGCCCCGCCCGTGGAACGGCCCGCCACCACCTCCTGCCGGGTCACCCTCGCCGAAGCGCAGTTCCGCGACTTCACCCCCTACCGGGGCGACTACACCCCGCCCGGAGGCTGCGGCCGCTCCGGCTGGGCCAAGGTGGTGCTCCGCCTCGACGGCAAGGTCAAGGGCCGCCAGTACGACCGCCTCGGCAACCTCACCGTCGGCGGCGTGGAGATCCTCGCCACCTCGACCCCCGAACCCTCCCCCGAGGGCATCGAATGGTCCGTCGAGAAGGACGTCACCCACTACCGCGACGTCCTGAGCCGGCCACAGCCCGTCGAGATGCTGATCGGCAACGTCGTCGACGACACCTACACCGGCGTCATCGACGTCAGGGCCACCCTCACCTTCTACGCCGCCGAGGGCCGCACCCGCCCCGCCCCCACCCCCGACCGGGTCCTCCCGCTCACCACCCCCGCCGTCACCACCCCGCGCAACACCGAACGGATCCTCGCCGAGGTGTACGCCACCGGCTCGGGCGGCGGCTGCGAGGAGTACTGGTACATGACCGTCCCCGACGCGGCCCCCTACTCCTGCAAGGCCGCCGGCGGCCCCCACCGCGAGGTCCGGATCTCCGTCGACGGACGGCTCGCCGGACTCGCCGCGCCCTTCCCCACCGTCTGGACGGGCGGCTGGTCCAACCCCTTCCTCTGGTACGTCACCCCCGGCCCCCGCGCCTTCGACGTCCAGCCCCTCGTCTACGACCTCACCCCCTTCGCCGCCCTCCTCAACGACGGCCGCCCGCACCGCGTCGAGGTCGCCGTCGCCGGGGTCCCGGCCGGCCAGAGCGGCTGGAACACCCCCGCCAACCTGCTGCTGTGGCAGGACCGGGGCCGAGAGGTCGTCACCGGCGCCCTCACCCGCCACGAGGAGACGGCCCCCACCGGCACCTCCCGCTGGACCCCCGCCACCCCCGGCGGCGAGCACCGCCTGGACACCGACGGCGCCCACGGCCTCACCCTCGCCGGGTACCTCGACACCTCCCACGGCCGCGTCACCACCACCGTCACCCGGACCGTGCGGGCCACCTCCGTCCACCGCTGGACCGACGACGAGAACCGCGACGCCCTCACCGCCGCCTGGAACGACGAGGAGAGCGTCACCCGGGGCGCCGTCACCACCCGCACCACCCGCGCCTACACCATGGACGGCGAGACCACCCTCGGCGCCGGCGACCGGCTGCGCACCGTCCTCTCCCTGGGCGACCGGGCCGACACCGTCACCCTGCGCGGCGGCCGTCAGACCGGCCGGACCCGTCTCGACGACCGGTACACGGGCGACGCCTCGTACACGGCGAACGTCCCGCGCGACCAGCGGCACGCGGTCGGCACCACCACCGCCCGCTACCAGCTGTACGGGTCCGGCATCGGGGCCGGCTGTTACGACCGTACGGTGTCCACCGCGCAGGGCGCCGTCACGGCGGACCGCCGCCGCTGCTGACGGTGGCGCCCTCTACGATGACCGGCCATGGACACGAGTGAGGCCGGCAGACGGCTGGTCGACGGCCGTTTCGAACTGATCGCACCCCTGGGCGCCGGAGGCATGGGAACGGTGTGGCGCGCCCGCGACATCGCCCTGCACCGCGAGGTCGCCCTCAAGGAGGTGCGCCCGCCGGACCCGGCCTCCGCGGCCGCCGACCCCGGGCTCTCCGCCCAGATGCGCGAACGCGCCGTGCGCGAGGCCCGGGCCCTGGCCCGCCTCGCGCACCCCGGCGTGGTGACGATCCACCACATCGTCGAACCCGCCCCCGGCACCGACGGCCACCCGTGGATCGTGATGGAGCTGGTCAAGGGCGGCTCCCTGCACGACCGGCTGGCCGACGGCCCCATGCCGGTCCCCGACGTGCTGCGGCTCGGGCTCGACGTCCTGTCCGCGCTGCGCGCCGCGCACGCCGAGGGGGTCCTCCACCGGGACGTGAAACCGGCCAACGTGCTGCTGCGGCCCGACGGCGCCGCCGTCCTGACCGACTTCGGCATCGCCGCCCTGGGCGGGGCGACCGCCCTCACCTCCACCGGGGTGCTGATCGGCTCGCCCGAGTACATCGCGCCCGAGCGCGCGCGGGGCGAGGAGGGGCTCGCCGCCTCCGACCTGTGGTCGCTCGGCATGATGCTGTACGTGGCCGCCGAGGGCACCCACCCGCTGCGCCGGGCCACCAGCCTCGCCACCGTCGTCGCCGTCCTCGACGACCCGATCCCGCCGCCGGTGCGTTCCGGCCCGCTGGGCCCCGTACTGGAGCGGCTGCTCGTACGGGACCCGGCCGTACGGCCCGACGGCGCCGAACTGGAAGCACTGCTCCGCGCCGCGAGCGCCGCTTCCGGCGCCGCCGCCGGAGCCCCGCTCCTCCCTCCGGTGTACGGGCCCCCGGCCGCGGCCTCGCACACCCGGCCCTTCGCCCCGGGCGGCGGCTCCCCGTACGCCGTCACCGCGCCCGTCACCGCGGCCCGCACGGACCGCCGCCGGCCCGTCCTGATCGGAGCCCTGCTCGCGGTGGCCCTCGCCGGCGGCGGCGTCGGCCTGGTCCAGGCGCTGCCCGACGGAGGCTCCGGCGGCTCCGGCACGAACGCCGGGCCCGCCACCACCGGCACCCCCGGCGGCGCGCGCCCCGTCACCGGCCGCACGGCCGCCCCGAACACCGTCCCGTCCACCGCGCAGGGCGGCCCCGCCGCCGCCACCAAGGGCAGCCTGCTCACCCCGGACGCGGTCCGCACCGCACTGGAGGCGTTCAAGCGGCAGACCGGCACCACCACTTTCGTGGAGATGACCGTCTACGAGGGGTACGTCCTCGCCTCCATCCCCACCGCCGCCGGCGCCGACACGTACGACCGGTACGAGTACCGCGACGGGCAGGTCAAGCGGGACGGGCCGGGCGGCCGGATCGACGCCTCCAAGCCCCTGATCGACATGGCGGGCGTGAAGTGGGACGCCCTGCCCGGGCTCCTCGACAAGGCCCGCCAGGAACTCGGCGTGGCCGACCCGACCTCGCGCTACGTCATCGTCGAACCCTGGCTGCTCGACGAGACCGCCGCCTCCATGCGCCCCTACCTCAGCGACGAGTACGGCCGAGGCGGCTACCTGTACGCGGACACCCAGGGCAACGTGAAGAAGGTGTACCGCTCCTGACACCGTGTCCCGTGCCGGCACGCCCGGATGTGACATTCGTACTGCCCGGGACCGTACGCGCGGATCTGCCGGAGCCGCCGCCCCGTTCCCTAACGTGGCGGTCATGACAGAGCAGATCTCCGCACCGCCCCTCGCACGCGGCGGCGCACAGGTGGAACGGGAAACGGGAACGGACATGCGGGACGAGTGCCGGAACGCGAAGGACCGCAAGGCGCGGAAGGCCCGGAAGGCCCAGTGGAAGGCCGAGTGGAAGGCCGACTGGCCGGCCCGCAAGGCCGCCTGGCGGGAGGCGGAGAAGGCCCGCAAGGCCCGGGGCGAGGCCCCCGACTACGGCAGCGGCCCCATGGGCCCGCCCAACGCCTTCACCCTGCTGCCCTGGCTGCTCCTGGGCATGGGGGCGATCTCCAACCTCCTCCACGGGAAGACCCCCAACCCGTGGATCGGGGCCCTGGGCCTGCTCCTGTTCAACTCCCTCTACATCACCCTGGTCTTCCGGGCCTTCGACAAGCGGGCCCGGGAGGCGGCCGCCACCCGCTGGTGCCTGGCGGCGCTCGCCGCCGTCACCTGCGCGATGGCCGGGGCCTACGGCGACAGCTGGCTGCTGTTCTTCCCGCTGCTGGGCCTGGCCACCGGCGCCGTCGTACGGGGCCGCCGGCTCGGCCAGGTGCTGTTCGGCATCAGCGCCCTCGCCGGGGTGATCGCGGGGCTGCGGGAGGGCTGGGACGCCCTCGGCATCGTCTACGGCACCTTCCTGTCGGGCATGGTCACCGCCGCCATCCTCGCCCTGGCCGAGACGGTCCGGGAGCTGCGCGACACCCGGCAGGAACTGGCGCGCAACGCCGTGGACCAGGAGCGGCTGCGCTTCTCCCGCGACCTGCACGACCTGCTCGGCCACACCCTGTCGGTGATCGTCGTGAAGTCGGAGGCGGCCCGCCGCATCGCCCCCCGCGACCTGGACGCCGCGCTCGGCCAGGTCCGCGACATCGAGACCGTCGGCCGCCAGGCCCTCACCGAGATCCGGGAGGCCGTCACCGGCTACCGCGAGGCCAGCCTGGCCGCCGAACTCGACCGGGCCCGCGCCGCGTTGACCGCCGCCGGTATCGAGCCCGTGGTGCGCCAGTCCGGGCCCCCGCTGCCCCCGCAGGCGGCGACCCTGCTCGGCTGGGTGGTCCGCGAGGCCGCCACCAACGCGGTCCGCCACAGCGGGGCGGGCACCTGCGAGATCGAGGTGCACGGCGGGCCGGAGCGGGTCCGGCTGGTGATCACGGACGACGGCAGCGGCGTAGGCTCGACCCCGCCGGGCAGCGGACTGACCGGCCTCGGAGAACGCCTCGCGGCCGCGGGCGGCACGCTGACCGGCGGCCCCGTACCCGGCGGAGGCTTCCGGGTCACCGCCGAACTCCCGGTGGAGACCGGGGAAGGGGACGAGGGGAACGGATGATCAAGGTCCTGCTGGCGGAGGACCAGGGCATGATGCGCGGCGCCCTGGCCCTGCTGCTCGGGCTGGAGGAGGACATCGAGGTCGTGGCGCAGGTGGCCGCCGGGGACGCGATCGTGCCCGCCGCCCTCGACGCCCGGCCCGACGTGGCCCTCCTCGACATCGAACTCCCGGGCCGCAGCGGCCTCGACGCCGCCGCCGAACTGCGTACGGCCCTCCCCGGCTGCCGGGTGCTGATCCTCACCACCTTCGGCCGCCCCGGTTACCTGCGCCGGGCGATGGAGGCGGGGGCCGCCGGGTTCCTCGTCAAGGACGGGCCGGTGGAGGAGCTGGCCGCCGCCGTCCGCCGGGTGCTGGCGGGGGAGACCGTGATCGACCCCTCGCTCGCGGCCGCCGCGCTCAGCGCCGGCCCGAACCCGCTGACCCCGCGCGAGGCCGACGTGCTGAACGCGGCCGCCGACGGGGCCACGGTCGCCGACATCGCGGCCCGGGTGCACCTGTCGGAGTCGACCGTACGGAACTACCTCTCGGCCGCCATCGGCAAGACCGGCACCCGCAACCGCATGGAGGCCGTCCGCGCGGCGCGCCGGCAGGGCTGGCTCTGAGCCACGACGGGGGCGGCGGGGGCGGCAGGGGCGGTGGAGCCGCCTGGGTAGGGTGGGGGCCAGACACCCCACCGTCGAACGGGAACGCGGCTGTCCGCCGACGGCGCGGACGGCGCGGACACCGCCGAGAACGAGGAGCAGACGTGAGCGAGCCGGCGTCCATCGCCCTGCAGCAGGAGATCGCCCGGGACCTGGAGGTCGCCGAGACCTTCGACGCCGAGCGCGAGATCGAGCGCCGGGTGGCCTTCCTCGCCGAGCGGCTGACCTCGACCGGGCTGCGCTCCCTCGTCCTCGGCATCAGCGGCGGGGTCGACTCCACCACCGCCGGCCGGCTGTGCCAGCTCGCCGTCGAGCGGGCCCGCGCGGCCGGGCACGAGGCCCGGTTCTACGCGATGCGGCTGCCCTACGGGGTCCAGGCCGACGAGCACGACGCCCAGCTCGCCCTGTCCTTCATCCGCGCAGACCACGTCCTGACCGTGGACGTCAGGCCGGCGAGCGACGCGGCCCTGGAGGCGGCGCGGGCCGCCGGCGTGGAGTTCCGCGACGCCCACCACGAGGACTTCGTCCACGGCAACATCAAGGCCCGCCAGCGCATGATCGCCCAGTACGCGGTGGCCGGCGCCCACGACGGGCTGGTGGTCGGCACCGACCACGCCGCCGAGGCGGTCTCCGGCTTCTTCACCAAGTTCGGCGACGGGGCGGCCGACCTGGTCCCGCTGACCGGCCTGACCAAGCGCCGGGTGCGCGCGGTCGCGGACGCCCTGGGCGCCCCCGCCGAGCTGGTGTGGAAGGTCCCCACCGCCGACCTGGAGACCCTCGACCCGGGCAAGGCCGACGAGGACGCCCTCGGTGTGACCTACGACGACATCGACGACTTCCTGGAGGGCAAGCCGGTCGACGCCCGGGCCTTCGAGACGATCGTGCGCCGCTACCGGCTCACCGACCACAAGCGCCGGCTGCCGATCGCCCCGGGACACCTCCCGGCTCAGTAGGCCCCGTTGACGTTGTCGATGGAGCCGTAGCGGGCGGCGGCGTAATTGCAGGCGGCCGTGATGTTCGCGACGGGGTCGTAGGAGTCCATCGCGGTGCCGGGCACGTGGTAGGCCCGGAAGGTCGGGTCGATGACCTGGAGCAGCCCCTTCGAGGGGATGCCGGCCGCCGCGTTGGAGTCCCAGTTGTTGATGGCGAGGGGATTGCCCGAGGACTCCCGCATGACGTTGCGGTGGATTCCGTTGTAGGTGCCGGGAATTCCGTGCCGCGCCATGATGTCCAGCGACTGCCGGATCCAGCCGTCCAGGTTGTTCGCGTACGTCTTCACGGCGGCGGGCGCTGCGGCGGGCGCGGCGGCCGGCTTCGCGGCCAGCGCGGCGGCCCGGGAGGCGGCGGCCTTCGCGGGCCCGCCGAGCGACAGCTTGAGCCCGGGGCGGATGACGGAGGGGTTGCTGCCGATGACCGTCCGGTTGGCCGCGTAGAGGGCCTGCCAGCCGCCGCTCACCGAGTGCTCCGCCGCGATCTTCGCCAGGGTGTCGCCGCCGACCACGGAATAGGTCAGCGGGGCCACCGCCTGCTCCGCGGCCGGCTTGGCGGCTGGCTCGGCGGCGGGCAGGGCCACGGTGTTCGCGGCGGGCTGCAGGGCGGCCGCCCCGGCCGTGGTCGCGCCGATCAGGGGGAGGGCGAGAGCCGCTCCGCCCGTGCCGGCGAAGGCCAGCTTGCGGGCGATCTTGTGCTGCTTGGGCCGGCGGTGCTTACCCGGTGCGGGCATGGCGCATTTCCTCACGTGCGGGTGCGGGGGAGTCCCGGCGGCGGCCGGATTCGGCAGTCGGCCGCCGGGAATGAGGGTGACCGTAGGCGAGCGCGGGGGGCCGGACAAGACGCGAATTCCCCCCGGAGATCGACTTCTCTCCGGGGGTCCGGTAAACGACCTTGGAAAACTTCTCGGGAAATCGAGGTTTCCCTTTCCGGGAAAAGGGAATCGACCCTTCCGGGGAAATTGATGTTGGCCCGGCGGGTGTGGCTCACATCACGGCCCCGCCGGGCCCCCCGTTCCCTCGCTCAATACGGGCAATTCGCGGGCCGATGCCGCCGATTGGGGCGAGACGCGCGAGAGCCTTGAATCCGGATGAATACGGCTGAATCGGGCGCGCTTTCGGGGGTCTGCGGCCCGGTCAGAGCGCGGCGGCCGGATCCCTGGGCGTCGCCGGTTCCTCCAGTTCCTCCAGAGCCTCCAGTTCCTTCAGGGCCGCCGCCACGGCCGCCCCGGAGGCCGGCAGGAGCGGAAGCCGTACGCTGGGCGTCGGGATCCGCCCCCGCGCGTGCAGCACGCCCTTGACGACGGAAGGGTTCGGCTCCGTGAAGAGGGCCGCCGACAGCCGCGCCAGCCCGTGCCCCAGCTCCCGGGCCCGCACCGCCTCCCCGTCCCGCCAGGCCCCGGCGAGCTCCGCGAACCGCTCCGTCGCCAGGTGCGCCGACGCCAGGATCCCGCCCGACGCGCCGAGCGCGAGCAGCGGGGACACGTACACGTCGTCCCCGGCCAGCACCGCGAACCCCTCCGGCAGGTCCCCCAGCAGCGCCACCGCCTCCTGGTCGATCCCGCCGCCCGCGTACTTCACCCCGGCCACCCCCGGGAGCGAGCCCAGCGCCCGCAGCGCGGCCGCGTCCAGAGCCTGACCCGTGCGGTACGGGATGTGATAGACGACCAGCGGCACCGGGCTCACGGCGGCCAGCCGGGCGAAGTGCGCCAGCACCCCCGCCACCGAGGGCTGGACGAACGCGGGCACGGTCACCAGCGCCGCCCCCGCCTGCGGCCACCGCGCCAGCCGGGCCAGCGAGGCCTCGGCCGCCCGGGTCCCGATCGCCCCCGCTCCCACCGTGAGCAGCGCGCCCCGCTCCCGGCAGACCCGGGCGCAGACCCCGGTGACCAGGTCGCGCTCGGCCTCCTCCAGGGCGGCCGTCTCGGCGGTGGTGCCCAGGGCGACGATCCCGGCCGCGCCCGCGTCGAGCACCTCGTGGGCGAGGGCCTCCAGGGCCCCGGCGGCGACCTCCCCGTCACGGTCGAAGGGGGTGATGAGCGGGACGTGGATCCCGTCGAGGCGCGGGCCCGAGGTCCGGCCGGCCGTGTGCCGTGCGTACTGCTCCGTGTCCTGTCGCATGCCCAAGAGCCTCGCCCGCTCCGAGCGGTGAATCCAGTTCACATTCCTTACGTGATCCGTAAGCTGAGCCGATGCTCGACGTACGCCGCCTGCGGCTCCTGCGCGAACTCGCCCGCCGGGGCACCATCGCCGCCGTGGCCGAGGCCCTCGCCTACAGCCCCTCCGCCGTTTCCCAGCAGCTCGCCGTCCTGGAGCGGGAGGCCGGACTGCCGCTGCTGGAGCGCACCGGCCGCCGGGTCCGGCTCACCCCGGCCGCCCAGAACCTGGTCGGGCACGCCGAGGCGGTCCTGGAACGGCTGGAACGGGCCGGCGCCGACCTCGCCGAGGCCCGCGGCGGACTCGCCGGGGTGCTGCGCGTCGGGGCCTTCCCCACCGCGACCCGCGCCCTCGTCCCCGCCGCCCTGGTCCACCTGGCCCGGCGCCACCCCGCGCTGGAGCCGATGGTCCACGAGACCGACCCGGCGGCCGTCGCGCACGCGCTGCGGGCCGGGGACCTGGACGTGGCCCTGGTGCACACGTACGACTTCGTCCCCACGCCCCCCGAGCCGGGGCTGGCCACCCGCCCGCTGTACGGGGAGGCCATGTACCTGGCCGCCCCGGCGGAGCCGCCATCGGGGGCGTGGCCGGAGCCCGGCCCGGCCGCCCCCGTCGCCGACCAGGGCGCGGTCCTGCGGGCCCACCGTGACGCGCCCTGGATCACCGCCACCCCCGGCACCCTGTGCCACACCATGACCCTGCGCGCCTGCCGGGCGGCCGGGTTCACGCCCCGCGTGCGCCACCGCATCGACGAGTTCGCCACCGTCCTCGCGCTGGTCGCGGCCGGGCAGGGGGTGGCCGTCGTACCCCAGCTCGGGGTGACCGGCCCGCCGGGCGCCGGCGTGGCCCTGACCCGCCTCGACATGGAACGCCGCACCGAGATCGCCTTCCGCAGCGGGGCCGGCACCCACCCCGCCGTGGCCGCCTTCGCCGCGTCGCTGCGGGCCGCGGTACCGCCGGATCTGGCCGTACCGCGCGCCGGGGCGTGACACAACTCCCGCACCGCGCGCCGCCCGTGTACGTTCGGTGATCCAGACCGATCCGATCAGAACGGGGTACGACGTGACACATCGCGTACGAGGAGTCATCGCACGGAGCAAGGGCGCGCCCGTGGAGACGACCACGATCCTCGTGCCCGACCCGGGCCCGGGCGAGGCCCTGGTCAAGGTCCAGGCCTGCGGGGTCTGTCACACCGACCTGCACTACCGCGAGGGCGGCATCAACGACGAGTTCCCCTTCCTCCTCGGGCACGAGGCGGCCGGTGTCGTCGAGTCCGTCGGCCCGGACGTCACCTCCGTCGCCCCCGGCGACTTCGTGGTGCTCAACTGGCGCGCGGTGTGCGGCACCTGCCGGGCCTGCAAGCGCGGACGCCCCTGGTACTGCTTCGCCACGCACAACGCCACCCAGCCCATGACCCTCGAGGACGGCACCCCGCTCTCCCCGGCCCTCGGCATCGGCGCCTTCGCGGAGAAGACCCTCGTCGCCGCCGGCCAGTGCACCAAGGTGGACCCGGCCGCCTCGCCCGCCGCCGCCGGGCTCCTGGGCTGCGGGGTGATGGCCGGCCTCGGCGCCGCCCTGAACACCGGCAACGTCGGGCGCGGCGACTCGGTCGCCGTCATCGGCTGCGGGGGAGTGGGCAACGCGGCCGTGGCCGGCGCCCGGCTGGCGGGCGCCTCGAAGATCATCGCCGTGGACCTGGACGACCGGAAGCTGGAGTGGGCGCGCGGACTGGGCGCCACCCACACCGTCAACGGCCGCACGCAGGAGGTGGTCAAGGCGATCCAGGAGCTGACCGGCGGGAACGGCGCGGACGTGGTCGTCGAGGCCGTCGGCCGCCCCGAGACCTACCGGCAGGCCTTCTACGCCCGCGACCTGGCCGGCACCGTCGTGCTGGTCGGCGTACCGACGCCGGAGATGAAGCTCGAACTCCCGCTCCTCGACGTCTTCGGCCGGGGCGGCGCCCTCAAGTCCTCCTGGTACGGCGACTGCCTGCCCGAGCGCGACTTCCCCCTCCTGATCGACCTCTACCTCCAGGGCCGGCTCGACCTCGACGCCTTCGTCTCCGAGACCATCCCGCTCGACGGGGTCGAGGAGGCCTTCACCCGCATGGAGCGCGGCGAGGTGCTCCGCTCGGTGGTCGAGTTCTGACGGGCTGACCCCGCGGCGGCTTCCGTAGACTCGGCCGGACCGCACACCTCCGCCCGCCCCGGCCGCGACCCGGCCGGGGCCCGGCGCAGGCCCGGGACCCTCCGGCACCTTCCCGTCCGCCCGTTCGCTCCGCGAGCGACGACGGGAAGGTGCCGCCGGGCCCCCAGACCCCCAGGAGCCGTCCGTGACCCGCCAGCGCAGCCACAGCTACCGCCAGCCCGGTGTCGTCCTGACCGACCACCACTTCAGCGTGCCGCTCGACCACGCCCGCCCCGGCGGGGAGCACATCGAGCTCTACGCGCGCGAGGTGGTCGCCACCGGCAAGGACCCCGAGCGGCTGCCCTGGCTCCTCTACCTGGAGGGCGGCCCCGGCTTCGGGGCCCGGCGCTTCACCGGACGGCAGGCCTGGCTGGAGCGGGCCCTCGCCGATCACCGCGTCCTCCTCCTCGACCAGCGCGGCACCGGCCGCTCCACCCCGCTCAACCGGCAGACCCTGCCTCTGCGCGGCACCCCCGCGCAGCAGGCCGAGCACCTCGCCCACTTCCGGGCCGACTCCATCGTCCGCGACGCCGAGACCATCCGCCGCACCCTGACCGGCGGCGCCCCCTGGACCGTCCTCGGGCAGAGCTTCGGCGGCTTCTGCGCGACCCACTACCTCTCCACCGCCCCCGAGGGCCTCACCGCCGCCCTGATCACCGGCGGCCTGCCCTCCCTCGACGCCACCGCGACCGAGGTGTACGAGGCCGCGTACCCGCGCGTCGAGCGCAAGAACCTCGCCCACTACGCCCGCTACCCCATGGACGTCGAACGCGCCCGCCGCATCGCCGCCCACCTCGCCGAACAGCCCGCCGAACTCCCGGGCGGCTACCGGCTCACCGCCGAGGCCTTCCAGTCCCTCGGCCTGCTCCTCGGCACCGGCGACGGCAGCCACCAGCTGCACTACCTCCTCGAGGACGCCTTCGTCACCACCGCCTCCGGCCCCGCCCTCTGCGACGCCTTCCTCGAAGCGGCCCTCTCCCACCTCTCCTTCGCCGCCCACCCCCTCTACGCCCTCCTGCACGAGACCATCTACGCGCAGGACCCGGCCGCCCCCACCGGCTGGGCCGCCGAACGCGTCCGCGCCGCCCACCCGCGCTTCGACGCCGCCAAGACCCTTGAGGGCGCCGAGCCCCTCCTCTTCACCGGCGAGACCATCCACCCCTGGCACTTCACCGCCGACCCCGCCCTGGCCCCCCTGCGCGACACCGCCGAACTCCTGGCGGCCCGCACCGGCTGGCAGCCCCTCTACGACCCGGCGCGCCTCGCCGTCAACGAGGTCCCGGTGGCGGCCGCGGTCTACCACGACGACATGTACGTCGACACCGCCCACTCCCTGCGCACCGCCCGCTCGATCCGCGGCCTGCGCACCTGGGTGACGGACGAGTACGAACACGACGGCGTCCGCGCGGGCGGCCCCCACGTCCTGGACCGCCTCCTCACCCTCCTCGAGGAGTAGGCCACGTCGAGCGGCGCCACCACCAGCGTCCCTGACGGTCCGTTCGCCTATTGTGCGGGCTATGACCGAACAAGCTGATCAGCAGGCGCCCTTGCAGCCGATGCCCACCGACTGGCAGCGCGCCCTCGCGGTGGTCGCCCATCCCGACGACCTGGAATACGGCTGCGCGGCCGCCATCGCCCACTGGACGGACGGCGGCCGCGAGGTCGCCTACGTGCTCGCCACCCGGGGCGAGGCCGGTATCGACGGGGTCGCGCCGGACGAGTGCGCCCCGCTGCGCGAGGCCGAGCAGCGCGCCAGCGCGTCCGTCGTCGGGGTCTCGACGGTGGAGTTCCTCGGCCACCGCGACGGCGTCATCGAATACGGCCCGGACCTGCGCCGGGACATCGCGGCGGCCATCCGGCGCCACCGCCCCGAGCTGGTGATCACGCTCAACCACCGGGACACCTGGGGTGGAGCGGACGGCGGCGGGAACTGGAACAGCCCCGACCACAAGGCCGTCGGCCGGGCCGTCCTGGACGCCGCCGGGGACGCCGGCAACCGGTGGATCTTCCCCGAACTCATCTCCGAGCAGGGCCTGGAGCCGTGGGACGGGGTGCGGTGGGTAGCGGTGTCGGGGACCACCACGCCGACGCACGCGGTCGAGGCGGGCCCGGGCCTGGAGCGCGCCGTGCACTCCCTGCTGGAGCACAAGGCGTACATCGCGGCACTGACCGACCAGGACCCGCAGGAGTACGTGAGGAACTTCCTGACCGGCAACGTCCAGCAGGCGGCGTCCCGCTTCGGCGGCGTCCCGGCGGTCCCGTTCGAGGTCTTCCCCCGCTGATCGCCTCCGTAGTAACCTGACGCTCCGTCAGTCAACGGTCGTCGGGAGCGGGGTGCGGTACGCGTGATCGACACGGTCTCCACGGACATCGGCGAGGGCGAGGAGCGCGTCCGGCTGGACGTCGAGGACGGGATCGCGCTCCTCACCCTCTGCCGCCCCGGCGAACTCAACGGCTGGAGCTGGGAGTCCACCCGCCAGCTGGGTCTGCTCGCCGACCGGATCCGCTTCGACCCGGCGGTGCGCGCGGTCCTGCTGCGGGCGGAGGGCCGGGCCTTCTGCGCGGGCATCGACGTCACCGCCCCCGGCGGGGACATCACGGGGGCGTCCGCCGCCGAGCGGACCCGTAACTACTACGAGGGCATCCGCTGGGTCCACGAGCGCTTCGCGGTCCTCTCCCGCCTCCCGCAGCCCGTCGTGGCCGCAGTCCAGGGCTACTGCCTCGGCTTCGGTTTCGAACTGGCCCTGATGGCGGACATCCGGGTGGCCGCGGACGACGCCGTCTTCGCCCTCCCCGAGGCGCGGCTGGGGGTGGCGGTGGACGCCGGCGGCGACCTGCGCATCGCCCGGGAGGCGGGTGCGGGCTGGGCCAAGCTGCTGGCCCTGACCGGCCGGCGCGTCGACGCGGCGACGGCCGAGCGGCTGGGCCTGGTCCAGCTGGTGGTGCCCCCGGCCGAACTGGACGCCACGGCCCGCGCGCTGGCGACGGAGATCGCGGCGAACGCCCCGCTGGCCGTCCAGGGCATCAAGCGGGCGGTCGACGCCTACGCCGACGCCGCCCTCCCGGCCGCCCTCGACCGGGTCGCGATGACGGCCGCCCTCACCCTGGCCTCCGAGGACGCCCGCGAGGGCTACACCGCCTCGGCGGCCCGCCGGCCCCCGCACTTCAGAGGAGCCTAGGAAGCCCTGGGCGTGCGCAGGTCGCGGAAGCTCTGGTACTCGGCGCGCATCAGGGCGGCGAAGGAGTCGTACCGCTGCGGTCCGTACCCGCTCCAGGCGGAGTACCGGTACGCCGCCCACTCGCCGTCGCCGTCCACGTCACCGGGGTCGAGGAGCAGCCAGGTCTGGTCCCCGGTCAGGGATATCTGCACCGCGCGGTTCCACCGCGCGCTCTGGTACTCCGCCTGCTCTTCCCCCTCCTCCTCTTCTTCGTCCTCGTCCTCCTCGTCGAGGTCCGCGTCCAGGTCCTCCCGCTCCCACATCGTGAGGTCCTCGTGGAGGAAGGCCGTCAGCTCCCGGACCGGCCCCACCCGGTCC
Source organism: Streptomyces sp. NPDC000075 (assembly GCF_040301925.1). Taxonomy (NCBI): domain Bacteria; kingdom Bacillati; phylum Actinomycetota; class Actinomycetes; order Kitasatosporales; family Streptomycetaceae; genus Streptomyces; species Streptomyces sp. NPDC000075. The sequence continues at coordinate 317,245 of NZ_JBEPFL010000002.1, forward strand.
GCCGGAGACAGCAGCTCCACGAACTCCCCGGCCCACCGCCAGCCATCGGTGACCTCCAGGAACGCCCGGTAGGAAGGCGGCAGTACGGCCCCGAGCCGGGTCTCGAGCGCGGCGATCCGCTCCTGCGGGGCCGGATCGAAGCCCAGCCAGCCGAGCGTCGGCTGTGCGGGCTCCTCGGCCCGCCGGGCGGCGTCGCGCTCGGCGCTCCAGGTGCGCAGGAAGGGTTCCCATTCGTGGATCTTCATGTACCCGATGGTGCCGCACCCCACCGACAACGGCCCTCACGGGGTGAACGGGCCGCGTCCCAGCTGCTCGCGCACCGGCACCACCTCGGGCTGGACCAGGGCCCGCCGCTGCCAGTTCGCCCCGTCGACCACCAGGGTGTGGCCGGTGATGAAGGCGGCGTACGGCGAGGCCAGGAAGGTGGCGGCCCAGCCCAGTTCGCGCGGCGCCCCCACCCGAAGGGCGGGCTGCCGGCCGTCCTGGCCGTCCGGCGCGGCGCGCTCCAGGCCGCCCCGGATCTCGCGGGGCATGTCGGCGTGCGGGAACAGCCCGGGAACCAGCCCGTTGACCCGGATCCCGTACGGCCCCCACTCCACGGCGAGGGTCTCCACCAGGTTCTTCACCCCGGCCTTGGCGGCGGCGCTGTGCGCGAAGCCGGGCCCGCCGGTCCAGGCGTAGGAGGCGCCGATGCTGACGATCGCCCCGGGCGTGCCGGCGGCGAGATGGCGCCGGCCGAACTCGCGGGTCATGAACCAGGTGCCGGTCAGGGTGGTGTCCACCACGGCCCGCCAGGCGTTGGGGGACAGGTCCTCGGCGGGGCAGGGGAAGTTGGCCGCCGCGTTGTTGACCAGCACGTCCGGCGGCCCGAGCGCGGCCACGGCCGCGTCGAAGACGTCCGCGACCCTCTCGGGGTCGCGGACGTCGCAGACCGCGGCCGTGACCCGGCCCGCGCCGGGTACGGCCACCAGCTCCTCGCGGGCCGACGCGAGCTGCCCGGCCCGGCGGCCGGCGATCACCAGGTCCGCGCCGAGCCGGGCGAACTCGGCGGCGATGGCCTTGCCCAGCCCGGTGCCGCCGCCCGTCACGAGGACCACCCGTCCCTCGTACGTACCGGGGGGCAGGGCGGCCGCGCCGAGCGGTGGGGGCGCGGGCAGCCCGCGCCGGGTCTCATCCGTCATGGGGCATCGATAGCGCGCGGGCGCTCAGATCGCCATGCCCGCGCACCGGGCGTACGGGCCTACTCGGGCTGGTACGCCTGCTTCGTCGCGCAGGTCCAGATCACCGGCTTCAGCGTGCCGGCCGCGTTGACGGCCGCGCCGCCCACCCGGCCGTCGTCGGCGGCCGACGAGGCGGTGCTGGCCCGGTTCGCGGCCAGCCGGGGCAGGGCGAGCAGCGGGCCCGTGCCCGGCCACAGCTGCGCCTGGTCGGGGAGGGTCTGCTCGTCCGGGTGGAACTTCGCGGTGCCGACGGACACGCCGGTCGTCGGGCTGATCGCCTCCAGGGTGCCGTAGGGGTGGGTCTTCAGCACCCCCGGGTAGGACGTGGACCCGGCGTACGGCGGGGTCCAGGTCACCGGCAGGTACCGGTACCCCATGCCGTTCCAGTCGTAGCCCACCGCGCGGCCGCTCTCGTCGAGGTCCTGGACGTAGCTGTCGTTCGAGGTACGCGACAGGGCCTTGGCGGGTCCGCCGCCGGCGGGCCAGAGCACGGGGAAGGTCCCCTCCATGTGCTCGCCGGTCTCCGGGACCTCGTAGTCCTCCCGGGCCATGCCGAGGATGTCGCCCCTGTTGTTGACGGCGGTGACGGTGTCCACCCTGGTGTTGGGGACGGAGCCCGCCGGAACGGCCAGTTCGCGGACCTTCAGGCCGTCCTTCCAGACGGCGCCCCGGCCCGTCCGGGTGGCGGCGACGACGTATCCGGCGTCGTTGACGTCGGCGTCGGCGGACAGGAAGTCGCTCTCGGGCAGCCTGGTGACCGCGGCGTCCCCCGCCCGGTAGGTGAAGAGGTAGCCGTCGGCGCCGTACACGGCACCCACCATCAGCCCGCCCTTGTTCACGGCGAGCACCGCGCCCGAGGGGGAGGTCTCGGGCAGCGGGACCTTGTGGAGCCGGGTGCCGGTCCAGTAGACGGCCCTGCCGCCGGAGCGACCGACGGACAGGTTGGCCGTGCCGAGGCCGAGGACCCCCTCGGACTGCGGGTTGCCCACCTGGTAGCCGCCGGAACCGATCGAGCCGAGCACCTGGATGCGGGGCGTGCAGGAGGCGGTGGCCGCGGCGGCCGGTCCGGCCGCGGTGACGATGCCCGCCAGGACGAGGGCGGCGGTCGCCGCCGAGGCGGCGCGGCGGGTGCGGGTGCGGGTGCGCGTGTGGTCCATCGTTCTCTTCCCCCTGTGCTGTGTGCCCGTGGCCCGGACCCACGCCCGGAATGGGCGGCTCCGGGCGCACGGGACCCCCGATGTGTCATATGCCCTGTGAAAGCGGCAAGTTGATGTTATCTCCAGGTCTCCTGTTCCCACCTCGATCGTGTGTGCCCGCTTCCGCCGAGGGTTCCCAAGGGTGCAAGCGACCGCTTAGTATGCCGCCGAGCGTGGTTCCTCGACGGCGGCTGGAGGCCCCGGATGCAGGCATGGCGAGTACACACGACCGGCGAACCCCGCGAGGCCATGCGCCTCGAGGAGGTCCCCGAACCGGTACCCGGTGAGGGCGAGGTCAGACTCAGGGTGCTCGCCGCCAACGTCAACTTCCCCGACGCGCTCCTCACCCGGGGCCAGTACCAGATCCGGCCCCCGCTGCCCTTCACCCCCGGAGTGGAGATCTGCGGCGAGACCGAGGACGGCCGGCGCGTCATCGCCAACCCGTGCCTGCCCCACGGCGGGTTCGCCGAGTACGTCACCGCGCCCGCGCGCGCCCTGCTCCTTGCCCCCGGCTCCCTCGACGACGCCGAGGCCGCCGCCCTGCACATCGGCTACCAGACCGGCTGGTTCGGCCTGCACCGCAGGGCCCGCCTCCAGCGCGGCGAGACCCTCCTCGTCCACGCCGCCGCCGGCGGGGTCGGCAGCGCCGCCGTCCAGCTCGGCAAGGCCGCCGGGGCCACCGTCATCGGGGTCGTCGGCGGCAGGGCCAAGGCCCGCACCGCCGAGGAGCTCGGCTGTGACCTCGTCATCGACCGCACCACCGAGGACCTGGTCGCCCGGGTCAAGGAGTTCACCGGCGGACGCGGCGCCGACGTGGTCTACGACCCCGTCGGCGGCGACGCCTACACCGCCTCCGCCAAGTGCGTGGCCTTCGAGGGCCGGATCGTCGTCGTCGGCTTCGCCGGCGGCACCGTACCCGCCCCCGCCCTCAACCACGCCCTGGTGAAGAACTACTCCATCCTCGGCCTGCACTGGGGGCTGTACGCGGCCAAGGACCCGGCCGCCGTCCTCGCCTGCCACACCGAACTCACCCGCCTCGCCGACCAGGGGGCGATCACCCCCCTGGTCAGCGAACGGGTCCCGCTCGCCGGGGCCGCCGACGCCGTCCAGCGCGTCGCCGACGGCACCACCACCGGCCGGCTGGTCGTCGTACCCTCCCTGCCCGGCGGCGCCCGATGACCCTCACCGCCGCGCGGCTGCTCACCCGCACCCGGGACCTCCTCGCCGCCCACCCGCCCGCGACCACCGACCCCGCCGACTTCCTGCGCGCCCGCTTCGACGCCGGACTCGCCTGGGTCCACTACCCCGAGGGCCTCGGCGGACTCGGCGCGCCCCGCACCCTCCAGGCCGTCGTCGACGCCGAACTGGAGGCCGCCGGCGCCCCCGACAACGACCCGCGCCGGATCGGCATCGGCCTCGGCATGGCGGCGCCCACGATCCTCGCCTACGGCACCGAGGAGCAGAAACGCCGTTTCCTGCGCCCCCTGTGGCTGGGGGAGGAGGTCTGGTGCCAGCTCTTCAGCGAGCCCGGCGCCGGCTCCGACCTAGCCGCCCTCGGCACCCGCGCCGTCCTCGACGAGGCGGCCGGGGAGTGGGTGGTCGACGGGCAGAAGGTGTGGACCTCCAGCGCCCACACCGCCCGCTGGGCCATCCTCATCGCCCGCACCGACCCGTCCCTGCCCAAACACCGGGGCATCACCTACTTCCTGTGCGACATGCACGCCCCCGGCGTCGAGGTCCGGCCGCTGCGCCAGATCACCGGCGAGGCCGAGTTCAACGAGGTCTTCCTCACCGGCGTCCGCATCCCCGACACCCACCGCCTCGGCGCCGTCGGCGAGGGCTGGGCCGTCGCCCGCACCACCCTCATGAACGAACGCGTCTCCATCGGCGGCATGCGCCTGCCGCGCGAGGGCGGCATGATCGCCCCCGTCGCCGCGGCCTGGCGCGAACGCCCCGGGCTGCGCACCCACGCCCTGCACCAGCGGCTGCTCGGCCTGTGGGTCGAGGCCGAGGTGGCCCGCCTCACCGCCGAACGGCTGCGCCAGCAGCTCGCGGCCGGCCAGCCGGGCCCCGAGGGCAGCGGGATGAAGCTCACCTTCGCCCGCCTCAACCAGGAGATCAGCGGCCTGGAGGTGGAACTCCTCGGCGAGGAGGGCCTCCTGTACGAGGACTGGACGATGCGCCGCCCCGAGATCGTCGACTTCACCGGCCGCGACGCCGGATACCGCTACCTGCGCGCCAAGGGCAACAGCATCGAGGGCGGCACCAGCGAGATCCTCCTCAACATCGTCGCCGAACGCGTCCTCGGACTGCCCGCCGAACCGCGCGACGACAAGGACACCCCCTGGAAGGACCTCGCCCGATGAGCGCACGCCCGCCGCAGCCGGGCCACTCGGCCCCCCGCGCCCCGCTCGACCTGCTGTACTCCGACACCGAGGAGGAACTCCGCGCGGCCGTGCGGTCGCTGCTCGCCGACCGCTGCGCACCCGCCGCCGTCCTCGCCCGGGCGGAGACCGGCCACCCCCACGACCCGGAGCTGTGGCGGACCCTGGCCGCCGGGATCGGCGCCGCCGGACTGCTCGTCCCCGAGAAACTGGGCGGGGCGGGCGCCGGCCACCGGGAGGCCGCCGTGGTCCTGGAGGAGCTGGGCCGGGCCGTCGCCCCCGTCCCGTACCTGACCGGGTCCGTCGTCGCGACGGAGATCCTGCTCGCCTGCGCCTGTGACGGCCCCGGGGCGGCGGAGCTGGTACGGGAGCTCGCGGCCGGACGCCTCGTCTGCGTCCCCGCCCTCCCCCTGACCCAGGCCCCCGGCGCGCCCCTGCCGGCGCCGCTGCACGACGGCGGCGGCGGGGTGCTCAGCGGGACGGTCACCTCCGTCGCCGACGCGGTGGCCGCCGACGTCCTGCTGGTCCTCGCCGACACCGGGCTCCACGCCGTCCCCGCCGGCCGCGCCGTCCTCACCCCGGCGGTCCCGCTGGACCTGACCCGCCCGCTGGCCACCGTCACCCTCGACGGCGCCGCCGCGACCCCCCTCGCCGACCCCGCCACCGCCCGGGCGGCCGTCGCCGGAGCGCTGCTGTCCGGGGCCGGGCTGCTGGCCTCGGAGCAGGTCGGGATCGCCGAGTGGTGCCTCACCGAGACCGTCGCGTACCTGCGCGGCCGCCACCAGTTCAACCGTCCCGTCGGCTCCTTCCAGGCCCTCAAGCACCGCCTCGCCCGGCTCTGGCTGGACGTGGCCTCCGCCCGCGCGGCCGCCCGGGCGGCGGCCGACGCCCTCGCCACGGCCGCCCCCGACGCGCCCCTGACGGTGGCCGTCGCCCAGGCGTACTGCTCCGGGGTCGCGGTCCGGGCGGCGGAGGAGTGCGTCCAGCTCCACGGGGGGATCGGCATGACCTGGGAACACCCCGCCCACCTCTACCTCAAGCGCGCCAAGGCCGATGCGCTCGCGCTCGGCACGGAGGGGCACCACCGCGGCCTGGTGGCCGACTTCGCGGAGCTGGCGGCGCCATAACCTCCGTTTCGCCTCAGTCGCCGGCGGGGCCGTTCACCGCCCCGTCGGCGACTGAGGCGCGTGTGGGGCCGGGGGGCGGAGTCTCCCGTCACGCACAGGTGACCTCTCCCCGCCACTCGGCGTTAGACCCCGCGTACGCGGACCAACGACCGAGGGAGACCCATGTACGCCAGCGCCCGTGCCACGCGCACCCGCCGCGCCTTCCTCCGTACGGTGTTCGGCGCGACCGCCCTCGCCGGTACGGCCGCCGCGCTGACCCCCCTCCTGCGGACCCGCCGCCCCCGGCAGACCCTCGGCCCGGCCCCGCTCGCCGAGGAGACGTACCGGGGCCGGCACATCAGCGTCGACCCGGCCGGGGAGGCGGTGCACATCGACGGCCGCCCCCTGCACGTCATGCGCCGCGCCGACGGCAGCTACCTCAGCGCGGTCAACCACTTCCAGTCCTACGACACCCCGCTGGAGCTGGCCCGCGCGGCCGTCGACGAACTCGGCACCACCCAACTGGCCTTGGCCGCCCCGCACCACGGCTGACGGCCGGGAACCAGGAGGACCCCCGCGGTGTACACCCGGCAGAACCAGAAGAACCTCACCGGCGCGCAGAAGAAGCTGTTCACGTCCGCGCTGCTGGAACTCAAGCGCAACGGCACCTACGACGAGTTCGTGCGCACCCACGGCACCTACTTCGTGCCCGACCGGGACCGGAAGCTGCGCGTGGGGCACATGTCCCCGTCGTTCTTCCCCTGGCACCGCAGCTACCTGCTGGAGTTCGAGAAGCGGCTGCGGGAGCTCGACCCCCGCATCTCCATCCCGTACTGGGACTGGACCGCCGACTCCAGCCCCGTCTCCTCCCTGTGGGCCGATGACTTCCTCGGCGGCACCGGCCGGGAGGGCGACCTCCAGGTGACCACCGGCCCCTTCGCCTACGAGCGGGGCAACTGGACGATCACCGTCGGTGTCAGCGAGGCCCCGTTCCTCACCCGCAACCTCGGACGGCCCGGCAATCCCATCTCCCTGCCGACCGCCGCCGAACTCCAGTGGGCGATCGACGACCCCGTCTACGACTCCTCACCCTGGAACTCCACCACCGAGGGCGGGGGTTTCCGCAACAAGCTGGAGGGCTGGGCCGCGCCCAAGAGCGAGCGCTGGCGCAACCACAACAAGGTCCACCAGTGGATCGGCGGCCATATGACGGGTGCCACCTCCCCCAACGACCCCGCGTTCTGGCTGCACCACGCCTTCGTGGACCTGGTCTGGGACCGCTGGCAGCGGCGCCATCCCCGCTCCGGCTACCTGCCGGCCGCCCCGCTGGAGCTCGGGGACCTCCAGCGGGGCCGGGTCATCGCCCTCGACGAGCCGATGCCCCCCTGGGACGTCACCCCGCGCGAGATGCTCGGCCACGGGGGCGTCTACCGCTACGAGTGAACGCGCGCGGCCCCTTCGTACCGCGGAGGGAGCCGCGAAGGGTGGCGCAGCCCACGGCAGGGCACGGAAAGGGCCCCCGCCTCTTGGCGGGGGCCCTTCAGCCGGTCAGGCGGGGAGGCGATCAGTCGCCGTAGCTGCCGCCCTCGGTGTGGTGGCCGCCGCCGCCGGAGGCGTTGACGCAGGTGTTGCCGAAGGCCGGGTTCAGCAGGGCGATCACGTTGACGGTGTTGCCGCACACGTTGACCGGGACGTGAACCGGAACCTGAACGACGTTGCCCGACAGGACACCGGGGGAGCCGACCGCCGCACCGTGCGCTCCGGCATCGGCGACGGCCAGACCGGCGCCGGCGGCCATGGTGCTACCGGCGACAGCGGTGATGGCGAATGCCTTCGCGATACGCGACATCAAGATCTCCTCGTGAGATGTGGGCGCCGCATCCTCTGCGGCATTTGACATGGCATACAACGCGGCGAGCGCCGAGTGGTCACGGCCCAGTGGGCTACCCGGGGACGGAAAAACGGACAGAGGCGAAGGAGGGCCGGACCTGAGCGACCGCATCCGGCCGCATAACCGCCACCACCCGCCCCTTGCAGTGCGGTTCGCGGTACAGGGACGCGGTGTGCCCCGTGTGGTTGGTGACCGCGCGCCCGCCGCCGCCCGCCGCCTCCGCGCAGCCGTTCGGGGAGGTCACGCCGTGGACGCGGTCGTCCTGGCCGACGTACTGGAATCCGGGACCGGCGGCCTGTGCCGGGCCGGACGCGGCCGACAGCAGGGCGCCCAGGGCCAGGGCGGCCGCGGCGGGGGTGATGAGGTTCGCTCGCATGCCGGTCCAACCCGGCCCGCCCGGGAGCCGGTCACGCCTTGTCACCCGTCGGACGGGTGTGCGACCGTGCTCGGAACGCCCGGAAGCGGAACCGGGCCCTACCGAGGCCCGGGCGCGGACCGGGGCCGGCCGAGGAGAGCGCGGATGAGCACAGCGGGCGGTGGGCGCCGGCCCCGGGCGGGCACCGGGTACGGGGTCGTGGAGGGCCGCTGGGAGGCCGGCGGCACCGCCGTCTTCCGGGGCGTCCCCTACGCCGCCCCGCCCACGGGCGTCCTGCGCTTCGCCGCCCCGCGGCCCCCGGCCGCCTGGGACGGCGTACGCGACGCCGGGGCGTTCGGGCCGACCGCGCCCAAGGTGCCCTATCCGCCGGTCTTCGCCGCCCTGCTGTCCGACCCCGAGATCCCCGGTGAGGACTGCCTGACCCTCAACGTCTGGACCCCGGACCCGGCCCCCGGCGCCCGGCTGCCGGTGATGGTCTGGATCCACGGCGGCGCCCACACCCGGGGCTCGTCCGCCGTGCCCGTCTACGACGGCTCCGCCTTCGCCCGCGACGGGGTCGTGCTGGTCTCGGTGAACTTCCGGCTCGGGGTCCTCGGCTACGGCCTCTTCCCCGACGCCCCCGCTAACCGGGGCCTCCTCGACCAGATCGCCGCCCTCGAATGGGTCCGCGACCACATCGCCGCCTTCGGCGGGGACCCCGGCCGGGTCACCCTCTTCGGCGAGTCCGCCGGCGCCATCAGCATCGGCGCCCTGCTCGCCGCCCCGCGCGCCTCAGGCCTCTTCGCCCGGGCCGTCCTCCAGAGCGGGGCCCCCGAGGCGCTCCTGCGCGACCAGGTCCGCACGATGGTCCGGCGGATGGCGGCGCGGCTGCGGGTGCCCGCCACCGCCCGGGCCTTCGAGGCGGTCCCTCTGCCCGCGCTGCTCTCCGCCCAGGAGGCGGCGATGCGCCGCTCCTCCCCGGTGCTCGGCGGCCCCGCCTTCGGGCTGGTCACCGACCCGGACACGCTCCCGGCCGACCCGCTGGACGCGGCCGTGGCCTCGGACGTGCCGCTGCTGATGGGCTGGACCGCCCAGGAGCACCGGCTGTGGCTCGCCCCGACCGGCGGGGGGAGGCTGCTGGACCGGCTCGGGCCGCTGGCCGTGGCGTACGGGCGGCTGCGCGGCGGCAAGGACCGGGCCGCCGTGCGGGCGCTGCGCGCCGCGCTGCCGGAGGCCTCCCCGGCCGACCTCGCCGGGCAGCTGGTCACCGACCGGCTGCTGCGGGACCCCCTGCGCCGGATCGCCGGGGCCCGGCGGGCGGCCCCGAGCCACCTCTACGAGTTCCGCTGGCCCAGCGGTGTACCCGGTCTCGGCGCCTGTCACGCGCTGGAGCTGGGCTTCGTCTTCGACACCCTCGGCCGGCCGGAGTCCTCCTGGCTGGCCGGGCCGGACGCGCCGCAGGCCCTGGCCGACGAGATGCACGGGGCCTGGGTCCGCTACGCCGTCACCGGGGACCCCGGCTGGGAGCCCTGGAACGGCAGCGGCCCGCCGAAGGTGTTCGGCGGGCCGGAGCCGGAGGCAGTGCGTGCGGAGGCTGTTACTCCACTGGTCCTTCCATGACCTTGCTGATGAACTGGATCGGTCCTTCACCCATGTTCGGCACGTAGGTCTTGGCGTTGTGCTGGCCGCCCGGGATCACCCTCAGACTGGTGTGGATGGGGCCCTTGGTATAGGTGGCGACGAACTTCTGCACGTCCGGGAGCGTCTTCTTGTTGCTCTCGTTGTCGCCGACCTGGAAGGCTAGGTAGACGTCCGGGCCCTTCTTGTCGATGAGCTGCTTGGCGAGCAGCTCCGGGTTGTTCTCGGCCTTCTCCTTGTCGTGCCCCGCCCACAGGGGGGAGTCCGGGACGATGTCCGGTCCGGAGCAGATCGCGGCCTTGAACTTCTCGGGGTACTTCAGCACGGCCTTGAGGCTCGCGAAGCCGCCGGTGGAGGAGCCCATGTAGGCCCAGCCGTCCCGCGACTTGACGGTGCGGAAGTTCTCCTTCATCAGGTTCGGGACGTCCTCGGTCAGCCAGGTGCCCATCTTCGGCTGATCCGGGATGTCGGAACCGTCCCAGTAGATGGCCTTGGGCTCGTCCGGCTGCGGGTTGAGCACCGGCATGGCGAGGATGAAGGGCTTGCTCTTGCCCTCCTCGTACCACTTGCTGATGCTGGACTGGAGCTTGAGGTCCGTGCCCATCCAGTAGTTGACCGGGTAGCCGGCGCCGCCGGGCAGGGCGATCAGGACCGGGAAGCCGCTCTTGGCGAACTTGGGGTCGTTGTACTCCTTCGGGGCCCAGACCCACACCTTGCCCTTGAAGCCGGACTTCTTGCCGTCCAGCTCGGTGACCGCCACCTTGGTGCCGTCGGACAGGGTCGAGGCGTTCTTGAACTGGGCCGTCGGGTTCGTCGGCATCAGCGCCTTGGAGTTCGGCGCCTGCTTCGCCCCCTCCGCCGCGCCGCCCTGGGGCTTGCCGAAGGAGACGGCCTCGCCCTTGTCGGTGAACGGCGGTATCTCGAAGTACGCCATCACACCCGCGCCGATGCCGGCCAGGGCCAGCACCGTGACGCCCGCGATGATCCACTTCTTCGCCTTGGACTTGCGGCGCGGCGGCTCCTCCTCGTAGGGAGGCTCGTACTGGTCGTACTGCTGCTGCCGGTAGTCCGGCTGCTCGTAACGGGGCTGCGCCTGCGTCGGTGCCTCGTACCCGTACTGGTCCTGCCCGTAGGGGGGCCGGCCCTGCTGCGGCCGCCCCTGCTGGGGGCCGCCGTAGGGCTGCCCGTCCTGCGGGGGCCGGCCGTACGGCTGCGGACGCCCGCCCTGGGGGGCGTACTGCGGCCGGCCCTGCTGGGCTCCTTGCGGCTGGCCGTAGGGCGGGCGCGGCGGCGGGTTCTGACCTTCCGGCCGGTACGGCGGCTGGTACTGGCCGTCGGGTGAGTACGACATGTGCGGTGGCTCTCCGGCTGTTGCTGGCCCCGTCGGGGGATGACGACTGCTTCCGTTCGAATGATGAACGATAGTGCCTCGGGGTTCCCTATTTTTCCTTTTCTTGACGGTCCAGGGGGTAGGGCATTGCCCATCGCCTGTACGGCGCACGGAGTTCCCCTCCTGTTATCCACGCGTCCCTGGCCCATGCACACGCCCCTGGGTATGGTGCGTCCGCGCCGCCGCCCCCAAGGCTTCCCCCATGTGCCCGGAGGTACATCCCGTGTTTGGCATGACCATTTCACGGCCCCGCCGCAAGACCGCCCTGGCCACCGCCTTCGGCGTCACCGCCGCCGGTGCCGCCCTCTGGGCCGGCCTCGGCAGCGCGCAGCCCGCGCACGCCGCGGGCCTGCCCGCCCCCGACCACACCGTCGTGGTGGTCTTCGAGAACCACGCCTACAACCAGGTCATCGGCAGCTCCAGCGCCCCCTACATCAACTCCCTGAAGGCCGGGGGTGCCAGCCTCACGCAGTCGTTCGGCATCACCCACCCCAGCCAGCCCAACTACATGCAGCTCTTCTCGGGCTCCAACCAGGGCGTCACGGACGACAGCTGTTACACCCCCGGCTTCAGCTCCGCCCCCAACCTGGCCTCCGAGCTGATAGCCGCCGGCCAGAGCTGGGGCAGCTACAACGAGACCCTCCCCAGCCAGGGCTCCACCACCTGCTCCAGCGGCAAGTACGCCCGCAAGCACAACCCCTGGTTCGCCTTCTCCAACGTGCCCACGAGCACCGCGAAGACGATGACCCAGTTCCCCACGGACTTCACCACCCTGCCCAAGGTGTCCTTCGTCGTCCCGAACCTCTGCAGCGACATGCACGACTGCTCCGTCGGCACCGGCGACACCTGGCTCAAGAACAACCTCAAGGCCTACGCGGACTGGGCCAAGACCCACAACAGCCTGCTCGTCGTCACCTTCGACGAGGACAACCGGCTCGCCGGCAACCAGATCCCGACCGTGCTCTACGGCCAGCCCGTGACCCCGGGCGCCACCACGGCCACCACCTACAACCACTACGACGTGCTGCGGACCCTGGAGGGCCTGGCCGGGCTGACCACCCACGCCGGGAACGCCGCCACCGCCAAGGACATCACGGGGATCTGGGCCTCCTGACCATGTACGTCGCGGACAGTCGCGGTACCCCCGCGCCCGCCGTGGCCCCCGAGAAGCAGGCCGTCGCCCCGGGCACCCGCCCGGGGCGGCGCGCCGCCCTCGCCCCCACGGTGCTCGCCCTGGGCACGGTCAGCCTGATCACCGACGTCTCCTCGGAGATGGTCACGGCCGTGCTCCCGCTCTACCTCGTCGCCGGACTCGGGCTCACCCCGCTCGGCTTCGGCCTCCTCGACGGGGTCTACAACGGCGTCAGCGCCCTGGTCCGCCTCACCGGCGGCCACCTCGGCGACCGGCTCGGCCGCCACAAGGCGCTCGCCGGCATCGGCTACGGCCTCTCCGCCCTGTGCAAACCGCTGCTGCTGCTCGCCCACACCCTCCCCGCCATCGGCGCCGTCCTCGCGCTGGACCGCACCGGCAAGGGGCTGCGCACCGCTCCGCGCGACGCGCTGATCTCCCTGGCCGCCGCCCCCGAGGACCGTGGCCGGGCCTTCGGCGTGCACCGGGCCATGGACACCGCCGGCGCGCTCATCGGGCCGCTGCTGGCGTTCCTGATCCTGCGCGGCGCCGCCGACGGCTACGACGCCGTGTTCACCGTCAGCGCCTGCGTGGCCGCCCTCGGCGTGCTGGTGCTCGTGCTCTTCGTCCCCGGCCGCCGCACCGTCCCCGCGCCCGGCGCCGCCCCCGTCTCCCTGCGGGCCTCCCTCGGCCTGCTGCGCCGCCGGGACCTGCGCCGCACGGCCCTGTGCGCCCTGCTGCTGGGGCTGTGCACCGTCAGTGACGCCTTCGTCTTCCTGCTGCTGCAGAAGGCCACCGGGATCGCCGACCGCTGGTTCGCCCTGCTGCCGCTCGGCACGGCCGGAGCCTTCTTCCTGCTCGCGATGCCGCTCGGCCGCCTCGCCGACCGCGCCGGCCGCCGCCGGGTCTTCCTCGGCGGCCACCTCGCGCTGCTCCTCGCGTACGGTCTGCTCCTCACCGGCGCCCACCACCCGGTCCTGCCGTACGCGGTCCTCCTGCTGCACGGCGCCTTCTACGCCGCCACCGACGGCGTGCTCATGGCCGAGGCCGCCGGAGCCGTCCCCGAGGAGCACCGGGGCGGCGGGCTCGCCCTCGTCCAGACCGGACAGGCCCTCGCCCGGTTCGCCGCCTCCCTGGGCTTCGGCGCCGCCTGGACCGTCTGGGGCGCCCGGCCCGCCCTCGCCGTGGCCGCCGTCCTGCTCGCCCTCGCCGTCGCCGGCTGCGCCCGGCTGAGGCCCCGCCGCCCCTGACCCCGGCCGCCGCACCGCCGCATCCCCACACGAGAAAGACCGAAGGCCCCCACATGACCCTCCAGCGCCGGATCCTGATCCTGGTCTGCGCCGTCGTCCTGCTCGCCGCCGTCGGCGTGATCGCCGTGGTCCGCGCCGGGTCGCGGGCCGACGAGAAGGACCAGGCCCGGCCCGGCGGCCCGCGGATCACCCCCGGCACGGTCTCCCTCGCCCCGGGCGACGGGGGCCGGCGGATGGTCTTCCGGAACATGGCCTGGGGCCCGCACCGCGACGAACTCGCCTCCGTCCCGGCCGCCGCCCCGGACGGCCCCCGTACCGCGTCCGGGGTGAAGTGCCTGCGCTTCCACGCGGCCGCCGGCACCGGGATCTGCCTCCAGGCCGACAAGGGCGGGGTCCAGGAGAGCTACCGGGCGGTCGTCCTCGACGCCGGCCTCAAGCAGGTCGCGGCCCGCCCCCTCGCGGGGATCCCGACCCGCGCCCGGGTCTCGCCGGGCGGGCACCTGGTGGCCTGGACCGTCTTCGTCGGCGGGGACTCGTACGCGGGCACGAACTTCTCCACCCGCACCTCCCTGCTCGACCTGCGCACCGGGAGGTACGACGCCTCCCTGGAGGACTTCACCGTCCGCATGGACGGGAAGACCTACCGGAACGCCGACGTCAACTTCTGGGGGGTCACCTTCGCCGCCGACGAGAAGACCTTCTACGCGACGCTGGCCACCGGCGGCCGCACCCACCTGGTCCGCGGCGACCTCGCCGGGCGCACGGTGACCGTGCTGCGCGAGAACCTGGAGTGCCCCTCGCTGTCCCCGGACGGGACCCGGCTGGTGTTCAAGAAGCGGGTGCCGGGACTGCCCGAGGACGCCCCCTGGCGGCTCTACGTCCTGGACCTCGCCTCCCTGCGGGAGACCCCGCTCGCGGAGGAGCGCAGCGTGGACGACCAGGCGGTGTGGACCGACGACGCGACCGTCGTCTACTCGCTGCCCGGGGACTTCGGCGCGGACCTGTACTCCGTGCCGGCCGACGGGAGCGGGGCCGCGACCCGGGTGACGGCCTCGGCCCTCGCCCCGGCCTTCCTCGGCTGAGCGGCCGGGAGGGCGGGAACGAGGGCCGGGGGGACCCGCCGCGCGGGCGCGCGGCGGGACGCGGATCCGGGCGGGCCGGAGCCCGCAGGACCGTTACGCCGGAATCAGCGTCTTGCGCCGGCGGCGCCGGGGCGCCGCCGCCGACATGCGCAGTTCGATGATCGAGCGGACCGTCGGCCACTCCTCGTCGAGGATCGAGTAGAAGGCCGTGCTGCGCACCGCGCCGTCCAGTCCCCGCGAGTGGGCCCGGCGGACCCCCTCGCAGGTGAAGCCGAGACGTTCCATCGCGGCCCGCGAGCGCCCGTTGCGGGCGTCCGCCCGCAGCGAGATGCGGCGCACGCCCCAGGTCTCGAAGGCGTGGCGCAGCATGAGCAGCTTGGCCTCGGTGTTGATGCCGGTGCCCTGGGCGGCCGGGGACAGCCAGGTGTTCCCGATCTCCGCCGCGTCGGGGATGGCCGTCGCCGGATCCCCGAAGGGGACGCCGGGTACGGCCGGCCAGACGAGCGGGCCCTGCCAGTAGTCGAGTTCCAGGAACCGGGTCGACCCGACCACCCGCCCGTCAGAGGCTCTGACCACGGCGAACGCAAGGGATCGACCCGCTGCCTGATCGGCGAGGGCACGGTCGATGTACTCGTGGGACGCCT
This sequence comes from Streptomyces sp. NPDC000075, assembly GCF_040301925.1. Classification (NCBI taxonomy): domain Bacteria; kingdom Bacillati; phylum Actinomycetota; class Actinomycetes; order Kitasatosporales; family Streptomycetaceae; genus Streptomyces; species Streptomyces sp. NPDC000075. The sequence goes on from NZ_JBEPFL010000002.1 coordinate 332,530, forward strand.
GCAACCCGTGCGGAACGGGAGTGAAGGCGTAAGTCGTACGATCCTCGGCCCCGGCCTCGGCCAGGGCCTCGGTGTGGTGGGGGGCGAGGGGCTCGAGCCGCACGGAGCGGCCGGCGAGGAGTACGGGTACGGGCACGGAGCCTTCGGTCCTTCTGGGCGGTGGGGTGGTTGCACAGTCTGCGTCCCTGACGTCACCCCCCGCGCAAAACGCGGGTGAAAGGCAACGGGCTGTCAGGTGAACGCGAGTGGCTCAATGTAGCCCCTTAGGGTCCTCTCATGAACCCCCTATTTGGCAATGGCGCAAAGTGTGTTTTCGATGACTTTGGCCCGGCGGCCGGCGAGCCCGTGATCCTGATCCACGGACACCCGTTCAACCGGTCGATGTGGGCCCCGCAGGCGGCCGCGCTGGCCGCCGCCGGCTTCCGTGTCATAGTCCCTGACCTGCGAGGATATGGGGACAACCCGGCGACGGAGGAAAAGACCCCGCTCGCCTCCTTCGCCGACGACCTGGCAGGCCTCCTCCGGGACCTGGATATCGAACAGGCGGTCGTCGGGGGAGTGTCCATGGGCGGGCAGATCGCGATGGAGCTCAGGTTGCGCCACCCGGGGCTGGTGCGGGCCCTCGTCCTCTCCGACACCTCCCCCGTTCCGGAGACCGCGGAGGGCGCGGAGTTCCGCCGCGAGACCGCCGAGCGGCTCCTCGCGGAGGGGATGGGTCCGTACGCCGAAGAAGTCATTGACAAGATGCTGGCGCCCTACAACGTCACGGGCCAGCCGGAGGCAGCCGCCCGGGTCAGCGCCATGATGCGCGCCACCGACCCGCTCGGCGCCGCCGCCGCGCTGCGCGGCCGCGCCGAGCGGCCGGACTACCGGCCGGTGCTCGCCGCCCTGCCCGAGGAGGTGCCCTGCCTGGTGCTGGTGGGGGCCGACGACGTCTACACCCCGGTCGCGGAGGCCGAGGCCCTGTGCGCCCTGGTGCCGCACGCCCGGCTCCGGGTGATCGAACGGGCCGGGCACCTGCCGGGCGTGGAGCGGCCGCAGGAGTTCAACCGGGCGCTGCTGGAGTTCCTCGGCGACCTGTGACGCGGGTGCGGCGGGGCCGCCGGGCGGGACCGTGCGAACGGTGAAGTGGCCCACCTGACAGACTGCCGATCGGCCCACTCCGGCGGGCCGCCGCGGTGATCCAATGGAGCGGTGACGATACGGTTCCTGCCCGCGCCCGGCGCGCCCCGCCGCCTGGCCGCCGCCCAGTTGAGCAACTCCGTCGGCGACGGCGCCTACTACGTGTGCTCCGCCCTCTACTTCACCCGCGTCGTGGGCCTCTCGCCCGCCCAGATCGGCCTCGGCCTGACCCTCGCCTGGGCGGTCGGCTCGGTCGCCGGAGTACCGCTGGGGGCCCTCGCCGACCGGCGCGGGCCGCGCGGCACCTCGGTGCTGCTGGCGCTGGCCACCGCCGCCTCGGTGGCCTCCTTCCTGTTCATCCGCTCCTTCGGGGCGTTCCTGTGCGCCGTGGTGCTCTACGCCGTCTCCCAGTGCGGGCTCGCGGCCGCCCGCCAGGCCCTGCTCGCGGGCCTGGTGGCCCCCGGGGAGCGCACCGGGGTACTGGCCCGCCTCCAGTCCACCCTCAACGCCGGGCTGGCCCTCGGCGCGGCCCTGGGCGGGCTGGCCCTCGGCGCCGGCACCGAGCGGGCCTACCTCGTGGTGTTCGCCCTGGACGCGGTGAGCTTCCTGGTCTGCGCGGCCGTGCTGCGCGGGCTGCCCGCGGTGGCGCCGGCGCCCGGCCGGGCGGCGGGGGAGCCGCGCCTGGCGGTGCTGCGCGACCGCCCGTACGCCCTGGTCACGCTGCTCAATGCGGTCCTGCTGCTGCGGATGCCGCTGCTGAGCCTGGCGATCCCGCTGTGGATCGCCGAGCGCACCCAGGCCCCGGGCTGGCTGGTGTCGGCGCTGTTCGTGCTCAACACCCTCGCCGTGATGCTGTTCCAGGTGCGTCTGGCCCGGCCCGTCACCGGCCTCGACAGCGCCGGACGGGCCCTGCGGATCTCCGGGATTGTCATGGCCCTGTCCTGCGTCGTGTTCGCCGTCTCGGCCCTGCCCTCCTCGGGGTGGGCGGCCGCCGCCCTGCTGGTGGCGGGCGCCGCGCTCCAGGCCGACGCCGAGATGCGGCAGTCGGCCGGATCCTGGCAGATCGGCTTCTCCCTGGCCCCGCCCGAGCGGATCGGGCAGTACCAGGGCTTCTTCGGCACCGGGGTCCCGGTGGCCCGGACCCTGGGCCCGCTGCTGCTGACCGCGCTGCTGCTGATGTGGGGGATCCCCGGCTGGCTGCTGCTCGGCGCCCTGCTGCTGGCGGCCTCGTACGCCATGGGCCCGGCCTCCCGCCGGGCCCGGGCGAAGGCCGGCGGCGAGGACGGGCGGGCGCCGGCCGGGGCGGCCTCGCCCGGGCTCTCCTGACCCCCTCCCGGCGCGCCGGGGCGGGGGCGGGCCCTGCGATCATGCGGGGATGGACTTGGACGACGTACTGGGCAGGCTGGAGGCCGTCGGCCCCTTCTTCACCGTCCCCTACGGCACGGAGCCGCCCGGACCGGGCTTCCGCCCGCTGACGGAGCTCTACGGGGAGCGGCTCGGCCCGTACGTCGACGAGGTGGGCCGGCGGATCGGCACCGGGCCGGGCCGGGTGGCGGCCTCGACCGCGCAGTTCGGGATCGTCTCGCGGCTGTGGTCGCTGGCGCTGGGCTGCGCCGCCCTGGGCGGCCAGGTACCGGATCTGGCCCCGGACCGGGTGTGGTGGCACCTGCCCGACGGCGGCTCGCTCCGCCTGTGGCTGCCGGCCCCGGCCGAGGTCCTGCCCGCCGGGGCCCTGGGGGAGACCGTGCTGGGGAACCTGGCCGTGCTGGACGGCGCGCTGCGGCGGGCGTACGGGGTCTCGGAGCGGGTCCTGCGCGGCAACGCCGCCTCCGGGCTGGTCGGGGCCCTGCGCGTGCTGCTCGACCGGGTGCCGGGGGAGCGGGCCGTGGCAGAGGCGGCGGGCCTGCTGGCCGAGGGCGGGGCCCTGGCGGGCACGGGGGAGTTCGTCCACGAGGAGGGCCTCGGGGTGGCCTTCGTCCGGCGCAGCTGCTGCCTCTACTACAAGGTGCCCGGTGGCGGGCTGTGCGGGGACTGCGTGCTGCGGACCCGGTAGCGCGGAGGGGCCGCCGGGAGTTCCCTCCCCGGCGGCCCCGCCGGCGGTCCCGACTAGAAGGTCAGGTTCCAGGAGTCGATCTTGCCGGTGTCGCCACCCGCGTTGTCGTTGACGCGCAGCTTCCAGGTGCCGTTCGCGACCTCCGAGGAGGCGTCGACGGTGTAGGTCTGGTTGATGTTGTCCGCGCTGCCGCCGGCCCGGTTGTGGACCGTGTAGACGGTGCCGTCGGGCGCGACCAGGTCGACCTTCAGGTCGCCGATGTAGGTGTGGACGATGTTCACGCCGACCTTGAGGGTGGCCGGGGCGTTGCCGGTCACGCCGGTGACGGTGATGGGGCTCTCCACCGTGCTGTTGTCGGCGATCGCGAAGTCCGCGGTGTTCTCGAAGTACTTGCCCGCGGGCGGGGTGGCGCCGACCGCCTTCAGGGCGTCGACCTGGCCCTCGCCGAAGAAGGAGTTGTTGGCCGTCGTGCCGGTGCAGCGGCCGTCCGCCGGGCAGGCGATGTCGTTGGCCTGGGTGGCCAGCTTGTCGCGGATCTGCGCCGGGGTGATGCCCGGGTTGGCGCTCGCGATCAGCGCGGCGACGCCCACCACGTGCGGGGTGGCCATCGAGGTGCCGCTCTTGGTGCCGTACTTGCCGCCGGGCAGGGTGGAGTAGACGTCCTGGCCGGGGGCCGCGACGTCGATGACGCCTTGGCCGAAGTTGGAGAACGAGGCCTTGGTGGTGCCGGTGCCGTTCGCCGCGACCGTGACCACGCCCGGGAGCTCGGTCGGGATGTCCAGGCAGGCGTTGGTGATGGTGCGGGTGACCGGCGTCGAGTCGTTGGGGCTCGCGGTGTCGGTCGTCTTGTGGGCGAGGTCGTAGTTCTCGTTGCCCGCCGCGGCGATCTGGAGCGAACCCTTGCCCTCGGCGTACTCCTGGGCGCGCTTGACGCCCTCGATGATGGCCGCCTGGTCGATGTTGTCCGGGCAGTTGAACTGCCACGGGTCGGTGTAGTAGCTGTTGTTGGTGACCTTGAAGCCGTGGTCACCGGCCCACACGAACCCGCAGATGGTGTTCTCGGCGAAGAAGAACGAGTTGCCGGGCTCCGCGACGCGGACGGCGGAGATCTTCACGCCCGGGGCCACGCCGACGACGCCCTTGCCGTTCTTGGCGGCGGCGATGGTGCCCGCGACGTGGGTGCCGTGCGTGTCGACGTCACGCCACGCGCCGGTGCGGGTGTCGGGCTTGCCGTAGGCGCAGGAGACGGAGTCCGCCGCGTTGAAGTTCGGCGCCAGGTCCTGGTGCTGGTCGTCGACACCGGTGTCGAGGATGCCGACCTTGACCGACGCGGAGCCGGGGTTGACGGCCCAGGCCTGGTCGGCCTTGATCTGCGTCATGTCGGCCCGCGCGGGCTCGCCCGCCGGGGTGCTGGCCTGCGCCGGGTTGGCGGGCAGCGCCGGGTTGTAGGCGTCGGCGGGGACGTCCGAGGTCCGGGTCGCGCCGACCTGCTGGACCCCGCTGACGCCGCGCAGGGCGGTGGCGAAGGAGGCCGAGGAGGAGTGGGCGACGATGACGCCGATCTGGTCGAAGTACGAGAAGACCGTGCCGCCGTTGGCGGTGACGGCCGACCGTACCGCCGAGCTGTCGCCCGGGGCGGTGATGACGAGGTAGGCACGGGTGCCGGCAACCCAGGTCGCACTCTGGGAAGAAGCCGGGGCCGAGGCCTTGGGGGCCTTGGGCGCCACCGCGACGGCGGAGCCCGAGGGGCCGACGGGAGCGGTGCCGGCGAGCGCGGCGGGGGCTCCGAGGGTGAGGGCTGCGCCCAGGGCGGCAGCCACCACCAGGGCACGTCGAGGTCGACTGGATATGTGGGGTATCAAAACGTCCTCCGATGACCCGGTGGCGGTGCTGGTGGCACCTGCCGGGCCGTACGAAACGAGTGGTGGACGCAAGATGTCAGACGGGCGGCCCCGGAGGGAAGTACCTTTTTGCCGCGCTCGACTTGAGACCGGCTGGCCGAAACTCGACGTTCCCCGGCCGGTGTTGGGCGTTCTGCGCCGTTCGTCTGACTCGCGCACGCGTACGGACGGGTCGCGCGGTCTCCGCGGAGGCGGCCCGGCGCCGCGAGGAGGGGCGGCGCCGGGCCGTACGCCGGGCGGGCGGGGCACCGTGGGGGCGAGCCCTGCCCGGCCGGGTTCCGGGGGGTGGGCCGGTCAGGCCGGCACACCGTCCTTGGGGCCCGCCGAGGGGCCGGGGAGGGGGGCCGGGGGATCGGCGGGGGCCGCGCCGTGCCCGTCGTCCACGAGGACGGACTCGTCGAAGGGCAGCCGTCCCGCGAGGACCTCGGCGGCCCGCTCGCGGTCGAACTCCTTGGTCCACGCGCCGATCAGGACCGTCGCCACCGCGTTGCCCGCGAAGTTCGTCAGCGCCCGCGCCTCGCTCATGAAGCGGTCGATGCCCACGATCAGGCCCACGCCGTCCACCAGTTCCGGCCGGTGCGACTGGAGGCCTCCGGCCAGGGTGGCCAGTCCGGCCCCGGTGACCCCGGCCGCGCCCTTCGAGGCCACGATCATGAAGAGCAGCAGCGAGATCTGCTCGCCCAGGGCCAGCGGCTTGCCCATGGCCTCCGCGACGAACAGCGAGGACATCGTCAGGTAGATGGCCGTGCCGTCCAGGTTGAAGGAGTAGCCCGTCGGCACGGTGATACCGGTGACCGGCCGGGAGACGCCCAGGTGCTCCATCTTCGCGATCAGCCGCGGCAGCGCCGACTCCGAGGAGGAGGTGGACAGGATCAGCAGGAACTCCCGGCCCAGGTAGCGCAGCAGTGCGAAGACGCTGACTCCCGTGCACAGCCGCAGCAGCGTGCCCAGCACCACGACGACGAAGATCAGGCAGGTGGTGTAGAAGCCGATCATGATGACCGCCAGGGACTTCAGCGCGTCGATCCCGGTCGCCCCGACCACCGCCGCGATCGCCCCGAACGCGCCCACCGGCGCCGCCCACATGATCATCGCCAGGACCCGGAACACCAGCTTCTGCACGTGCCCGATCCCGCGCAGCACGGGCTCGCCCGCCGGGCCCATCGCCTGGAGCGCGAACCCGCACAGCAGCGCCACCAGCAGCGTCTGGAGCACCTGGCCCCCGGTGAAGGCCGACACCAGCGTCGTCGGGATGATCCCGAGCAGGAACTCCGGCGTGCTCTGCGCCCCGCCCGCCTTGGCCTGCGCCTCGCCGGCGTGCCGGGCGGCCTCCGTCAGGTGCAGCCCGCTTCCGGGCTCCAGCAGGTTCCCGACGACGAGCCCGATCGCCAGGGCGACCGTGGACATGACCATGAAGTAGCCGAGGGCCAGGCCGCCCACGGCTCCCACCTTGGCGGCCTTGCGGACCGAGCCGATCCCCAGCACGATCGTGCAGAAGATCACCGGCGAGATCATCATCTTGATCAGGTTGACGAAGCCCGTGCCCAGCGGCTTCAGCTCGACCGCGGTACCGGGCGCGGCGAAGCCGACGGCGATGCCGAGCAGCACCGCGGCGATCACCGCGATGTAGAGGTAATGGGTTCGGTCGCGTCTGGCGGCCACGTTCGCCTCCTGGTGGTGGATACGTTCCGGGAGACCATCGCCCACCCTGTGACCCCGGTCACCCTTGCGTTCATTGAGTTCACGGCCCGGTGCACACTGAGCGCTATGTTCCGCTTCGTCCGGCCGCCCCGGAGCCTCGCCGGCCAGCTCTTCGCCATGCAGGTCCTGCTGGTCGCCCTCGTCGTCGCCGGCTGCGCCGTCTTCGCGTACGCGACCGCCCGCGACCAGGCCGAGGACGCCGCCCGGCGGCAGGCCGGGGCGGTGGCCCGGGCCGTCGCGGACTCGCCGTCCGTGCGCGAGGCCGTACGGGAGGGGGCGCGCTCGGGGACGGACCCCTCGGCCGCGCTCCAGCCCTACGCGGAGCGGGTACGGGAGGACGCGGACGTGGACTTCGTGACGATCATGGCCCCCGACGGGCGGCGCTGGACCCACCCCGACCCCCGGCGCATCGGCGAGCGCTTCCTCGGCAACACCGCCCCGGCCCTGCGCGGCGAGACCTTCAGCGAGACCTACACCGGCACCCTCGGCCCGTCCATCCGCGTGGTCACCCCGCTCACCGGCCCGGACGGCGCGGTCGTCGGCCTGGTCAGCGCCGGGATCACCGTCCGCGCCGTCAGCGCCCGGCTCGCGCGGCAGCTGACCGCCCTGGCCTGGGTGGCGGCCGGGGCGCTGGCGCTGGGCGGCGCGGGCACGTACGTGGTCAACGCCCGGCTGCGCCGCCACACGCACGGCATGGACGCGGCCGGGCTCAGCCGGATGTACGACTACCACCAGGCGGCCCTGCACGGAGTCCGGGAGGGGCTGCTGCTGCTCGACGGCCACCGCAGGATCACCCTGATCAACGACGCGGGCCGGGAACTCCTGGGCCTGTCCGGCGCGGTCACCGGCACCGGCGCCGACGCCCTCGGGCTGCCCGCCCCGCTCACCGGGGCCCTGCTCGCGGACCGGCCCCGGGTGGACGAGGTGCACCTGACGGCGGACCGGGTGCTCGTGGTCAACAGCGCGCCGGTCGCGGGCGGCGGCCGCCGGGGGACGGTGGTCACCCTGCGCGACCACACCGAACTCCTGGCCCTCGCCGGGGAACTGGACCGGGAGCGCGGCTTCACCCAGGCCCTGCGCTCCCAGGCCCACGAGGCGGCCAACCGCCTGCACACCGTGGTCTCCCTCATCGAACTGGGCCGCAGTGAGGAGGCGGTGGAGTTCGCGACGGCCGAACTGGAGCTGGCCCAGGCCCTGACCGACGAGGTCGTCACCGCCGTCGGCGAGCCGGTGCTGGTCGCGCTGCTGCTCGGCAAGGCCGCCCAGGCGCACGAGCGCGGCATCGAACTGCACGTCACCCCGGACAGCGGCGCGATCGACGCCGGGCCGGGACTGCCGCCCGCCCGGGACCTCGTCACCGTCCTCGGCAACCTCGTCGACAACGCCCTCGACGCCCTCACCGGGGTACCGGGCGGGCGGATCGCCGTCACCGTGCGCCGGGACGCCGACGCGCTGCTGCTGCGGGTCGCGGACAACGGGCCCGGGCTGCCGGAGGGGGTGGACGTCTTCCAGCGCGGCTGGTCCGGCAAGGGGGAGGGGCGCGGGCTGGGCCTGGCCCTGGTCCTTCAGGTGGCCCGGCGGCACGGGGGCTCGGTGGAGGCGGGCGACACCCCGGCGGGCGGAGCGGCGTTCACGGCCCGCCTGCCGCTGCCTCCGGCGGAAGGGGCGGGAACCGACGACGGCTCGCCGGACCCTGCGGGCCCGGGGCCGTCATGCCCGGACCAGCCGGGCCCGACGGCCGGCCGCGTCGGTGCCGCGCCCGGCGCGGGCCGCACCGCCGTCCCGGCGGCGGAGTGCCCGCTCCCCGGTCCGCCCGCCGTGGGCGGTACCGCGTGAGCGCGCCCGTCCGGGTCCTGGTCGTCGAGGACGACCCCGTCGCCGCCGACGCGCACGCGCTCTACGTGGGCCGGGTGCCCGGGTTCACCGCCGTGGCGGCCGTCCACACCCTCGCCGAGGCCACCCGGGTGCTGGAGCGCACCCGGGTCGACCTGCTGCTGCTCGACCTCACCCTGCCGGACGGCAACGGACTGCGCTTCGCCCGCGGACTGCGCGCCTCCGGGCATCCGGCCGACGTGATCGCGGTGACCTCGGCGCGGGACCTGGCCGTGGTCCGCGAGAGCGTCTCCCTGGGCGTCGTCCAGTACGTGCTGAAGCCCTTCGCCTTCCCCACCCTGCGCGAACGGCTGCTGCGCTACGCCGAGTTCCGGGCGGCGGCCGGCGAGGCCGTGGGCCAGGACGACGTCGACCGGGCGCTCGCCGCACTGCGCGCACCCGCCGCCGCGCAGCTGCCCAAAGGACTCAGCGCCCCGACCCTGGACCGGGTCGCGGCGCTGCTGCGGGCGGCGCCCGAGGGGCTGACCGCGGCGGGGGCGGCCGGGGCGGCCGGGATCTCGCGGATCACCGCCCGCCGGTACCTGGAGCACCTGGTGGACACCGGTCGCGCGGACCGTGCCCCCCGGTACGGCCAGGTCGGCCGCCCCGAGCTGCACTACCGCTGGCGGGCGGCGGAGGCGGGCTCGGTGTCGAAGGTGTAGAACTTGCGGTGGTCGAGCATGTCGGCCGGGGTCACGTCGTTCCAGGGGCGCATGGTGTCGCGCAGGTCGATGACGTTCGGGGTGCCGGCCGCCGGCAGGTACGGCGAGTTCGGGTTCTTCGCCTGCCAGTCCGCCCACAGCTTGTCCACGAACGCGTGGTGCATCCAGAACACGGGGTCGTTGGGGGAGACGCCGGTGCCCATCTGGCCGCCGACCCACACGTGCACCCGGTTGTGCAGGTTGGCGCCGCGCCAGCCCTCCAGGTTGTTGCGGAAGCCGCCCGAGGAGCTGTTCCAGGGGGCCATGTCGTAGACCGGCATGGCGAGCACCGCGTCCACCTCGGCGCGCGTCGGCAGCTGGGCGACGCCCTCGCCGAGCGCGCGGCGCAGGTAGGCGCGGCCGTCCACGCGGACCGAGATCTCCCACTTGCCCGTCGCGTACGCGAAGGGTCCGTCCATCACCTGTCCGTCGCGGGCCCGGCCGGTGCCGCCGAGGAAGTCGGCGGCCCAGAGGGAGGAGCGGGCGGTGCGGTCGGCCGTCCAGTCCCAGTACGGGAGCGAAACGCTCTTGTCCACCGCCTGAAGAGCCGCCTCGAACTCGAGGAGAAAGCGGCGGTGCCAGGGGAGGAAGGAGGGGGAGCGGTGGCCGACGCGGTCGCCCGAGTCGGTGTCGCTCATGATGAACCCGTTGTGGGTCGTGACGAAGCGGTCGTAGCGGCCGGTCCGCTTCAGTTCGAGCAGCGCGTTGGTGAAGGCGCGCTTCTCCTCGGCGGTCAGCGTGGCCTGGTTCTTGCGCACGGTCATCACATGCCGCCCATCTGCATCGGGGCCAGCTGGGAGCCCTGGAGTTCGCGCACGGCGGCCCGCGCCAGCGAGGCCGGGTCGGAATACGTCTCGTAGTGGTTGACCACGCTGATCCAGGTGCCGTCGGCGTTCTGCATCATGTGCAGCTCGCGGCCGTCGATCCGGACGCTGGGCAGGCCGGCACCGCCGTGGTGGCCGCCGTGGTGCCCGCCGCCCGAGGCGGGGGATATCTGGATGCGGCGGCCCATGTACACCTCGTCGACCGTGCCGGCCGGGGTGGTGGCCGCGGCGCGCGAGTCGGTGGCGGCGGCGTGCGCGGTGGCGCCTGCGATGCCGAGGACGGTGAGAGCGCCGGCGGTGGTGCCCAGGGCCTGCCGGCGGGTGATCTTGTTCATGGCCGAAGAACTATCAGCGTCCGGACGGGAGTTGGCCGGAATCCGGACATCGGCGGATAAGTTCTATGTAGAACAAATTAAATGATCTTCCCGTCCGGACCGGCTCCGGTGGACCGGACGGGAAGATCTGCGGCACTCATGCTACCTGACGGTAAGTTTTGCGGTCCGACGGTATGGATGTGGACGGCGTCACTCTCCGCGGTCGGCCGGAAGCAGTGCCGGAATTCGCCATTCCCGATCGGTCCTCAAGGGTCCTTGAAGTCCGTTTTCGGGTGATCTACCGCCTATAGTCCGGACATGGCTCTTCATCAGACGAAGGACACCCACGCCGAGGACGCCGCCACGGACGTCTTCGCGTCCGCCCTGAGCGGCCAGGTCCTGCCCAAGTACCGAATGCCGGAAGAGCACTCGTCCTCCGAGGTGGTCTACTCGCTCCTCCACAACGAGCTCCTCCTCGACGGCAACGCCGCCCAGAACCTGGCCACCTTCTGCACCACCTGGTCGGACGACGGCGTGCACCGGCTGATGAACGAGTGCCTCGACAAGAACATGATCGACAAGGACGAGTACCCGCAGACCGCCGAGATCGAGGCCCGCTGCGTCAACATCCTGGCCGACCTCTGGAACGCCCCGGCCGGCACCACCGGCACCGGCTGCTCCACCACCGGCTCCAGCGAGGCCGCCATGCTCGGCGGGCTCGCCCTCAAGTGGCGCTGGCGCGCCCGCCGCAAGGCCGAGGGCAAACCCGCCGACCGCCCCAACCTGGTCTGCGGCCCCGTCCAGATCTGCTGGGAGAAGTTCGCCCGCTACTTCGACGTCGAACTGCGCCAGGTCCCCCTGGAACCCGGTGCCACCGGCCTGCGCCCCCACCAGCTCGCCGCGCACGTGGACGAGAACACCATCGGCGTCGTCGCCATCCTCGGCGTCACCTACACCTGTGACTACGAGCCCGTCGCCGAACTCGCCGCCGCCCTCGACCGGATCCAGGAGGAACGCGGCTGGGACGTCCCCCTCCACGTCGACGCCGCCAGCGGGGGCTTCGTCGCCCCCTTCCTCCACCCCGACGTCGTCTGGGACTTCCGGCTGCCGCGCGTCGCCTCCGTCAACACCTCCGGCCACAAGTACGGGCTCGCCCCGCTGGGCGTCGGCTGGATCGTGTGGCGCACCGCCGACCTGCTGCCCGCGGAGCTCGTCTTCGACGTGGACTACCTCGGCGGGGACATGCCCACCTTCGCCCTCAACTTCTCCCGCCCCGGCGGCGAGGTCATCGCCCAGTACTACCTCTTCCTGCGCCTGGGCCGGGCCGGCTACCGCCGCGTCCAGCAGGCCTGCGCCGACACCGCCCAGTACCTGGCCCGCGAGATCGAGGGCCTCGGCCCCTTCACCCTGCTCTACGACGGCCGGGGCGCGCTGCCCGCCGTCTCCTACACCCTCACCGACCCGGGCGGGGCCGGGTTCAGCCTCTACGACCTGTCCGACCGGCTGCGGATGCGGGGCTGGCAGGTGCCCTCGTACCCGCTCCCGGCCGACCGCGAGGAGACCGTCATCCAGCGCGTCCTGATCCGGCACGGGGTCACCCGCGACCAGATCGCCCTGCTGGTCGAGGACCTGCGCCGGGCCCTGGCCCACCTGCGGGCCGTCCCGCAGCTCGCCCCGGCCACCCCGGGCCGCGCGGGCTTCCACCACTGACCGGACCGCTCAGTTCGACGACGCCGGCCAGCGCATCCCCAGGGCCGTCAGCGCCGCCACCCGCTCCGGGGACAGCGCCGCCGCCCGGGAGCGCTGGTTGGAGATCCACGACCCCAGCCGCAGCTCCCGCCCGTCGACCCGCTCCACGTGCGTGCGCGGCACCCTCAGGTGCCCCTCGCGCGCGTGGAACCGCCGGGCCGCCTCCAGATGCCCGGCCCAGGCGTCGGCATGGCTGCGCCGTGGCGGCGGCCGCTCCTCCTCCCCGGCCGGGTCCAGCCCCAGCACGTGCTCCAGCAGCCACCGCTGCGCCCAGGCCAGCCGGTCCCAGCCCAGCCGCTGGGCCCGTACCCACAGCCCCAGGTCCTCGCCCTGGACCACGACCTGCCCCGGCCCGGACGGGATCCGGCCGCCCGCCTCCAGATGGGCCCGGGTCAGGTGGAAGCCGCGCTGCCAGCCGATGTCCCAGGCCGGGCACCAGGCCGGGTCGATCTCGTCCAGGGCCTCCCGGCGCTCCGGCGGCAACGCCCCCGGCCCCTCCCGGCGGCCGGCGGCCCGGTTGTTCTTCATCCACACCCCGACCGGCACCCCGTGCCAGGTGGCGTCCACGGGCGGCAGCAGGTGCCCGTGCTCGGCGGCCCAGGCACGGGCCGCCGCGAGCCCCTCGTCGAAGGCCACGTCGAAATGGCTCCACACCATCCCGAGCTCGTCCAGCTCCCGCGTCCGCTCCCGGCCCAGCGCCCCCCGCCGGTAGGTGCGCCGCGCGTCCGCGATCCACTGGCCGAGCGGGAACCCGGCCAGGGCCGCCGGCCACTCCTCGTCGTCCGCCGGAACCCGGTACGCGAACGGCACCTTCAGGTCCCCCGCCGTCGCCGCGTAGATCCGGGCCGCCTCCGCCCCGCGCCGCCACCGCGTGTGCTCCGGGTGGAGCACCCGCAGCCGGATGAAGGCCGCGAGCAGCGCCGGGTCACGGGGCGTCGAGAAGCTCAGCAGCGCCCGCGCCCCCTCCCCGGGCCCCGCCGCCGTCGCGGCCGCCGCCGGGGCCTTCGGCGCGGCGCTCGGCGCCTGCGGCTGCGCCAGGGCCTCCACCAGCCGCGAATCGTGGGCCCGCAGGGCCTCCAGGAGCCGCGCGAGGTCCCCGTACGCCCGTGAGGTCAGCATCGACTCCGGGGACTCGCCGGGCCCCAGCAGGACGGGCACCACCAGCGAGGCCACCTTCCCCTCGCCCGGCCGGATCCGCAGCGCGCGGCCCACGGCCTGGACCAGGTCCGGCATGGAACCGCGGACGTCGGCCCAGAAGACGGAGTCGCACTCCTTGGTGTCGACCCCCTCGCCCAGTACCCGGACACTGCCGAGGAAGGCCTTGTCCGCGACCCGGTCCGCCGCGAAGGCGTCCAGCACCCGCCGCCGGTGGGCCGCCGTGTGCTGCCCGCACAGCCAGTCCGCCCACACCGTACGGGGGTACGCCGGCAGCGGGCTCCGGCTCGCCGTCCGCAGCCGGGCCGCGACCGCCGGCAGGCCCGCCGCGAACGCCTCGGCCTCCTTGGTCAGGTGATGGAACACCAGGGTCCGCCGGAAGCCCTGGTCGGCCGCCGCCTTCACCAGCGCTGCCTGGAGCGCGGCCAGCCGCATCCCGCGCACCCGGTCCGAACGGCCGTCGGCCCCCAGCAGCACGGCCGACTGGAACCCGGGATCGCTGACGTCCACGCACACCACCCGGTAGGGGGCGCAGATCCCCCGGTCGATGGCCTCGGACAGGGAGAGGGTGTGGCAGCGGGAGCCGAACGGCCCCTCCGGGTCGTCCTCCATCGAGGCGACCAGCTCGCCCCGCCCCCGCGGCTCCCGGCCGCCCTCCTGTTCCTCTTCCTCCTCCAGGTCCTCGCCGTCGCGCCACACCCGGGGCGTGGCCGTCATGTACAGCCGCCGGACGGAGGGGATCCGCACGTTGTCGTGCACCACCGCCCAGGGCTTGCCGATCCGGCCCGAGGTGCGGTGCGCCTCGTCGACCACGATCAGGTCCCAGGACGGCAGGCCCGCCAGGTGCGCCCGCTCGATGGTGCCCAGCCCGAGCGAGGCGTACGTGGCGAACACCGTCACCCGCTCCACCGGCCGGGCGCCCCAGCGGGCCAGGATGCGCGGATCGGTGGTGGTCGGCACCCCCACGTCCTCGCCGCGCAGCGAGCACACGGCCAGGGCCCGCCCGGTGCGGCCCCCCTCCCGCCAGGCCGCGACGGTCTGCACGAGCAGGTCGAGGGAGGGCACCAGGACGAGCACCCGCCCGGCCCGCAGCTCCTCGGAGGAGCGCACCGCGACCAGGGACTTCCCCGACCCGGTGGCCATGATCACCTGGGTCCGCAGGCCCCGCGCGGGCACCGGGCCGCCGGCGGGCAGCTGGAGGGCGCGGGTGACGGCGTCGACCGCCTCCCGCTGATGGGGCCGCAGCTCTTTCCTCGGCACCTGCTTCACCCTGCCCGCTCTGACTGCCCGCTCTGATCTGCTCTTCGGACTCCAGCCCCTATCTTGCCCGGATTCTGAGTCAAAGAGGAGAAGGCGGGTGCGGCCCGGTCACATACGGGCGCCGAAGTTCTGCGTCCACCACGGGCCGCCGGCGCCGGGGTGCATGCCCACGCCGATGTCCTTGAAGGAGCAGTTGAGGATGTTCGCCCGGTGCCCCGGGCTCTTCATCCACGAGTCCATCACGTCCTGCGCGCTCTGCTGGCCCTTGGCGATGTTCTCCCCGTAAGTGGACCAGCGGTACCCGGCGGCCGTCGTGCGGTCGCCCGGGTCCGCCCCGTCGGGGTTGGTGTGGTCGAAGAAGCCCCGCCGCGCCATGTCGTCGGAGTGGCCCTGGGCGGCCCTGTCCAGCTGCGCGTCCTCCTTGAGGGGGCCGCAGCCGGCCGCCGCCCGCTCGGAGTTGACCAGGGCGATCACCTGCCCGACCACCCCGGCCGGGGCGGGTGCCGGAGCGGGCGGCGCGGGCTTCGGCGGGTTGCTCTTCACCGGCGCGGGCGCCGGGTCCGCGGCCTTGGAGCTCGTGGACGGCGACGGGGAGACCGAAGCGGAGGCCGAGGCGGAGGGGGAGGGCGAGGCCGAAGCGGAGGCCGAGGAGGAGGGGGAGCCGGAGGGCTGCGGCGAGGCCGTGTCCGGCGCGGAGAGGGCCGCCAGCGGCGAGGCGGGGGAGGCGCCGTCCGCCTCGGCGCCCTGATTGCCGGGCATCGTCGTCAGGTAGACCAGGCCGCCGCCCGCCACGCACGCGGCGATCACGGCGCCGCCGATGGCCCGGCGGCGGTTCTGGCGCCGCTTGCGCTCCGCCCCCCGGCCGCCGGCCGGGTCGCCGGGGCCGCCGTCCCCGCCCTTGCGCCGGGCCGCCCGGCCCGGTCCGGACACCACCGGGCTCAGCTGCGTCGCCGCGTCGGCGAAGGCCACGGGGGCGGCGCCGGCCGTCACGGCGGCCCGGACGCCCGTCATCAGCGCCGCCGCCACCGGGACCAGGGCCAGACCGGCCAGCAGCCCCTCGGCCGGCATCAGCCCGTTCCACAGTCCCGAGCAGCGCAGGCACTCGCGGGCGTGCCGGGCTATGCGCTTGCGCCACAGCGGCGAGGGACGCCCGTCCCAGGTGCCCGTCATCGCGAGGATCTGCTCGCAGGGCGGCTGCGTCTCCAGGGCCCGCTCCACCACCCGCGCCGACTCCAGCTGCGCCTTCATCCGCTGCACCCGCACGGCCGTGTGCTGCGGGGTCAGCTCCAGGGCCGCCGCCACGTCGGCCCGCGTGAGTTCACCGGCGCACTCCAGCCACCACAGCGACAGCAGCGCCCGGTCGTCGGGCTCCAGCCAGCGCGTGGCGCGGGCCGTCTCGCGGCGCTGCCCCGACAGCTGGAGCTTGACCACCGTGAGGTCGGCGAAGTCGGCGCCGGGGTCGGCCAGGTCCTGGGCCGCCTCCAGGCCGCTCTCGCCGGGAATGCCGCTGCGGGCCTGCCAGTGGGCCCGTATCCGGTTCATCGTGATCGCCACCAGCCACGACCGGAAGCTCTCGTCGGCGCGCAGGCCGCCCAGCCCGTCGAGCGCCCGCAGCATGGTGTCCTGCACTACGTCGTCCACGTCGCAGGAACCGTTCAGGGCCCGGCCGACGATGTTGTAGACCAGGGGCAGGTGGGTACCGACCAGCTCGTCCTGCGCGCGGGGATCGCCCGCGCGGGCCGCTGCCACCAGCTCTGCCGTGTGCTGTGTACTCATGTGAACTTCCCTGTCCGTACCGGCGGTCGATGATGTCCGACACCTGGGAGACCGTCGAGGGGGACTCCGATAACACTTATCCGGAAGAACTTTTTATCCGGAGGAGGATCTCCGGCGCCGACCGCCCCCCGGATGTGTAAGGTCTGGACCAATAAGTCGCCCGGTGCGACGCCGAGTTCCCCGTCCCGGGGGACCTCCGGGAGGGGCCGTGTCCTTGCGTCCGTACGAAGTGCTGGCCGCCCAGCGGCTGCTCCCGGTGCTGCGCAGCGCCGACGCCGACGAGGCCGTCCGCGCCACCGCGACCCTGCTCGCCGCGGGCTGCCGCGCGGTGGAGCTCACCACCTCCGTCCCCGGCTGGGCCGGGGCCGTGGCCCGTACCGCCGGTCTGGCCGACGCGCTGGGCCGCCCGGCGCTGATCGGCGTGGGCACCGTCACCACCGCCGCCCAGGCCCGGGCGGCCCTCGACGCGGGGGCTGGCTTCCTCGTGTCCCCCTACCCCGCCCCCGAGGTCCGCGAGGTCGCCCGGCGGCGCGGGGCGGCCTTCGTGGAGGGCGGATACACCCCCGGTGAGATCGCGGCCGCCGTCCGCCGCTCGGGCGCGGCGAAGGTGTTCCCGGCCCATGTAGGGGGCCCGGCGTTCCTCCGCTCCCTGCGGGCCGTCCTCCCCGACGGCGCCCTGCTGATCCCGACCGGCGGCATCGCCCCCGGCGAGGTCCGCGACTGGCTCGCGGCGGGCGCGAGCGCCGTCGGCATCGGCAGCGGCCTGCCGACGGAGCCGGCCGAACTGGCCGCCCTGTTCGCCTCCCTGGCGTCCGACGCGGCCCCGCCGGGCGGCCGTCGGGCCCGCGCACACGATGCCGGAGCCCCAGCGCACGAGGACACCGGAGCACCGCCCGGGCACCCGGCCGGGCCGGGCGCCGCGGCGGCCGCGTCCGACGGGGCACGGGCGGTACCGGGTACGGGACGGCCCGCACCGGGCCGGGCCCCGCGCCCACCGGTCGCGGGCTCCGCGCCGCCGGGCGAGCGGCCGGCCGGGCCGGAGGACGGCGCGGCCGGGCCCGGGGGACGGCGGCCGTTCGCGCCGGACGCCATGCGCGCGACGCCGGACGCGGGGCCACCCGTACCGCCCGCGCGCCCGCCCGCGCCGTGCGGGGAGGCGTAGCCGTGGCCCCTGCGGCCGCCGGGCCGTACGACGTCCTCGTGCTCGGCGAGGTGCTCGTCGAGATCCACGCCGGTACCCCGTTGCGCGCGGCCGCCGACGGGACCGCCGCCCGGATCTCCTACTCCGGCGACGCCCTGAACGCCGCGGCCGCCGCCGCGGCGGCCGGAGCCCGTACCGCGCTGCTCGCCGTCGTCGGCGAGGACGAGCTGAGCGTCCCGCTGCTGCGCCGGGCCGCCGACCTGGGCGTGGACGTCTCCCACGTCCGCCGCGCCCCGCACCCCAACGGCGCCTACCTGCTCTGCGCGGACACCGAGGGCGACCGCGAGTTCGTCTACTGGCGCACCCGCAGCGCCGGCTCCACCCTCTCCCCGGCCCACGTGGAGACCTGGCGGGAGCTGCTGACCGGCGCCCGGGCGCTGATCACCGGCGGGATCGCCGGGGCCCTCTCCCCGTCCAGCCGCGCGGCGGTCCTCGACGCCGCCCGGACGGTCCACACCGCCGGAGGCCACGTCACGTACGACCCCAACTTCCGCCCCCGGCTGACCGGACGGGCCGAGGCCCGCTCCCTGCTGGCCGCCGTCGCCCCGCTGACCGGCCTGCTCAAGACCTCCTGCCCGGCCGACGCCCTGGCCCTGGTCGACACCGCCGACCCGCGGACGGCGGCGGCCCGCTACCGGGCCCTGGGCGCCCGCGCCGTCGCCGTCACCGCCGGGGCCGGCCCGCTGCTCCTGGACGAGGGCACCCGCGCGGCCCACCACCCCGTCCCCGCCAACCCGGACCCCGTCGACGCGACCGGTGCCGGGGACTGCTTCACCGGCACCGTCACCGCCCGGCTCGCCCTCGGCGACCCGCTCCCCGAGGCGGTGGCCCACGGGGTCGCGGCCGCCTCGCTGTCGGTGTCGGGCCGCGGGGGCACCGGCCGCGTCCCCGCCTTCGCGGAGACGGCGGCCCTGGCCGCCACGCTGGCGCCGCCTACCCCTCTGCCTCCCACGCCGCGTCGGCCTCCTCTTCCTCCCGCCTCTTCTCCTCCTCGCTCAGCTCCGGCGGCTCCTCGTACCCGAGCGGATCCCTGACCCAGCCCGCCGCCAGGACCAGCCGCGAGGTGCGGTGCACGGCCAGGAAGCCGAAGGGCCGGTCGAAGGAGAGCTCGGTCAGGCGCGTGCGGTAGCGGGTGCTGGGCGGCATGGCGCTGCCCGGCGCCATGGCCACGGCCGTCACCGCGGCGGCCTCGAAGCCCTCCGCGCGGAAGCGCGCCACCGCCGACTGCCGGGCCGAACCGACGGCCAGGGGTGCGGAGCTGACGCCGGGGAAGTGGCCGCGGCCGCTGTCGCGCGCGGTGTCCAGCCCGAACAGAGCGGCCCGCTCCAGCAGATCGTGCTCCGCCCGCACCTCGAAGGCGGGCGTCCTGACGGCGAGCCGGGGTTCGGGCGACAGGGCGAGCACGGTGGCGACGGTCAGCCCGGGCCCGGGGCGGCCCTCCGGGAGCAGGCTCGCGGGGGTGACCGGCCGGGCGCGGGTGACGGCCTCGATCCCGGTGGTGAGGACACCGGCCGGCCCGGCGCCGGGCCCGCCCAGCACGAGGTGGACGTCCACCCCGGTGTCCCCGACCACCTCCAGCAGGGTCACCGGCCCCGCCGGCCCCTCGGCCACCCCGGCCCGGTCCGCGAGGGCCGTGCTGCGGTACAGCATCCGCAGGGTGCGTCCGGCCCACGGGCCGGCCTCCGCCTGACCGCGCCCTTCCCTGAACGGCTGGACCCACCTCGTCTTCAGCGTCAGGGCCGAAGCCAGCACCAGCCGCGTCCCGTCCGGGCCCTCGGTCAGCGTGACCGGCATCCGCTTGACGAGCCCGTCCGTCCGCCCCTCGGCCCACCCGTCCAGCGCCTCGCCGTCGGCCACCGCGTCGCCGCTCAGGGTGCCGTGGCCGCCCGGCGCGAGCCGCTCCAGCCAGGCCGCCTCCAGCGGCAGGTCCGCCCGGGTCCACAGGCCCGTCGCCGCCCGCAGCCCCCGTACGCCGTCCAGCGCGGCCAGCAGCTCCCGCGCCGCCTCCGCCGCCCGGTCGGCCGGCAGGCCCAGGGCCTCCGCCAGCTCCGCCCGGGCCGGGCCCGCCGCCCCGTCCGCGAGCGGGGCGAGCAGCGGCCAGACCCCGGCCGCCGTGAAGACCGTACCGGCGTCACCCCCGTGGGCTTCGGCCCAGCGCGCCGTCAGCCGGTTGACCGCCCGTACCGTCGAATTCCTCATGTTCATGCCGGGGGAGCGTACGGGGCGGGAGGCGGGCCTGCCGAATCCTTTCCCCGTGCCCGGGGTTCCGGGTGCCGGCCGGTCCGAAAAACATCCTCCGCGCCCCTGGGTTCCTCCGCGACCCGTCGCTACCCTCCGCGCATGATTCCCACGGTGGTCTGGGGCACGGGCAACGTAGGCCGCGCGGCGATCCGCGCCGTCGAGGCCCACCCGGCGCTCGAACTCACGGCAGTCATCGTCCACAACCCCGCCAAGGTCGGCCGCGACGCGGGCGAACTCGCCGGGCTCGGCCGCAGGCTGGGGGTGGCGGCGACGGATGACATCGGGGCGGTGCTCGCGGCCCGCCCCGCCGCCGTCGTCTACGCGGCGTCCGGCGACGTCCGCCCCGACGACGCCCTCGCCGACATCACCCGGGCCGTCACGGCGGGCGCGGCCGTCGTCAGCCCCGCCCTCTACCCCCTCTACGACCACCGCAGCGCCCCGCCGGAGTTCCGCGACCCGGTGCTGGCGGCGATAGCCGAGGGCGGCGGCTCCCTCTTCGCCTCCGGCGTCGACCCCGGCTGGGGCAACGACGTGCTCCCGCTCCTGCTCAGCGGACTGGGCACCACGGTGGACGCGATCCGCTGCCAGGAGATCTTCGACTACTCCACCTACGACCAGCCCGACTCCGTCCGCAACCTGGTCGGCATGGGCCGGCCCATGGACTACGAGCCGATGATGCTCATGCCCTCCGTCCCGACCATGGTGTGGGGCGGGCAGATCCGGATGATGGCCCGCGCCCTCGGCGCCGAACTCGACGACATCCGCGAGACCACCGACCGGCGCGCCCTCGACACCACCGTCACCACCCCCACCATGGGCGTGTTCGAGGCCGGCACCCAGGGCGCCATCCGCTTCGAGGTCCAGGGCATCGTCGCGGGCGAGCCCCACATCGTCATCGAACACGTCACCCGCATCCACGCCTCCTGCGCCCCCGACTGGCCCTCCCCGCCGGACGGAGGCGCGGGCGCCCACCGGGTCGTCATCGAGGGCCGTCCCCGCATCGAGGTCACCGTCGAGGCCACCGACGAGGGCGAGAACCGCTCTGCGGGCGGCAACGCCACCGCCGTCGGACGGCTGGTCGGCGCCATCGACTGGCTGGTGGAGGCGGAACCCGGGCTCTACGACGCCCTCGACGTCCCGCTGCGCCCCGCAGTCGGCAAACTCGGAAGGAAACAGCCATGAGGATCGACGTCCCCGACGGACAGCACCCCATCGAGTACGTGTGGGGCGACCTGGTCCCCGGCATCGGCATGGCCGCCGCCAACTTCTCCCTGTCGGTGTACGCCCACACCACCCTGGGCCTGCGCGAGTTCGAGGCGGCCCGGCTGCGCATCGCGCAGATCAACGGATGCCTCTTCTGCCTCGACTGGCGCACCGACCGGGACGGGGAGAAGGTCGAGGAGGACTTCGCCGACGCGGTGACCGAGTGGCGCACCACCCGGGCCTTCGACGACCGCACCCGTTTGGCCGCCGAGTACGCCGAGCGCTACGCCCTGGACCACCACAACCTCGACGAGGAGTTCTGGGAGCGGATGACCGCGCACTACAGCCAGGTGGAGATCGTGGAGCTCAGCATGAGCATCGGGTCCTGGCTCGCCTTCGGCCGGCTCAACCACGTCCTGGGCCTCGACGGCGTCTGTGTGCTGCCGGGGAGCTGAACGGCGGCGGGGCCGGCCGGGGCGCGCACCGCGCCCGGCCGGCCCCGGTGACCGTGACCGTCCCGCGTCACAGGTCCGTGGCGATGATCTTCTCGATGTTCCGCTCGGCCAGGGCCGTGATCGTCACGAACGGGTTGACGCTGGTGTTGCCGGGGATCAGCGCTCCGTCGATGACGTACAGGCCCGGGTGGCCGTGCAGGCGCCCGTAGTTGTCGGTGGCCTTGCCCAGGACCGCCCCGCCGAGCGGGTGGTACGTGAGGTGGTCGCCCCAGACCTTGTTGGTGCCGAAGAGGTCGCTGCGGTAGATCGTCCCCTCCTTCGCGTTGATCTTGTCGAAGATGGTCTTCGCCATGTCGATGGACGGCTGCTTCCAGGCGGTCTGCCAGTTCAGCTCGACCTTGCCCGTCGCCGCGTTCCAGGTGAACTCGGCCCGGTTGGGGTTCTTGGTGATGGAGAGGTAGAAGGAGGCGTACGTCTCGATGCCGGTCGGCAGCGGGGCCACCTCGGCGAACGCGCCGCCCGCGTCCCAGTTGTCGATGCCCCCGCAGGGGATGGAGGCCTGGACCTTCCCGGTCGGGTCCCACATGTGGTTCGCCCGGCCGCACATGACGTTGCCGTTGTCGCCCCAGCCCTTGCCGATCTCGTCGTTGAGCAGCGGCAGCGCGCCGGTCGCCTTCAGCCGCACCAGGAGCTTGCTGGTACCCACGCTGCCGGCGGCGAAGAACACCCGGTCGGCGGTCACGGTCTTGACGGCGACCACGTCACCGGAGGTGTTCAGCTCCTCCATGGCGACCGTGTAGCCGCCACCGTCCGAGGGGGAGACGGTGGTGACCCGGTGCAGGGGGGAGACGGCCACCTTGCCGGTCGCCCGGGCGGCGGCCAGGTAGGTCTTCTGGAGGGACTTCTTGCCGGCGTTGTTGCCGTAGAGGATCTCGCCGTCCACCGCGGACTTGGGGACGGTGCCGGCCACCTCCTGCTTCATGTAGTCCCAGTCGTAGACGTCGGGCACGAAGACGAAGGGGAAGCCGGAGCGCTGGGCGTGCTTGCGGCCGACGCGGGCGAACTGGTAGCAGTCCACCGTCTCGAACCAGTCCGGGTCGACGAGCCCCACCCCGAGCCCGGCGTTGGCCCGGGGGTAGTAGGTGGAGTACATCTCCTCGGCGTCGACGGTGGGGAGGATCGCGGCGAAGTTCTGCCGTTTGGGGGTCACCGCCATACCGCCGTTGACCAGCGAACCGCCGCCGACGCCGCGCCCCTGGTAGACGATGATCCCGCCCATCTCCTCGGCATCGAGGATGCCCGTGTACTTCGGGACGTCCTTGTCGATGGGGAAGCCGAGGAAATTGCTCAGCGGCGCCTTCGTGCGGGTGCGCAGCCAGAAGGAGCGGTAGTCGGGCTTGGTGGTGTTGGCGAAGATCTTGCCGTCGGTGCCGGGGGTGTCCCAGGCCATGCCCATCTCGATCATGTGGACGTCGACACCGGCCTGGGCGAGCCGCAGCGCGGCGACGGAGCCGCCGTACCCGGTGCCGATGACGAGGGCGGGGACATGGGTCCCGGACGTGATGGGGGCGTTGGCGGAGGCGGAGACGGTGGCGGAGGCGGTGGCGGGATTCGCACGGGCCGGGACGGTATTGACGGCCAGGGCCATGGCCCCCAGAAGAGAACCAGTTCCAGCGATGAATCCACGTCGGGAGACACCCTGGGACACCTTGCTGTGCAGGCCTTTGTCACTCATGTGGCGTTCCTCACTCTCGGCGGAGTGGGAACAAGTTCTACTGGCGGGTGCCTGCTAAGTCACTAGATACGTCGAGATAATTTCCGGCTGGTTCCGGCAGCGGATCACGACAGGCTCCAGTGGGCGACGTCGTCGCCGAGCCCCGCGTCCAGGGCGAACTGCACCGCCGCCGGGCGCGATGCGCGCGGCAGCCGGAAGACGACGTACCCCGTCGCCGATCCGCCGGGGGCGAGGCTGACGGTGCCGGGGAAAGCCGGGCCCGCGTCCGTGGCATCGCTCAGGCCGGTGAAGCGCCGCCCGGTGGTGTCCAGGAGGTGCGCGGCCGGGGCGGGGGAGTCCTCGTACGGCACCGTTCCGGTGTTCTCCAGGCGCAGCTCCACGGCGACCAGCCGGTCGGCCCCGGGCGCCGGCGCCGGGCCCGCCGGGTCGACGACCCCGGTGAGGGTGACGTCGAGCCGCTCGCCGGGGCGGTCACCGTCGAGGGAGACGGTCTCGCCGGAACCGCCGGTGCCCGCGCCGAGCAGCAGCGCCGCGAGGAGGGGGGCCAGGAGGAGCCGGCCGGCCCTGGCCGTGCGCCCGGGACCGCCGTGCCCCGGATGGCTGCCGTGACGCATGACCGACCTCCTCCACACCCCCCTCGCCGCCCACGATCCTCCGTGCCGGGCGCTCCCGCCACCGGCGGCCCCCTTGATCCCCACTGTGGGGCAAACGCGGCATCTGGCAGACTTGGCCGGGTTGTCCCGGGCGGTGCGGGCCAGGAAACCGGTGTGAATCCGGTGCGGTCCCGCCACTGTGACCGGCGACCCCGTCCGCGGGGTCCCGGGAGTCAGACACTGACGCACCGCCTCTTCACTTCGACCGGGGACGAGGATCCCCCGGAGAGGCCTCACCATGCCGCGTTTCCGCGCCGCCCCGCGCCCGCTCACCGCGCTCGCGCTCCTGCTCTCCCTGACCGCGTGCGGCGGTCCGTCCGGGGAGGAACGGCCCGCCCCCGGCGCCCGGTCCGCGCCCGGGTTCCCGTACACCGTCACCAACTGCGGTGTGACCAGCACGTATCAGGCCCCGCCCGAACGCGCCGTCACCATGAACCAGCACGCCACCGAGATCATGCTGGCCCTCGGCCTCCAGGACCGGATGGCCGGCACGGCCTACCTCGACGACGCCGTACTCCCCGCCTACCGGAGCGCCTACGAGGGCATCAAGGTGCTGGCGAAGGAGTACCCGTCGAAGGAGGTGCTCCTCGCGGCCGACCCGGACTTCGTGTACGGCGGGTACTCCAGCGCCTTCGACAAGGGGCAGGGCCGTGACCGCGAGGGGCTCGCCGGCTCGGGGATCGGCTCCCGGCTCAGCGTCGAGTACTGCACCCCCGGCCGCGTCGGGCTCGCCCAGCTGAAGACCGAGATCACCGAGGTCGCCCGGACCTTCGGCGTGCCCGAGCGCGGCACGGCCCTCATCGAGGACCAGCAGCGCCGGATCGACGCCGTCACCGCACGGGTCAGGGACCGGGCCCGGCCGTCCGTCTTCGTCTACGACTCGGGCGAGTCCTCCGCCTTCACCTCCGGAGGCAACGGCATCGGCAACGAGATCGTCTCCCTGGCCGGGGGGACGAACGTGTTCGCCGACCTCCAGAACACCTTCGGCGACGTGCCGTGGGAGAAGGTCATCGAGCGGCGGCCCGAGACCATTCTCATCTACGACTACGGCGGCACCGCCGTGGAGGCCAAGAAGCAGCGCCTGCTGAACGATCCGGCGCTGGCGGAGGTTCCCGCCGTGAAGAACCGCCGGTTCGTCGTGCTGCCGCTGTCCTCGGCCGTCCTCGGCGTACGCGTCGCCGACGCGGTGGAGTCCCTCGGCCGCCAGTTGCACCCCGACGCCGCGTGACCGGGTACCGCCGCACCACGGCCGCCCTGGTGCTCCTCGCGGCCGCGCTGGCCGCCTCGATGGTGGCGGGGCTCGCCCTGGGACCCGTACGCATCGCCCCCGGCCGGGTGCTCGACGTCCTGCTGGCCGGACCCGGGGGACGGGGGGCCCTCGCCTCCATCGTGTGGGACGTGCGGATGCCGCGCGTGCTGCTCGGGGCCGTGGTCGGCGCCGGGCTCGCGGTCTCCGGCGCCGTGCTCCAGGCCCTCGTCCGCAACGCCCTCGCCGACCCCTTCCTGCTGGGCGCCTCCTCGGGCGCGTCGGCGGGGGCGGTGCTGGTCATCGTGCTCGGGGTGGGCGCGGGAACCGCCGCCGGACTCCCGCTGGCCGCGTTCGCCGGCTCCCTCGCCGCACTCGTCGCCGTCTACGCCCTGGCCCGGCGCGGTGGCACGATGACCACCGGGCGGCTGATCCTGGCCGGGGTGGCCGTGCAGTACGTCCTGTCCGCGCTGACCAGCCTGGTCCTGGTGCTGGCCGCGCACCCCGACCAGCTCCGCTCCGTGCTCTTCTGGACGCTGGGCGGCCTGGGCGGGGCCCGCTGGGACGAACTCGCCCTGCCGGCGGCCGCGCTGCTCGCCAGTACCGCCGTGCTCGTCACCCTGGCACGCCCCCTGGACCTGCTGCTCGCGGGGGAGGAGGGGGCCCGCACCCTCGGCCTGGACACCGGCCGCTTCCGGGCCGCCGTGTTCGTCCTCGCCTCCCTGGTCATCGGGGTGCTCGTGGCCTGCAGCGGGGCGATCGGCTTCGTCGGCCTGATGGTTCCGCACGCCGCCCGCATGGTGGTCGGCGCCGGGCACCGGGCGCTGCTGCCCGTCTGCGCACTGGCCGGGGCGGTCTTCCTGAGCCTGGCCGATCTGCTGGCCCGGACGGCGGCGGCGCCCGGGGAGATACCCGTCGGCGTGGTCACCGCGCTGGCCGGCGGCCCGTTCTTCCTGTGGATGCTGCGCAGGTCCACCCGCAGCGAAGGGGTGACCGGATGACGGGGCGTCCGCTGGAACTCTCGGTCGAGGGACTGCGTTACGAGACCGACGGGCGGACGCTGCTGGACGGGATCGCGCTCACCGCCCGGCCCGGCGAGACGGTCGGGGTCGTCGGGCCGAACGGCAGCGGCAAGACGACGCTGCTGCGCTGCGTCTACGGCGCCCTGCGGCCCACCGCCGGCCGGGTGCTGCTCGACGGGGCCGACGCCTCGGCGCTGGGTGTCAGGGAGCGCGCCCGGCGGGTGGCGGTGGTCCCGCAGGACGCGGGCGGCACCTTCGGGCTGACGGTCGGCGAGGTCGTGTCCATGGGGCGCAGCCCGCACAAGAGGTTCTGGGAACAGGACGGCCCGGACGACCGGCGGCGCGTGGCGCGGGCGCTGGAGACCGTCGGGGTGTCCGCCCTCGCCGGGCGCCGCTTCGACGGTCTCTCGGGCGGGGAGCGGCAGCGCGCCCTCGTCGCCCGCGCCCTCGTCCAGGAACCCGGGCTGCTTGCCCTGGACGAGCCCACGAACCACCTCGACATCCGCTACCAGCTGGAGGTCCTGGGGCTGGTCAGGCGGCTTCCGGTGACCGGTCTGCTCGTCCTGCACGACCTCAACCTCGCCGCGTGCTTCTGCGACCGGCTGTACGTGCTGGCGGACGGCCGGGTCGTGGCGGAGGGGCCGCCGCGCGAGGTGCTCACGCAGGAGCTGCTGGCGGAGGTCTACGGGGTCGCCACCCGGATCGCCGTCCATCCGGCGACGGGTGCTCCGAGCATCGTCTACCTCCCGGAGCAGCCGGCCGGTCCCGTACCGGAGACCGGCCTCGGCTGAGCCGCCGCCGGGCGCGGGGCCCGCGGCGCGGTGCGCCGCGGGCCCCCGGGGTGCTCGTCAGCCGCCGTAGGGGCGGGTGATGATCTCCATGGCGTGTCCGACGGGGTCCAGGAAGTAGACCCCGCGCCCGCCGTCGTTGTGGTTGATCTCGCCCGGGTGCTTGCGGTGCGGATCGGCGAAGTACTCGACGCCGCCCGCCCGGATCTTCTCGAAGGCGGAGTCGAACTCCTCCTCGGAGACGAGGAACGCGTAGTGCTGCGGGGTGATGGACTCGGCGGGGATGGTCGCGAAGTCCAGGGTCACCCCGTTTCCGGTCTCCACCGGGATGAACGGACCCCACTCCGGGCCGACTTCGAGACCGAGGATGTGCGCCAGGAATGTGGCGGACTCCCGGTTGTCACGGGAGTGGACGATCGTGTGGTTCAACTGGACGGACATGTGTGAATGCCTCCACAAGGCATCACGGCACCTCCATGCCTCACCCGGTCGGTGACCGGCACGCGATGCCGTCGCCTTGATCCTAAACACCTCGCCCGTACCCGGTCCACCGAATTCCGGCCGTCGGCGTGGCTCATGAACTCCCGTACACCGCCTTGACGTTGTCCTGCGCCGGGTGCGTCCTCGCGGCCGGGCCCGCGGCGAAGACGCGCAGCAGGTTCTCCGTCACCCGGGTGGTCAGCGCGCCGGCCCGGGCGTCCAGGCCGTGGTTGGCGCCGCCGCGGCCGTCGCCGGTCGCGTCGAGGGCCTCGACCCAGCGCATCGTGCCGGTCGCGAAGACCCCCGCCCCGCTCGGCACGGTGTAGTAGGCCGTGTCCTGATGGCTCGGACGGCCCTCGCACACCACCGGGGAGTGGGCCAGTATCTCGATCGGCCGCGGAGTCGGGAAACCCGTGTTGACCTTGTCGTACTCCACGCCGACCAGATGCGGGAAGCCGTCGCCCGCCTTCACGCCCGTCCCCTCGAACAGCCAGTGGCCCGGGTTCACCACCACGTACGGGGCGTCCACCGGGTAGCCGTCGTAGATCACGCCGAGCAGGGAGCTCTCCGGGTCGGCCCCCGGCGCCGAACGGAAGTCGACGGTCGCCGGCTGTCCCCGCTTGAAGCCGGGGTCCTGGTCGTAGGAGGACTTGTAGCAGACCAGCGTCCGGTCCGGGCCCAGCTCGGAGGGCTCCAGCCGGATCCGGCGGAAGCAGCAGTTCGCGCCCAGTACCGCGATGTTGCTGCCCGCGTCCCGGGCCGCCGTGAAGTGGGCCCGCTGCTCGGGCGACCAGTACTCGTCGTGGCCGAGCGACAGCACCGCCGCCGCCCCCTCCAGCAGCCGCCGCTCGCGCGCCACATCGGTGGTCGTCGCGTACGCGAGGGGTATCCCGAGCCGCTCGGCGAGCGCGATCAGCGGCGCCTCGTACACCAGGAACAGCCCCGCCCCGTCGTCGTACTCGTACGGCCGGTCGAAGCTCACGGACAGCGAACGCGAGGCATAGGCCCCGCTCGGACCGTCGTAGCTGCCGTAACCGCCCCAGCGGTTGTACGCCTGCCAGGTTGCCACCGCGTTGACGATCACGGTCCGCCCCGCCGTGCCCGCCGAGCGGACGGTCACCGGAACGAAGCGCTGCCCCTCCCCGCCCTGGGCGTCGAGCCTCAGCAGGTAGCAGCCCTCCGGCCAGCCCTTGGTGTCCACCGTCGCGGTGCGCGCCCACCGGGTGCGGACCATCCGGGTGGCGGCGTCCACCGTGTGCTCGGGCTGACGGACCCCCGGCAGAGCCTCGGAACGCCACACCAGCCGGGCCCGGCCCCCGCCGTACCAGCCCATCCGGTACGCGGAGACCGTGAACCGGGGCGCGGTGGTGGACACGTGCAGCCCGAACGACTCCCCGGGCAGCACGCTGACCTTGTCCGTGAAGCCCTCGATGGCCCGATCCGGTCCGGCCTTGACCACGTGCCAGTCGGCGTTGCCGGGCAGCGCGTTCTCCGCCCGCACGTCGAAACCGGCCCGGCCGGGCGCCGACGGCGACTCCCCGCCCGCACCCTTCCCCCTCAGCGCGGCCTCACTCCCGGCCTCCCCGGCACCCGCGCAGCCGGCGACCGAGCCGAGCCCGGCGGCGGTGGCCGCCCCCGTCGCGATGGCGAGGAACCGCCGCCTGCCCGCGCCCCCGGCGCCCCCGGGTATGTGCTCTGGATCCATACGCGCACGTTATGTCACCCCCCTTCCCCCAGCCACACCGCCCACGGACCGCCGGAGGGGCCTCGGCCCCCGGCGGACGGCCCGGCTCATTCGACGTGCTCGCGGTAGCGTGAGATCACCTCCCGCAGCACCTCGTGACCGTCCCGCGCCCACAGGCCCGGATGGAAGATCTCGACCTCCACCGCACCCCGGTACCCGGCCCGGTCGGCCAGCTCGCGGAAGGCCCGCAGATCGACGCAGCCGTCCCCGAGCTGCCCCCGCCCCAGCAGGACGCCCTCGGGGAGCGGGGTCACCCAGTCGGCCACCTGCACCGAGACGATCCGCCCGCCCGCGCCGGCCCGCTCCAGATCGCCGGGCAGCCGCTCGTCCCACCACAGGTGGTAGGAGTCGGCCACCACCCCGACCCGGTCCGCCGGGAACTGCTCGGCGATGTCCAGGGCCTGCCCCAGGGTGGAGACCACACACCGGTCCGCCGCGAACATCGGATGCAGCGGCTCGATCCCCAGCCGTACCCCGTGCCCGGCGGCCCACGGGACCAGATCGCCCAGGAATCCGGTGATCCGCCGCCGCGCCTCCGCCAGGTCCCGCTCGCCCTGCGGCAGCCCGCCCGAGACCAGGACCAGGGCCTGCGCACCCAGCTCGGCCGCCTCCTCCACGGCCCGCCGGTTGTCCTCCAGCGCGGCCGCACGGCCGGCCGGATCGGCAGCGGTGAAGAACCCGCCCCGGCACAGCGAGCTGACCCGCAGCCCGGCGGCGCCGACCAGCCGCGCCGTCTCCCGCACCCCGAAACCGCGCACCGGGTCCCGCCACAGCCCCACCGCCGCCACTCCGGCCGCACCGCAGCCGGCCACCAGCTCCGGCACCGACCACTGCCGCACCGTCTCCTGGTTCAGGCTGAACCGGGCCGGGGCCGCCACCCGGCTCACGACTCCACCCCCTGCTCCGAGAGGAGCCGGCGCATCCGGCCCGCGGTGAGCTCCGGGTCGGGGAACAGGCCCAGCAGATCGGCCAGCTCGTAGGCCCGCGCCAGATGCGGGAGCGAACGGGCCGACTCCAGCCCGGCCAGCATCGTGAAATGCTCCTGATGCCCCGCAAGCCAGGCCAGCAGTGCCACTCCCGTCTTGTAGAGCGGGGTCGGCGGGGCGAACAGGTGCCGCGACAGCGCGACCGTGGGATCCAGCAACGCCCGGAAGCCCCCGGGGTCCCCCCGGTCGAGGGCGAGCGCCGCCCGTGCCGCGAGGGGGGCGATCGGCCCGAAGATCCCCAGCAGCGCGTCGCTGGCCCGTTCCCCGTCCCCGGCGATCAGTTCCGGATAGTGGTGGTCGTCCCCGGTGTAGCACCGCACGCCCGCCGGGAGCCGGCGTCTGAGCTCCTTCTCCCGCTCCGGGTCCAGCAACGAGACCTTGACCCCGTCCACCTTCCCCGGGCACTCGCCGACGATCTTCAGGAGGATCTCCGCGGCCTCTCCGGCGTCGTCATGCCCCCAGTACCCCGCGAGCGCCGGATCGAAGACCGGGCCCAGCCAGTGCAGCACGACCGGGCGGGAGCTCCGGCGCAGCAGCGTCCCGTACACCTCCAGGTAGTCCTCGGGACCACGGGCCGCCGCGGCCAGGGAGCGGGAGGCCATCAGGACCGCCCCCGCCCCGCAGTCCTCGATGTGCGCGAGCTGCTCCTCGTACGCGGCGGTGATCGCCGCGAGCGGGTGCACCCGGCCGGGAGGCAGCTGGTCGGTTCCCGCTCCGCAGACGATCCGGCCGCCGGCCGCCCGGGCCTCGGCCGTCGACCGGCGGATCAGCTCCGCCGCGCCGGGCCACCCCAGCCCCATTCCCCGCTGGGCGGTGTCCATGGCCTCCGCGACCCCGAGGCCCAGGGCCCACAGGCGGTGCCGCGCGCCCAGCGTGGCCTCCCAGTCGACCACCGGCCCGCCCCCGCCCGGCCCGCCGGGCGGGGCCGCGGCCACATGGGCGGCGGCGTAGAGGACGCGGCTGCGGGCCGGGGCGGAGGAGAACGGTCCGAGCGGAGCGGCCGTCGGCCGGTACAGGTGGAGCCCTCCCTCCGCTGTGGGGAGCGGAATCCCGTTCACAGGGTCACCTCCGGCACCGTCAGCCGCCGCCCCTGCGCGCAGGAGCGCAGGCCGAGATCGGCGAGCTGCACCCCCCGGGCTCCTGCGAGCAGGTCCCACCGCCAGGGCTCGTCCCGCACGACATGGCGCAGGAACAGCTCCCACTGGGCCTTGAACCCGTTGTCCACCGGGCCGTCGTCCGGGACCTCCCGCCATTGCGCGCGGAAGGGCTCGGCGGTCGGCACGTCCGGATCCCAGACCGGTCTCGGCGTGGTCGCCCGGTGCTGGATCCTGCATGTACGGAGCCCGGCCACGGCCGAACCGCGGGTGCCGTCCACCTGGAACTCCACCAGCTCGTCGCGGTGCACCCGGACCGTCCAGGAGGAGTTGATCTGGGCCACGGCGCCTCCCTCCAATTCGAAGATCCCGTAGGCGGCGTCCTCCGCCGTGGCCTCGTAGGGTCTGCCCTCCTCGTCCCACCGGCGGCCGATGTGCGTACGGGTCAGGGCCTGTACCGTGCGGACCCGGCCGAACAGCTCGTGCAGCAGGTAGTCCCAGTGCGGGAACATGTCGGCGACGATGCCGCCGCCCTCTTGGGCCCGGTAGTTCCAGGAGGGGCGCTGGGGCGGCTGCCGGTCCCCTTCGAAGACCCAGTAGCCGAACTCCCCCCGGACGGAGAGGATCTCGCCGAAGAAGCCGTCCTCCACCAGCCGCCTCAGCTTCAGCAGGCCCGGCAGGAACAGCTTGTCCTGCACCACGCCGTGCTTGACCCCGGCAGCCCTCGCCAGCCGGGCCAGCTCCAGCGCGGCGGCGAAGCCGAGCGCGGTCGGTTTCTCGCAGTACACGTGCTTACCGGCGGCCAGCGCCCGGCGCAGGGCCGCCTCCCGGGCTCCGGTCACCTGGGCGTCGAAATAGACCTCCACCTCCGGGTCGGCCAGCACGGCCGCCAGGTCGGTGCTGACGTGCTCCAGGCCGTGCCGCCCGGCGATGTCCCGCAGGGCGGCCTCGCGCCGGCCCACCAGCACCGGCTCCGGCCACAGCACCGTGCCGTCGCCGAGGTCCAGGCCGCCCTGCTGGCGCAGGGCGAGGAGGGACCGGACCAGATGCTGGCGGTATCCCATCCGGCCGGTCACGCCGTTCATCGCGATCTTGATTGTCCTGCGCTCCATGACGAGTCTCCTCCGGTCCGTCCTGTCGGTCGGGTCTGTAGAAAGCGGTAGAAAGCGCTTTCTGTCGATCAGGCTAGATTTCAGAATCGAAGCGCCACAATTACCCGTTCGGGTGATAGAAAGCGCTTTCTTCGTGGGGCATCATGAAGTCATCGACGCACCACATCGGACGACGGCCGACCACGGCGGAGGGCCGTCACAGGGGGAGGGGACGGACATGGCAGTGACTCTCGCGGAGGTCGCGGCACACGCGGGGGTGTCGCCCGCCACGGTCTCGCGCGTACTGAACGGCGGCTATCCGGTGGCCGGCGGCACCCGGACCCGGGTGGAGCGGGCCGTCGAGGAACTGGGCTACATCGCCAACGCCCCCGCCCGCGCCCTCGCGGGCGCCACCTCCGACCTCATCGGAATCCTCGTGCACGACATCGCCGACGGATACTTCGGCGTCCTCACCGGCGGCTTGCAGCACGGCCTCGACCCCACCGGGGAGGGGGAGGCGCGCCGGCTCTCGGTGGTCTGCAACACCCAGGGCGTTCCCGCCACCGAGACCGCCTGCCTCGCCCTGCTGGAAGGCCAGCGCGCCGGAGGCGTCGTCCTCGCCGGCGCCGCCGCCGAGGATCCGGAGCAGACCGCGGCGCTCGCCGCCCGGGTCGCCCGCATGGCCGCCGCCGGAGCCCGCGTGGTCCTGTGTGGGCGCCCGCCCCTGCCGGTGTCCCCCGCCCTGCCCGTCGCCACCGTCGTGTTCGACGAAAGAGGAGGCGCCTTCCGGCTCGCCGAACACCTCCTGGCACTCGGCCACCGGCGCATCGCCTACGTCGCCGGCCCCCCGGATCGCAGCAGCACCCGCGAGCGCCTCGCCGGACACCGGGAGGCCCTGCGCCGGCATGACCCGGCGCTGACCGACGCCTGCGCCCCGCTCACCGTCCACGCCGGGTCCGAGCGCTCCGCCGGCTATGACGCCACCCGTGAACTGCTGCGCAGGGGCGAGCCGTTCACGGCCGTCGCCGCGGCCGGTGACGCGGCGGCCGCGGGCGCGGCCGCCGCGCTGCGCGAAGCGGGCCTGCGCATACCCGAGGACGTCTCGGTCGCCGGTTTCGACGACCTGCCCTTCAGCCAGGACACCGCCCCCGCCCTCACCACCGTCCGGGTGCCGCTACGCGAGGCGGGCGCGCTGGCCGCCCAGCTGGTGACCGGCCGCCGGCCCCTGCCACCGGGAGGAATCACCACCCTGCCCACCGAACTCATGGTGCGGGGCTCCACCGCCCCGCCACCGGCCACCGGGAGGACGCCGTGAGGTACGCGTTCTCGACCCTCGGCCTGCCGGGTACACCCCTCGCCCGGAGCGCCGGGCTGGCCGCCGCCCACGGCTACGACGGACTCGAACTGCGCGCCCACCCCGAGGAGCCGCTGCACCCGCAGAGCCCGCCGGGGGACCGCACGGCCGGGCTGCGGACCCTCCACCGCGCGGGCGTGGGCGTCCTCGGTGTCGCCGGCTACACCAAGGTCGCCGCGCCCGGCGCCGACGGGCCGGTCCTCGCCGAGCTGGAGGCCCTCGTCCGCCTCGCCGCCGACCTCGAAGCCCCTTACGTACGGGTCTTCCCGGGCGGGGCCGGTCTGCCCGGGCCACAGGCCGACGCCAACGCCGTACGCCGACTGAGGGAAGCGGCCCCCCACGCGGAGCGGAACGGGGTCCGGATCCTGCTCGAGACCCACGACTCGCACCGGACGGCGGCCGACGCCGCCCGCGTGCTCGACGCGGTCGGCCATCCGGCGGCGGGCGCGCTCTGGGACGTACTGCACACCTGGCTGGGCGGGGAGCGGCCGGACGAGTCGAGACGCAGACTGGGGCCGCACCTGGGCTACCTCCAGGTCAAGGACGTGGCCTCGGCCGACGACCTCACCCCGGTCCCGCTCGGCGTGGGTGTGCTGCCGCTCGCCGGAGCGGTGGCCGGGACCCCGGCCGACGGCTGGCTGTGCTGGGAATACGAGAGACGCTGGTACCCCGGGGCGGCCGAGCTGGCCGGGCCGAGGCTCGCCCGGGGCCGCGAACACCTGGAGGGGCTGGTGGTCCATGGCGATCAGGCCGAGTAGGCCAGGCGGCCCGGGTCCACCGGGTAGCGGAAGCCGGCACCCCGCGCGTAGCGCTCCAGCTCCTCGACCGCCGTGACCGCCAGCCGCTCCAGTTCCCCGCCCAGCGACCCCGCCACATGGGGGGTGAGCAGGACGTTCGGCAGGTCGTACAGGGGGGAGTCGGCGGGCAGCACCTGCGGCTCGGTGTGGTCGAGAACGGCGTACAGCCGGCCGGAGACCAGCTCCCGCGTCAGCGCCGCCGTGTCGACGAGGGCGCCCCGGGCCGTGTTGATCAGCGTGGCGCCGTCCGGCATCAGCGCCAGCCGGGAGGCGTTCAGCAGACCACGGGTCTCCGGGAGTTCGGGGGCGTGCAGGCTGACCACGTGGCTGCGGCCGAGCAGTTCGTCCAGGCCGCAGGTCTCGCCGCCGAGGGAGGCGAGTTCAGCCGGGTCGGCGTACGGGTCGTGCACGAGGACCCTCAGGTCGAAGGGCCGCAGCAGCTCCAGCACCCGCCGGCCGACCCGGGAGGCACCGACGATTCCGACGGTGCGCCGGTAGTTGCCGCCCGTCCGGCAGAGGTCGAGCGGGTCGAGCGGACCGCGTGCGCGGCGGTAGGCGTGGGCGGACTCCAGGACCCGCTTGTTGGCGAAGAGGATCGCGGCGAGCGTGTACTCGGCGACGGGCAGGGCGTTCGCGGCGGCCGCGCTGGAGACCAGCAGGCCGCGCTCCCAACAGGCGGCGGTCACATGCTGCTTGACGCTTCCGGCGGCGTGTACGACGGCACGCAGCCGGGGCATCCGGCGCAGGGCGTCCGCGTCCAGGGAGGGGCACCCCCACCCGGTGAACAGCACCTCGACGCGGTCGAGCCGCCCGCCGAGCACCGGGTCGTGCCGGGCGAAGTCGGCGAGCAGCAGCCCGGGGTCCACGTCGGCGACCCGGACGAGTTCGGCCAGGGCCCGGCCGCCGAGGACGGCCGCCCGGGTGTCCGCGCTCATCGCGAGCACCGTGACGGGCCGGGCGGAGGAGGGAGCGGGGCTGGTCACGCGGGCACCTCCTGCGGGGAATCCCGGGACCCGGGCGCCGCCCGAGGCGTCGGAGACCGAGGAGCTTGAGGGCGGCGGGCAGTGGGCAGGGCCGGTGGTCCGGGTAGTGGGCAGGGAGATGCTCACAGAGCGCGGCCCACCGGGGGCGCCGACACGTGCGCGCGGCCCCCTGGTTCACCCGCAGGCCCGATTCCGGCATGCGTCCGGGCGCGGCGCGGCGTTGGTCAGGTCCGCCCGCCGCCGTGCGTCACTCCGGTGCGGCTGACGGTGTGGTCTGGGTGACGCGCCACAGCCTGCGCGGCAGGCCGCCCTCCTCGAAGGGGCGGACCTCCCGGAGCGTCCACCCCTTCGCGAGGGCGTCGACCAAGGCCCGAGAGAAGAAGTGGACGGCGAAGCCGCCGTGCTCCCAGACGTCGTCCCCGTGGCCGGTGCCGGCCCCGTAGTGCGCGTCTGCGGTGTGACGGACGGTGTAGACGAAGCTGCCGCCCGGGCGCAGCACCCGGCGGACCTCGCCGACCAGCCCGTGGATCTCCCGCGTGGACAGCGCCATGCAGAGCAGCATGTGCGCGAACACACCGTCCACGGAGGCGTCCCCGAGGGGCAGTGGCGTACGGACGTCGTGGACGGCCGTCGTGATCCGCCCGCCCACCCCCCGGGCCCCCACCCCCCGGGCGTCCGCGCCCCGGCGCAGCTGCTCCAGGCCGACCGGGCTGAAATCGACGGCCAGCACGTCGAAGCCGGCGCGGGCGAAGTACAGGGCGTCACGCCCGTGCCCGGCCCCCAGCTCCAGCACCTCCCGCGCGCCGGCGGCCCGGAAGACCCCGGCGGCGTGCACGGCGGGCTCGGAGGGTTCCTCCCCGTACATACCGGGGTGTTCACCGTAGGTCCGCTCCCAGTGCTCCCGCTGGACCTCGCCGAGCTCCCGCCCGGACTCCGCCCACGCGTCCGCCTCAGCCATGCCGCGGCCTCCTCACGCGCCTCACCTCCGCCACGCGTCCAGCGTAGGTCCGCCTCCCGGCCGCGTTACGTGTGGCGGGGGTCGCGGGCGATGCGCAGGAGCCAGGGTGTGGGGTGGAGGGCGTTGGCGCGTTCCTTGTAGGTCGTGTCGCCGGGCAGCGGCACGACCAGCCACAGGCCGGGCGGGAAGAAGCGGCTCTTGGTGTGGGCGAGGCCGCCGTAAACCGAGCGGAGGAAGGCGGGGACCGAGTCGCGCGGGACGTCGTGGAACTCGACGTCCTCCACCGTGATCTTGGCGTCGTCGTCCGGGAAGAGACGGACGCTGACCGCGGGCGTGCCCGCGAGGTCGACGAACGCCTCGTGCGGCAGGGAGCCGTCCGGGTCGAGGGTCGCGCCGATGCCGGCCGTCGTGCGGCGTGAGGTCTGGTCCGCGCCGATGTCGTCGCTGACGGTCATCGTCAGGCGGTGTTCCTCCGCGATCTCGCGTATCGCGCGGACGGCCGACTCGGTCGTCGGGAGGTGAGGGGGTTTCATGCGGTGATCATCACCCATGGAGGCCGGGCGCGCCGGATCTTTCCGGTCAAGTCCGCGTCGTCCCCCGGCTACCGCTGGGGCCCCGCCGACGCCGTGAGGTGCGGTGCCGGCGCGGCGCGGGTCCGTCCGGGGGCACCTCCCGGCGGTAGCCGGGGGAGCGAGACCCGGAAGAGACAGGTTCCTCGCGCAGGCGGGCGAGGTGGACGGTGTCGGCGGCCGTGATGGCGACCGTCGGCGGCAGGGCCCGGGTGATCCGGCGGAAGGCCTCCTCCCGCTCCGCGGCCTGCGGCACCGGGAGGTGGCCGGCGTAGTCGTCGGCGCTCATCGTCAGGCGCCGCTCGGCCACCGCCTGCCGGACGTCGGTGAACTGCTCGGACCGCTGCAGTTCCGTACCCACCACCGCGCATGCCGTAGGCCGAGGGCGCCCCGTCCGGGGACGGGCCCTCGTCGCTCTCCGGGACGGCGCACGGGCCGCCCGCACCACCTCCTCCACCTCCGGGTCGGCCGGGCCGGACCGGCCCCCCCCGAGCAGCGCGGCCACGCGCGGCCACCGTCCCACGGCCGCGTCCCGTGCGGGGCCGCGTAGACCGGTCCGTGCCGTTCGCCCGGGCGTAGTTCCTCGCACGTGGCCCACAGGTCCGCACCGTCGCCGGTACGTGCGGGCGCAGCTCGGCGAGCATGGCGGCGTCGGGCTCCGTCGCGGTGATGGCGGTCCCCCGCCCGGTGAACACCCGGGTCGCCTTCCCCGTCCCGGCGCCGATCTCCAGGGCGGTCCGGACCGGCCGGCCCGCGTACGCGAGCACCGGGTCGACGAGCCCGGGCCGGGTAGCCGGGACGGAACCCCTCGGGCATACGGAACATCCTGGAACGCTTCGGGCGCTGCCCCCGCACCATCGTCTGGCGCCGCCACCGGCCCGTCGAGGAGACTGCGCACACGGACCGCCGTCACCGCCGGGAGGGGCCCATGGCGCACGACCACATCGAGGACGTCGGCTACCGCGTCCTGCTCGAGCGCTACGTGACGTGCGTGGACTCGGAATTCCCGCGCTACCTCGAACTGAACGGCCTCCGCATGATGGTGCGGGGCGGGCCGCACGTGGAACGCTTCGTCCGCCGGCTGGCCGAGGACGCCGCCGCCATCACGGACCCCGAGCTGGAAGTTCTCCTGGACCACGGCTGGCGCCCGCGCCTGGCCGCCGCCTGGCTGATCGGCGTCGGCCGGCGGACCTCGTTCCGCGAGCGCCTGGGTGAACTCCTGCTCGCCAGCGAGACCTGGTACGCCGGCCGCGGCTACTGCTTCGCCCTCGCCCGGTTCGGCACGCACGAGGACGCCGCGCTCCTCGCCGCCTACCTGGACCGCTACCTCCCCCGCACCGACCTCATGTACGACCAGGAGGCCGCCCTCGGCGCCCTGCTCCACCTCGACGCCCGCCTCGGCACCCGCCACGCGGACCGTTTCACCGCCCCCGGCGGTCTCTGGCAGCGCTGGGCCGAGGCCCGGTTCGGCGGCCGCGACCCCCGGTGGCACGAGCCCGGGCGGCTGCGCCGCTGGACGGACCTGCAGTGCGACTTCGCCGACGGGCGGCCCCGGAGGGAGATGTTCCCGGCAGGACAGTAGGGTGGGCCGGGTGAACCTTTCTTCCGCGCTTCCGCGTTCCTTCCGGCTGCTCGTCACGGGTGGGGGGACCGGTGGTCACACCTACCCCGCCCTGACCGCGATCCGTACCCTGCAGCGGCGGCTCGCGGCCGCCGGCGGCACGCTCGACGTGCTGTGGATCGGGACCGCCGACGGCCTGGAGGCGCGCGTCGCGCCGGCCGAGGGGATCGCGTTCAAGACCGTCGCGACCGGCAAGATCCGCCGTTCCGCGAACCCGCTCAAGATGCTGTCGGCCGCGAACATGAAGGACATGGCCCGCGTGCCGCTCGGCGTGGCCCAGGCGCGGACGATCGTCTCCGAGTTCGAGCCCGACGTCGTCCTCGCCACGGGCGGGTACGTCGCCGTTCCGGCCGGCCTGGCGGCGCGGCTGTGCAAGCGGCCGCTCGTGCTGCACGAGCAGACCGTCCGTCTCGGCCTCGCCAACCGCAAGCTCGCCGGGTCCGCGACGCGCATCGCCGTCTCCTCCGAGTCCTCGCTGCCGCTGCTGTCGGCCGAGGTGCGCGACCGCGCCGTCGTCACCGGCAACCCGGTCCGTCCCGAGGTGCTGTCGGGGCACCCCGACAAGGCCGTGCACGCGCTGAACCTCGTCGGCTTCGACCGCCGTCTGCCGACCGTCTACGTCACCGGCGGCGCGCAGGGCGCCCAGCAGATCAACGGCGTGGTGCGCGAGGTGCTCCCGTGGCTGCTGAGCCACGCGAACGTGATCCACCAGTGCGGCCCGGCCAACGTCGACGAACTCCGTTTCGCCGCGGCCGGACTGGACCCCGTCCTCGCGGGCCGCTACCACGTGACCGGCTTCGTCGGTCCGGAGCTGCCCGACGTGCTCGCCCTCGCCGACATCGTGATCTCCCGGTCCGGGGCGGGCACCCTGGCCGAGCTGACCGCGCTGGGCAAGCCCGCGGTGTTCGTCCCGCTGGCCACCTCGGCCGGCAACGAGCAGGCGCACAACGCCCAGTACCTGGCGGACGCGGGCGCCGCCGTCGCCCTGCTCGGCGAGGTCACCGCGCACGGTCTCGCGGAGGCGGTCGGCCCGCTCCTCACCGACCCCGGCCGGCGGGCGCGGATGGCCGAGGCGGCCCGGGCGTACGGTCGGCCCGACGCCGCCGAGCGGCTGGTGGACGTGCTGCTGGCCGCCGCCAACGGCTGAACCGGAACGTGCGCTGAAGGCGCCGCCGGCACCCCGCCGGCGGCGCCTTCCGCGTCGGCGCGGAGACCGCACGGCACAGGGTGTTCGCGTACGACACAGGGTGTTCACGCGGCAGGGGCCGCGGACCGTATCGCCCGACCGGGCGGTATGCCTAGACTGGCCGCTTGTCGATCATGTACCGATGAGTGTGGAGGACGGTCCCTCATGCGCTATCTCCCCCTGGGCAGTTCAGGTCTCCTGGTCTCCGCCGTAGGCCTCGGCTGCAACAACTTCGGCGCCCGCCTCGACCTCCAGGCCACCCGCGCCGTCGTCGACGCCGCCCTCGACTCCGGGATCACCCTCCTCGACACCGCCGACATCTACGGCGGCCGGGGCGGCTCCGAGCGCCACCTCGGCCAGGTCCTCAAGGGCCGCCGCGACCAGGTGGTCCTCGCCACCAAGTTCGGCTACGACGGCGTCGACATGGGATACGGGCCCGCCGCCGGCTCCCGGGGCGGCCGGGCCTACATCCGGCGCGCCGTCGAGGAGTCCCTGCGCCGCCTGGAGACCGACCACATCGACCTCCTCCAGCTGCACAGCCCCGACCCCGCCACCCCGGTCGCCGAGACCCTCGCCGCGCTCGGCGAGCTCGTCGCCGAGGGCAAGGTCCGCTACCTCGGCCACTCCAACCTCAGCGGCTGGCAGCTCGCCGAAGCCGCCCACACCGCCCGCGAGAGCGGCACGGTGCCCTTCGTGTCGGCGCAGAACGAATGGTCGCTGCTGGAGCGGTCCGCCGAGCGCGAACTGGTGCCCGCCGCCCGCCACTACGGCCTCGGCGTCCTGCCGTACTTCCCGCTCGCCAACGGCCTGCTCACCGGCAAGATCCGCCGGGGCGCCCCCGTCCCGGCCGGCTCCCGCCTCGAAGGCCGGGACTCCTACCTCACCGAGGAGCGCCTCGACACCGTGGAGGCCCTGGCCGCGATCGCCGAGAAGCACGGACGCACCGTGCTGGAACTCGCCATCGGCTGGCTCTCCGCCCAGCCCGGCTGCGCGTCCGTCATCGCCGGAGCCACCTCCCCCGAGCAGGTACGCGCCAACGCGGCCGCGGGTGCCCGCCCGCTGGAGGCGGAACTCCTGGCCGAGATCGACGCCGTGGCCCAGGCCCACGCCGTATGACGACCCCGCTGCGCTGCGCGGTGCTCGACGACTTCCAGGCGGTGGCCACCACCCTGGCCGACTGGTCGCCGGTCACCGCGCGGGGCGTCGAGGTGGTCTCCTACCCCGACCACCTGGCGGACGAGGACGAACTGGCCGCCCGCCTGGCCGCGTACGACATCCTCGTCACCCTGCGCGAGCGCGTCCCCTTCCCCGCGAGCCTGCTGGCGCGGCTGCCGCGTCTCAAGCTCCTGGTGGCCAGCGGCATGCGCAACTCGGTCATCGACTACGCCGCCGCCGAACGCGCCGGGGTGACCGTGTGCGGCACCGCCAGCTCCTCCACCCCGCCCGTCGAGCTCACCTGGGCCCTGCTGCTCGGGCTCGCGCGCGGCATCGTCACCGAGCACACCGCCCTGCGCGGGGGCGGCCCCTGGCAGCAGACCGTGGGCGCCGACCTGTACGGCCGCCGCCTCGGCCTGCTGGGCCTCGGCAAGACCGGCAGCCGGGTGGCCCGCATCGGTCTCGCCTTCGGCATGGAGGTGACGGCCTGGAGCCCGAACCTGACGAAGGAGCGGGCCGACGCCGCGGGGGTCGTGCTCGCCCCGTCCAAGGAGGCGCTGCTCGCGGACGGCGACTTCGTCTCCGTCCACCTGGCGCTCGGCGAGCGCACCCGGGGGCTGATCGGCGCCGCCGAGCTGGCGCTGATGCGGCCGACCGCCTACCTGGTCAACACCTCCCGGTCCGCGATCGTGGACCAGGACGCGCTCCTGGAGGCCCTGCGCACGGGCCGGATCGCCGGGGCCGGCCTGGACGTGTTCGACACCGAGCCGCTGCCGGCGGACCATCCGCTGCGCACCGCCCCCAACCTGCTGGCCACGCCCCACCTCGGCTACGTCACCCGGGCCAACTACGCCACGTACTACCGGGAGGCGGTCGAGGACGTCCTCGCCTTCCTCGACGGCTCGCCCGTACGCGTTCTGCCCTGAGCCCGGACGCCCCGAGGGCCCTCCCGGACACCCGGGAGGGCCCTCGGCGGCCCGCGTCCTGGCCGGACCTCAGGACACGATGTCCTTGCGGGCGAAGCCGCGGAAGGCGAGCGCGAACAGCACCACCGCGTACGACGCCGACACCACCGCCCCCTTGGCCATGCCGCCCCACTCCAGCTGCGGCTGAAGGGCGTCCACCCAGGCGAACTGCCAGTGCGCGGGCAGGAACTCGCGCCACGAGCCGAGCGCCGTCACCGCGTCCAGCACGTTCCCCACGATCGTCAGCCCGACGGCACCGCCGACCGCGCCCAGCGGCGCGTCCGTGCGCGTCGACAGCCAGAACGCCAGCCCGGCCGTGACCAGCTGTGACACGAACACGAAGGCCACGGCCAGCGCCAGCCTCGCCACCGTGTCCGCGGCGGGCAGCGCCCCGCCCGCGGGCAGCTTCAGCGGACCCCAGCTGTACGCGGCCGTGCCCGCCGCCAGCGCCACCACCGGCAGCAGCACGATCGCGGCGAGGCTGAACCCCAGCGCCACCACCAGCTTGTTCCACAGCAGCCGGGCCCGGGGCACCGGCGAGGCCAGCAGATAGCGCAGCGAGGACCAGCCGGCCTCCGAGGCCACGGTGTCCCCGCAGAACAGGGCCACCGGCACCACCAGCAGGAAGCCGGCCGACACGAACAGGCAGGTCGCGGCGAAGTTCGCGCCGGAGGCCGTGGCGGTGTCGATGAAGCTGACCCGGCCGTCGGTGCCGCCCCGGCCGTCGTCCGCCCCGCCCACCGCGAAGGCGATGATCATGATGAACGGCAGTGCGGCCAGCACCCCGCCCATCACCAGCGTCCGCCGCCGGCGCCACTGGCGCAGCGCCTCCACGCGCAGCGGCAGCGTCCGCCCCGGCCGGTAGCCGGGCGCGGTCTCCTCGGCGGCCGCCGAGGCCCGTACGGCGCTCATGCCGCACCTCCGATCAGGGTCAGGAACGCGTCCTCCAGCCGCCGGTGCGGCCCCACGGCCGACACCGGCAGCTCCAGCCGCACGAGTTCGGCGATCAGCGCGGCGGGCGTCGCGCCGTCGAGCCGTACGAGGAGCCCCTCGTCGGCGGGGACCACGGAGGCGACGCCCTCCAGCGCGGCGACCTTCTCCACGGCCGCCTCGTCCACCGGCCCCTCCAGCGCCACCAGCAGGGTGTCCCCGCCGCCGGTGATCTCCGCGACCGGACCGGCCTGCACGAGCCGCCCGCGGTCCATGACCACCAGGTGCGTGCAGGACTGCTCCACCTCCGACAGCAGGTGGCTGGAGACGATGACCGTCCGTCCGGCGGCGGCGTAGCGGATCATCACGTCGCGCATCTCCCGGATCTGCGGCGGGTCCAGACCGTTCGTCGGCTCGTCGAGGATCAGCAGGTCCGGCAGGCCCAGCATGGCCTGGGCGATCGCGAGGCGCTGGCGC
Source organism: Streptomyces sp. NPDC000075 (assembly GCF_040301925.1). Classification (NCBI taxonomy): domain Bacteria; kingdom Bacillati; phylum Actinomycetota; class Actinomycetes; order Kitasatosporales; family Streptomycetaceae; genus Streptomyces; species Streptomyces sp. NPDC000075. The sequence goes on from NZ_JBEPFL010000002.1 coordinate 375,892, forward strand.
ATGCCCTGCGAGTACGTGCGCACCGCCCGCTCCAGCGCGTCGCCGAGCCCGGCGATCTCCAGGGCCTCCGCCAGGTGCGCGTCCTCGGCGGGGCGGCCGGTGGCCTCCCAGTACAGCTCCAGGTTGGCCCGGCCGCTCAGGTGCGGCAGGAAGCCGGCGCCCTCCACGAACGCCCCGACCCGCGACAGCACCGGGGCACCGGGCCGGATCGGGTGCCCGAACACCCGGATCTCCCCGGCGTCCGGCGTGATCAGCCCCATCAGCATCCGCAGGGTCGTGGTCTTGCCGGCCCCGTTGGGCCCCAGCAGGCCCAGCACCTGGCCCCGCTCCACCCGGAAGGACAGGTCGCGCACGGCGTACCGGTCCTGGGACTTCGCGTAGCGCTTCGTCAGCCCCGTGATGTCGAGCGGTACGCCGGCCAGCGCGGGCTCGGGCGGCGCGGCGGCCGCCCGGCTCCCGCCCGGGCGGCGGATCCCGAGCAGCGCGGCGGCCAGCGCCAGCGCGCCGAGCGGCAGCCACCAGATCCAGCCGGGCAGACCGGCGGTGGCGGTGCGCACCCCGTCGGCGACGGGCACGCGCAGCGGCGAGCGCACCGCGACGGTGTACGAGGCCGGCTCGGCCGGGGAGGCGTAGCCGAGGTCGGTGGCCGCGAGCACCAGCCGCAGCCGGTGCCCGGCCTGGAAGACGTGGTCGACGGCCGGCAGCCGCAGCTCCACGCTCCGGCCCCGGCCCGCGTCCGCGACCCGTACCGGGGCCACGAGCTGGCTCGGCAGCACCTGCCGGCTCCCGTCGGGCCCCACGTCGTACAGCTTCCCGAACAGCACGGCCGAGCCGTCCGCGGCCGTCGACCTCAGGTCGAGGGTGACGGTCGGGGTCCCGGTGAGCCGTACCTCCGAGGCCAGCGGCTCCGATTCGAAGCGGGCGCTCTGACCGGGGAAGTCCAGGGAGAACCCGGTCCCGAGGGCGGCGAGCTGCCCGCCGATCCCCGGCAGCGCCGACAGCGCCGGCGGAGCCCCGCCGGCCGGGTTGGCGAAGGTCTGCTCCCGCCCGGCCAGGGCGAACGCCCGCGGATCCGACAGCAGTCCGGGGTAGCGGTCGCCGCTCGCGCCGCGCACCATGATCCGCCCGTCGGTGGAGTCGATGCCGCCGGTACGAGTGATCCGGAAGGCCGGGCCGGTGTCCACGCCCTCGTCGCCCTTGAGGTAGCGGTCGAACCAGGTCCTCACCCGGGTCTCGATCCGGCCGGACTCGCGCATCCCGCCGTCGTGTCCGCCGGCCGCCCAGTCCACGGCGACCGGGGCTCCGTTCGCGGCGATGGCCTTCGCCATGGCGTCGCCCTGGTCCAGCGGGAAGAGGGAGTCGTCCTGCCCCTGCACGATCAGCGCGGGCACCTTGATCCGGTCGCCGACGGCCGACGGGCTGCGCCGCTCCAGCAGCTCGCGCGCCTCGGCGTCGGGCTTGCCGGCCACCGCGACGCGCTCGTACATGGCGCACAGGCCCGGTTCGAACCGTCCACAGCCCGGGGCCGCCGCCGGGGGGCCGGCCGCGCCGGCCGCGCCGGCCGGGCGGCCCGCCTGACCGAGGCCGTCGGCCGAGCCGCCGGCGAAGAAGATCCCGGCCCACAGCTTCTTGAACACGCCCTGCGGGAAGAGGGCGTCCGCGAGGTTCCAGTACGTGATCTGCGGGGCGATCGCGTCCACCCGCCGGTCGTACCCGGCGGCCAGCAGCGCCGCGGCCCCGCCGTAGGAGGCGCCGGCCACGCCCACGCGCGGGTCGCCGTCCGCGTCGAGCCGCACCTCGGGACGGCGGGCCAGCCAGTCGATGAGCGCGGAGACGTCCTTGACCTCGTGCTCGGGGTCGTTCAGCCCGATCTTCCCGCCGGAGCGGCCGAAACCGCGCGCCGACCAGGTCATGACGGCGTACCCGTCGCGGGCCAGGCGTTCGGCCTGCGCGCGGACGTCGTCCTTGCTGCCGCCGAAACCGTGGCCGAGGAGGACGGCCGGACGGCGCCCGGAGCCCTCCCCGGCCGTGAAGAAGGAGGTGTCGATGCCGGCTTCGGGTTCGGCGGAGTCGCCGGTGCCGGTGGCGGGCATCCGCAGGACCTGGTCCAGGCGGTGCACGGCCGGCTCGTCCCCGGAGGCGGCCGAGGCCGTCCAGGTGCCGGCGCCCGCGAGGACCGCGAGGGCGGCGGCGCCGGCGAGCAGGCGGTCCCGGGGCCGCCGGGGCAGTCGGAGCTTCATAGGGGAACCCTAAAGCCCGTGATCGCCTTCCCCGAGCTCCCTCAGGGGGAGCCCCGCCCCTTCTCCAGGAGTACCCGCGCGGCCCCGCGTACCGCACCTGCGGTAGGCGGGCCCCGCCCCGCCCGTGCTGCGGGGCGGGCCCGGCGGCGGCAGGATGGACCGCATGCTGCTGGCCGAGGTCGCGCGCGTGTCCCGGGAGGTCGCCGAGACCTCCGCCCGGTCGCGGAAGACCGCCCTGCTCGCCGGGCTCTTCGCCGCCGCGCCGCCCGACGAGGCCGGCCTGGTCATCGCCTACCTCTCCGGCCGGCTCCCGCAGGGCCGCCCGGGCGTCGGCTGGCGCACCCTCGCCCAGGACGCCGAGCCCGCCCCGGAGCCCGCCCTGACCGTACGGGCCGTCGACGCGGCGGTGACCGAGCTGGCCGCCGTATCCGGCCCCGGCGCGCAGGCCGAGCGGCGCCGGATCGTGGCCTCCCTGCTGGGCGCCGCCACGGAGGCCGAACAGCGGTTCCTGCGCAGCCTGCTCTCCGGCGAGGTGCGCCAGGGCGCGCTGGACGCGGTGGCCCTGGAAGGGGTGGCGGCGGCCGCCGGGGTGCCGGCCGCCGCGCTGCGCCGGGCGGTGATGCTGGACGGCTCGCTGCCCCGGGTGGCCGCGGCGGTGCTGGCCGAGGGGGCCGGGGCGCTGAGCGGGGTCGCCCTGCGGGTCGGGCAGCCCGTGCAGCCGATGCTGGCCGGGACCGCCCGTTCCCTGGAGGACGCCCTGCGCGCGCTCGGCCCCTGCGCGGTGGAGGAGAAGCTCGACGGGATCCGGGTCCAGGTGCACCGCGACGGCGGCGACGTCCACGTGTACACCCGCTCCCTGGACGAGATCACCGGCCGGCTGCCGGAGGTCGCCGAGCTGGCCCGGAGCCTGCCGGGGGAGCGGTTCATCCTGGACGGGGAGGTCATCGGGCACGACGCCGCCGGACGGCCGGTGCCCTTCCAGGAGATCGCGAGCCGGGTGGGCTCCCGGGTGGACGTGGCCGCGGCCCGCCGCACCCTGCCCGTCACCGCGTACTTCTTCGACCTGCTGGCCCTCGGCGACCGCGCCCTGCTGGACCTGCCCGTCCGCGAACGGTACGCCGCCCTGGCCGGGCTCGTCCCCGAGGCCGCCCGGGTCCGCCGGCTGGTGGTGGAGGACCCGGCCGCGCAGGCGGAGGCGGCCGAGGCGTTCCGGGCCGAGACCCTGCGCCGGGGCCACGAGGGGGTCATGGTCAAGGGGCTCGATTCCCCGTACGCGGCGGGGCGGCGCGGCAAGCAGTGGCTGAAGGTGAAGCCGGTGCACACCCTCGACCTGGTGGTGCTCGCGGCCGAATGGGGCCACGGCCGCCGCACCGGCCTGCTGTCCAACCTGCACCTGGGCGCCCGGACCGCCGACGGCGGCTTCGCCATGCTCGGCAAGACCTTCAAGGGGCTCACCGACGAGATGCTCCGCTGGCAGACCGGGCGGCTGCGCGAGCTCGCCGTCGAGGACGACGGGTTCACCGTACGGGTCAGGCCGGAGCTGGTCGTGGAGATCGCCTACGACGGCCTCCAGCGCTCCCCGCGCTACCCGGCGGGGGTGGCCCTGCGCTTCGCCCGCGTCCTGCGGCACCGCCCGGACAAGGGTCCGCGGGAGGCCGACACCGTGGAGACGGTGCTGGGGCAGCACGGCGGCTGAAGGCGCTCCGGCGGTGTTTTTGCCTCAGAGGCAAGTAACATTGCCAGCGGGGCAAGATTCTGGCTCAATCGGGACATGACCCCCCGTCCCGAGGACCCCTCGGACACCGCGAACCCGCAGCCCCCTCAGCAGGCCCCCGGCGGCGCGGCCGACGAGCTGCCCGCCGTGGCCCCGCAGCTGCGCGAGCTGCGCCGGCGCGCCGGGCTCACCCTGGAGGCGGCCGCCGCCCGGGCCCGGCTCTCGCCCGCGCACCTGTCGCGGCTGGAGACCGGCCGGCGCCAGCCCTCGCTGCCGCTGCTGCTCGGACTCGCCCGCACCTACGGTACGACCGTCTCCGAACTGCTCGGCGAGACCCCGGGCGTCCCCGACCCCATCGTACGGGCCGGCGGCCCCGGGGCCCGCGAGGCCGACGGGTGGACGTACTGGCAGGCCGGGGGATCCGGGCGGGGGATGCAGGCGCTGCGCGTGCACGTCCCGCCCGGGCGGAGCCAGGGCGAGCTGGTCCGCGTCCATCCCGGGGAGGAGTGGCTGTACGTGCTCGGCGGGCGGCTGCGGCTGCACCTGGGGGAGGCCGAGCACCTGCTGGAACCGGGGGACAGCGCGCACTTCGACTCGCTGACCCCGCACCGGATCGGCGCGGCCGGTCCCGGCGGGGCCGAGCTGCTGTTCGTCCACACCCTGCTCCAGAGCAGCCTCGCCGGAGTGTGCCTCGGCGGCGCCGCCAAGCACCACACCTAGCCGTCACCCTGCCCAGCCGTCACCAGCCGACCGGCGTGCCGCCGGTCCAGTCCAGGAGCCGTCCTCATGCCGTCCAAGGGAGAGAACATGTCCACCGACACCGAACGGCCCGCGCAGCGCGGCGTCTTCCGGCGCTTCGAGTCGAAGTTCCCGCGCGGCCTGGTCATCAGGCTGGTCGCGTACCTGTTCGTCGGCCACCTCTTCGCCTTCTTCGTGTACCTGCTGTTCGTCCTGGGCGGCCAGAACCAGTAGCCGGCCCCTCCCGCCGGACCCAGCCCGCCACCAGCACCGACGCCACCGCCGCGAACGCGCACCAGGTGGAGGCGAACTCCAGCCGCCACAGCGCCGCGCACACCGCCGCCCCTGCGCCCAGCACGGCCCCCAGCGCCCTCAGCCGCCGGTCCCCGGACAGCAGCAGGGAGCCGAGGGCGGCGTACAGGTACCCCGCCAGGACCAGCGGCGCGAGCGGCACGTCCACCGTGTAGCCCATCACCCGCCCCCGCACCTCGGCCCCCGCAGGCCGCACGGCCAGGCGGTACGCGAGCACCGCGGAGACGGCCGCCCCGGCGGCCGCCGGCCCCCACAGCCGGGGCCGCGCGGCGGGCGGGGCGGCGAGCAGCACCCCCAGCGCCACCCACGCCGGCAGCACGGGCAGCGCGATCACCGCCCAGGCCGTGGTGGCCGGACCACAGCCGCCGCCCGCGTGCCAGACGGCGGCCTCGACCAGCTGGTGCGCGCCCAGCAGCAGCGGCAGCGCGGCGACGGGCAGGTCCCGGGCCCGCCGTACGCGCGCCAGGCACACCACCCCGACGGCGGCCACGGCCGAGCCCGCCACCAGGTCCGCCGGAGCGCTCCAGCACACGGACGGCCTCCGGGACCCGTCAGGGGGCGGGCCGCGGCGGGGGGTCCGCCCCCTGCGGGTGCTCCAGGGGCGGGGAGCCGACCGCGCACGAGGTCCGGCACTCCGGGTGGCAGGCCCCGGGCGAGGGGGAGCGTACGGTCGCCCACGCCAGGGCCGCGCCCGCCACCAGCAGCCCCGCGCACCAGAGCATGGCCCGCCCGTAGGCCGCGTCGAAGGCGCCGGCCGACAGGTAGGCGTCCGGGCCCATCCCGGCCAGCAGCGGCAGCGCCGCCACCGCGAGCAGACCGGCGGCCCGGGCGGCGGCGTTGTTGATGCCGCTGGCCAGGCCCGCCCGGCCGGGGTCCAGCGAGGCCAGCACGGTCGCGGTCAGCGGGGCCACCAGGGCGGCCATGCCGAGGCCGAGCACCGCCATCGCCGGCAGCACGTCCCGCACGTACGAGGCCCCCGGCCCCACGCGCAGCGTCAGCAGCATCCCGGCCGCGCACAGCAGCGGCCCCGCCGTGAGCGGGATCCGCGGGCCGATCCGCTCGCCCAGCGCCCCCGCGCGGGCCGACAGCAGCAGCATCAGGGCGGTGGTCGGCAGCAGCGCGGCCCCCGCCGCCAGCGCCGAGTACCCGGACACCACCTGGAGCTGGAGCACGACGAGGAAGAAGAACCCGCCGAAGGCCGCGTACACGCACAGCGTGACCAGGTTGACGGCCGTGAACTGGCGGGAGGCGAAGACGTCCGGCGGCACCATCGGATGCGCCCGCCGCCGCTCCACGTACACGAACGCGGCCGACAGCAGCACCCCGCCCACCGCCGCCCCGATGACGGCCGCGCCGGCGGAGCGCGCCTCGATCAGCGCGTACGTGAGCAGGGCCAGGGCCGCCGCCCCGAGCACCGCGCCGGCCACGTCGAACCGCCCGCCGGCCTGCGGATCCCGGGATTCCGGTACGTGTCTCAGCGCCACCGGCACGCACAGCGCGGCCACCGGCACGTTCAGCAGGAACACCCACCGCCAGCCCGGCCCGTCCACCAGCCAGCCTCCGAGGAAGGGCCCCACGGCCGCGCCGACACCGCCGAACCCCGACCACAGGCCCACCGCCCGGGCCCGGTCGTCGGCCCGGATCGAGCCCTGGATGAGCGCGAGCGAGCCGGGCGTCAGCAGGGCCCCGCCGACGCCCTGGAGGGCGCGGGCGCCGATCAGCACCCCGGCGTTCGGGGCGATGCCGCACAGCAGCGAGCCCACGGCGAACCACACCACCCCGAGGACGAAGATCCGGCGCCGCCCGAACCGGTCGCCGAGCGCCCCGCCCACCAGGATCAGCCCGGCCAGGGTCAGCAGGTAGGCGTTGACCGTCCACTGGAGGACCGCCAGGTCCGCGCCGAGGTCGCGGCCGATGCGGGGGAGGGCCACGTTGACCACGGTCGAGTCCAGCAGGGCCATGGCCGACCCCAGGACGGTGGCGAGCAGCACCCACCGCCCCCGCGCGGAGCGCAGCACGACCCCCGGCTCCGCTCCGGGCCCGGGGGCGGGGGCGGGGCCGGGCGGCGGCGGGGACGCACCGGGACCGGGCACGGGTTCGCCGGGTATCGCGCTCATCCCCCCAGGCTGACCCGCCCGCCCCGGAAGGGCCAGTGGGAGGAGCGCCGGGCGGGCACCGCATCCGGCCGCCGCCCGGCCGGATGGGCGTCCTTGTGAGCCGGGCACGGGCTCCTCCAGCATGATCCGCGCACGTCGCACACGTCGCGCACGTCCGTTCCGCACGTTCCGCACCCGGCGTACGAGGAGACCACACGTGGCCCGGCCCAACCGTCGACGACGATCCTTACGCGGGGCGCTCGCCGCCCTCACCTCCGCCCTGCTCCTGCCCCTCGGCGTCGGCACGGCGGCCGCCGCCCCCGGACCCGGACCCGCGCCCGGCCCCGCCGAGCGGAAGGTCGAGCCCGCCCTGCGCGCGCAGCTCGACGGCGCCGGCAAGGCCGCCTTCTGGGTCTACCTGGACAGCGCCGCCGACCTCACGGCCGCCCGCCGGCAGCCGACCCGCACCGCCAAAGCCGAAACGGTTCTGCGCACCCAGCGGGAGCATGCCGCGCGCACCCAGGCCGGACTGCTCAAGGCGCTGGACGGGGCCGGGGCCGAGTACACCTCGTACTGGATCGTGAACGCCGTCCGCGTCGTCGGCGACCGCAAACTCGCCGGCGCGCTCGCCGGGCGCCGCGAGGTCGCGCGGATCGACGCCGACGAGAAGGTCACCCTCCCCGCACCCGCCACGGGCACCCGCGAAGGGACCGCCGCGGGCGCCGTCGAGTGGAACGTGGACCGGATCAACGCCCCGCAGGTCTGGGACCGCCTCGGGGTCCGGGGCGAGGGGATCGTCGTCGCCAGCATCGACAGCGGGGTCGACTACACCCACCCCGCGGTCAACGGCCGGTACCGGGGCCGCAAGGCCGACGGGAGTTACGAGCACGACTACAACTGGTTCGACCCCGCCGGGATCTGCGCCGGGGCCGCACCCTGCGACAACAACAACCACGGCACCCACACCATGGGCACCATGGTCGGGGACGACGGAGGGACCAACAGGATCGGCGTCGCCCCCGGCGCCCGCTGGATCGCCGCGAAGGGCTGCGAGTCCAACTCCTGCTCCGAGGCCTCCCTCCTCGCCGCCGGCCAGTGGATCGTCGCCCCGACCGATCTCAGGGGGCAGAACCCGCGCCCCGACCTCGCCCCGCACGTCGTCAACAACTCCTGGGGCAGCCCCGCGCACGACGACTGGTACCGCCAGGTCGTCGACACCTGGCGGGCCGCCGGCATCTTCCCCGCCTTCTCAGGCGGGAACTCCGGCCCCGCCTGCGCCACCAGCGGCTCGCCCGGCGACTACGCCGGCTCCTACAGCTCCGGCGCCTTCGGCAGCGACGGGGCCATCGCCCCGTTCTCCTCGCGCGGCGCCGGCCCCGGCGGCATCGTTAAGCCGGACATCGCCGCGCCCGGCGTGAACATCCGCTCCTCCGTCCCCGGCGGGGAGTACGCCTCCTTCTCCGGCACCTCCATGGCCTCCCCGCACACCGCCGCCACCGTGGCCCTGCTCTGGTCGGCCGCACCCGCCCTCGTGGGCGACGTGGCCCGGACCGAGGCCCTCCTCGACGGCAGCGCCCAGGACACCCCCGACGGCCAGTGCGGCGGCACCCCCGCCGACAACAACGTCTTCGGCGAGGGACGCCTCGACGCGCTGGCCGCGGTCACCGCCGCCCCGCGCGGCCCGGCCGGCGCCCTCGCCGGGACCGTGCGCGGCCCCGACGGCGCACCCGTCGCCGGTGCGCAGGTCACCGCCCGCGGCCCGATCGACCGGACGGCCGTCACCGCCGCCGACGGCGGCTACCGCTTCCCCTCCCTCCCGGCCGGCGCCTACGCCCTGACCGCCACGAAGTTCGGCTACGGCGAACGGACCGCCACCGCCGACGTCGTCGAGAACACCACCGCCACCGGCGACCTCACCCTCACCCCGGCCCCGTCCGCCACCCTCACCGGAACCGTCTCCTCCGCCGCCGGCCCCGCCCCCGGCGCGACCGTCACCGTCACCGGCACCCCGGTCACCGCGACCACCGACGCCCAGGGCCGCTTCGCGGTGACCCTGCCGCACGGCGGCTACGACCTCACCGCCACCCATCCCTCCCGCTGCCTCTCCGGCGCCACCGCCCGGGCCGAGGTCGCCGGGGACACCACCGTCGCCCTCACCCTGCCCGAGCGCACCGACGCCTACGGCTACGCCTGCGCCACCACGGCCGGCCGGCCGTACCCCGCCGGAGACCGGCGGCTCGCCCTGACCGGCGACAACGCCACCGAGCGCGTCGACCTGCCCTTCCCGCTGCCGCTGTACGGGAAGACGTACGGCCAGGCCTGGATCGGCACCAACGGCACCGTCAGCTTCGGCGGCGACCACACCGGCGACGTCAACGGCGACCTCCCGAGTGCGGCCACGCCCAACGCGGCCCTCTACCCCTTCTGGGACGACCTCGTCGTCGGCGCCGCCGGCAGCGGCTCCGGCGTCTTCACCGCCGTCACCGGCACCGCCCCGCACCGCGCCTACGTCATCGAATGGCGGCAGGTGGCCCACTGGTCCGCCCAGTCCGACCCCTTCTCCTTCGCGGCGGCCGTCGGCGAGGACGGCACCGTCTCCTACTCCTACAAGGGCACCGGCGGCACCGGCCTCAAGAGCGGCTCCTCGGCCACCGTCGGCGTGGAGAACGCGGCCGGCACCGACGCCTTCCGGTACTCCTTCAACACCCCGGTGCTCACCGACGGCCTGTCCGTCGGCTTCCGCACCACCCGCAGCGGCGTCGTCACCGGCCGCGTCCTCGACGCCAACGACGGCAACGGCGTCCCCGGGGCCACGGTGACCGTGGGCACCGGGGACACCGCCGTCTCCGCCACCACCGCCGCCGACGGCGGGTACGTCGTCCAGAGCCCCTCCGGACCGCGCCCCGTCTCCCTCACCGCCCCGGCCTACGAGGCCGCTCAGAGCACCGCCGAGGTCAGGGCGGCCGACGTCACCACCGTCGACGGCTCCCTGCGCACGGGCCGGGTCACCGCCGACCGGCCCGCGCTGGAACTCGTCCTCACACCCGGGCAGCGCCGCACCCGCACCCTGAACCTCACCAACCCCGGCCTCGCCACCGCCTTCACCGTCGCCGAGGACGCCCCCTGGCTGACGGCCGCACCCGCCGACGGGAACCTCCCGACGGGCGGCCGGACCCCGCTCACCCTGACGGCCGACACCACCGGGCTGACCCCCGGCACGGTCCTCACCACGGGCCTGAGGATCACCTCGGCCAGCGGCCGGGCCCCCGTCCTCACCGTCCCCGTCACCCTCGTCGTCCCCCGCTACCAGGCCGCCGTGGACGCCGGATCCGACCAGGCCTCCGTGGACGCCGCGGGCGACCCCTGGTCCCCGGACCGCGCCCACACCCCCGGCTCCTACGGCTACCTGGGCACCTCCGCCGTACGGTCCACCGGACGCGCCATCGCCGCGACGGAGGACCAGCGGCTGCTGCGCACCGCCCGCGAGGGCATGTACGCCTACCGCTTCGACGGCGTCCCGAACGGCACCTACACCGTGGAGCTGGGCTTCGCCGAGCTCTCCGCCACCCGGCCCGACAAACGCGTCTTCGACGTCCTCGCCGAGGGCGCCCTCGTCCTGCCCTCCCTGGACATCGCCCTCGAAGCCGGCCCGTACACCGCCCTGACCAGGACCTACACGGTCAAGGTCACGGACGGGGCGCTCGACCTGCGCTTCGTCACCCACGGCGGATCCGGCAAACCCCTCGTCAACGCCGTCCGGGTGACCGAACGCCCCGACAAGCCGTAGCCCCGGCCCGCCGCCCGCCCCCGGCATTCGAGTGGCGGGCGGCAACGCGTCCGCGACTTCCCCCCGGACCTGCCCGGCGGGCCGCCCGGGCCGACGTAGCGTGCCGGGCATGACGCCGCAGATCGAGGCCCTCATGCGCACCGCCGATCCGGACGCGGTCTGGGCGGTGGGCTCGGCGGACTCCGTCCACGCCGCCCGCCCCGGCCCGCCCGGCGACTGGGACACCCCGCTCGACGCCGCCGCCCTCACCCCGGTCCTCGCGCTCTGGCCCGTCCTCGGCACCCTCGTGGCCGAGGGCGAACTGGGCCTCCACACCCCGCTCACCGCCTACGGCCGGCACCCCGCGACCACCGCCCACCGGCTCCTCACGCACGGCGACGGCCCGGACCCGCTCGCCGCCCTCACCCGCCTCGCCGAACACCTCGCCGGCGCCCCGCTCGGAGACTGTGCCCGGGCCCGGATCTGGCAGCCCCTCGGCATGACCGGCACCCGCCTCGCCGACGGCGTCCTGCACACCACCCTGGCCGACCTCACCCGGTTCCTCCGCCACCTGCTGTCCCCGGCCGAGCATCCCGTCCCGCGCGCCTGGACCGCCGAGTCGCTGCGCATCCGCACCGGCGAGCTCAGCCCCTCCCGGGGCCTGCTCTGGCACCCGGCGCCCGCCGGAGTCTGGGCCCACCACCCCCCGTCCGGCCCCGGCCCCGCCCTCTGGATCGCCCCGCGCCACGACCGCTGGGCGATCCTGCTCCCGGGCCCCGCGCAGGGCCCCGGCCCCGGGCCGCGCACCGCCTTCAGGGAGGCTGCCTTCGCCGCCGGACCCGTCACCGCACCGGCCGTGGGGGGCGGCCCACTCCCGTAGCGCAGTCGGAGCGCGCCGCTCGCGGGGCCGACGTACGGTGATCCCGTCAGCCCCCGAAGCCGCCCTGCGCAGCGCCCTACGCAGCCCCCGCGAGGAGCCCATGTCCGACGCCGTGACCGCGCCGGCCACCGACCCGGACGTCGACACGCTCGACGCCCTGTGCCGGGAACTGGCCGAGGCCGCCGACGCCGTGGGCGAAGCCGCCCGGTACGCCTCCGGGCTCGCGTTCGGCGCGCGCCTGCCGGCCGGGGCCCTCGTGGCCCGCAGCAGCCGGGGGCGCCGCGCCTGGCGGACCCTGCTGCGCACCCTCACCGACCCGGCCGGCCTCGGCTGGGCCCCGCGCGGGCGGGGGGTCGCGCGGGCCGGGTGGCTCGCCGGGGTCCTGGCCCGGCGCGAGAACCTGGCGGTCAGCGCCGCCGTCTGCGGGCTGAAGGCCCGGATCCGCGTCGCCAGCGCGGGCCGGCCCGAGCTCCTCGCCGACCCCGGCTGCGCGGCCGTCCTGCGGGCCGTGGACGGGGGCCGGCAGGCCGACGCGGCCCGCGCGTTCCGCACCCTGGTGCGCGAGCGGGGCGCCGGGCGGGCCTTCACCCTGCTCGCCCCGGCCTTCCCGGACATCCTGGCCTGGCACGCGCTGACCGACGAGAACCCCTTCAACGACCACGCGGGCTGGCAGGTCGCCACCGGCCGGGCCGTGAGGGCCGAACCGCTGCTGGGGATCGCCGCCGCCCTGCGGGCCTTCTGCGGACGCGATCAGGGCGACGACGTCCCCGGCACCGCCGGGACCGGCCTGCCGGAGGCGCTCGACACCACCGGCACCCTCGCCGGATACGTCCGCAACACCGGCCTGCTCGGCCCGTCCGGGTCGCTGCTCGTCCAGCGGGTGACCGGACCCGACGGGACGCTCCGCCACGTCGTCCAGCTCCCCGACCGGGACGCCGCCTACGCCCCGGCCGTCGCCCGGGCGCTGCGCGCACTGGTCCCCTCCGGGGCCGAACTCGCCCTGGTCGGCCTCCGGATGGGCGCGGTCACCGCCCTGGACCTGGCCCGCGACCGGGACTTCACCGCCGTCTACACCGTCGCGTACGTGTACGCCGCCGGCTCCCCGGCCGACGCCCGGCCGCCCGCCGGCCTCCGCACCGGGGTGGTCTTCCCGCCCGGTGCGGACCAGCCCGCCGCCGCCGACGGGACGGTGACGGACAGCCGCCTCCTCCCGCTCGCCGCCGCCCCCCGGAGGAACCCGTGAGCGACCGCCGTCAGCCGCGCCCCGCCCCGTCCGCCCGCGCCGACGGCCTGCGCGGCCACTGCGCCGCCCTGCGCGCCCACGCCCGGCGGCTGCGCGCGGGCGCGGCGGCGCTGGAGTGGCGCGGCCCGCAGGCCGACGCCTTGCGCGCCGAGGTGGCCGCCCTCGCCGACCGCTGCGCCCGCGCCGCCGACGGCTTCGCCCTCGCGGCGGCCCAGCTGGACGGCCCGGACCCCCGGCGGTCCTGAGCCCGCGCGGTCCTCACAGCACGAGCGACAGCAGCAGGACGAAGCCCAGCCCGACCACCGAGATGACCGTCTCCATCACCGACCAGGTCTTGACGGTCTGTCCGACGCTCATCCCGAAGTACTCCTTGACCAGCCAGAACCCGGCGTCGTTGACATGGCTGAAGAACAGCGAGCCGGCCCCGACCGCCAGCACCAGCAGCGCCGTCTGCGCCGTCGGCAGGCCCGCCGCGAGCGGGGCCACCAGGCCGGACGCCGAGATGGTGGCGACCGTCGCCGAGCCGGTCGCCAGACGGATCGCCACCGCGATCAGCCAGGCCAGCAGCAGGGCCGGGACCGACCAGTCCCGCGACAGGTCCAGGACCATCCGTCCCACGCCCGCGTCGATCAAGGTCTGCTTGAAGCCGCCGCCCGCGCCCACGATCAGCAGGATGCCCGCGATGGGGGCGAGGGACTTTTCCACCGTGGACGACAGCCGCTCCCGGCCGAAGCCGGCCGCCCGGCCGAGGGTGAACATGGCGACCAGCACGGCCGCGAGGAGCGCGACGAGCGGGGAGCCGGCGACGTCCGCGAACCGGCGGACCCCGTCGGCCGGGTCGGCGACGACGATGTCGGCCAGGGCCTTGAACAGCATCAAGGCCACCGGCAGCAGCACCGTGCACACCGTCGCACCGAACCGGGGCCGCCGCGCGGCCGGCGCCGGCGGGGTCTGCGCGGGAGGCTCCTGCGGCGCGGGTATGTCCACCCAGCGGGCCGCGTAACGGGAGAACAGCGGCCCGGCGACGACCACCGTCGGCACCGCCACGAGCACCCCGAGGGCCAGGGTGACGCCCAGATCCGCGTGGAGCGCGTCCACGGCGACCAGCGGGCCGGGGTGCGGCGGGATCAGGCCGTGCATCACCGACAGGCCGGCCAGCGCGGGGATCCCGATCCGCATCAGCGAGTAGCCGCCGCGCCGGGCGACCAGCAGCACCACCGGGATCAGCAGCACGATGCCGACCTCGAAGAACAGCGGCAGCCCGATCACCGAGGCGATCAGCACCATGGCCCAGGGCATGGCGCGGCCCCGGGCGCGGGCCAGGATCGTGTCCACGATCTCGTCCGCGCCGCCGGAGTCGGCGAGCAGCCTGCCGAGGACCGCGCCCAGGGCGATGAGCACGCCGACGCCGGCGACCGTGGAGCCGAGTCCGGAGGTGAAGCTCGCGATCGTCTTGTCCGCCGGGGCCCCCGCGAGGAACCCGAGCGCGAGCGAGCCGATCGTCAGGGCGAGGAAGGCGTGCAGCCTGAAACGGGTGATGAGCAGGACGATGACGGCGATGCCCGCGAGGACGGCGAGCCCCAGCCGGGCGTCGCCGGCCGAGGTGATGGGCGCCGGAGCGGCCGCCGCCAGAGTCTCGACGCTGAGACCGGTCACGGTGGGGTTCCTCAATTCTCGAACGTGCGCAGGGCGGCGAGCGCCCGCTCGGTGATCTCCGGCGGGGTACCGGCGACGTCGACGGCGACCCCGGGCTCGTCCGCCTGGAGCGGTTCGAGCACGGCGAACTGCGAGTCCAGCAGGGAGGCGGGCATGAAGTGCCCCGTGCGGGCGGCCATCCGCCCCTCGATGAGCCCCCGTTCGCCGGTGAGGTGGACGAACACCGCGCCCCCGGGCGCGGCGGCCCGCAGCCGGTCGCGGTAGACCCGCTTCAGGCAGGAGGCGGCGACCACCGCGCCGCACGGCGCGCCCCGCTCGCGCATCCACGCGCCGACGGCGTCCAGCCAGGGCCACCGGTCGGCGTCCTCCAGCGGGATCCCGGCCGACATCTTGGCCACGTTGGCCGCCGGGTGGAAGGCGTCCCCCTCGGCGTACGGGACGCCCAGGGCCCGTGCGAGCAGCCGGCCCACGGTCGTCTTGCCCGTACCGGACACACCCATCACCACGATGACGCGCTGGGACCCCACGTCGTACCTCGCCGTTCTCGCCGCTTCGTTGCAGGAGCACCACTGAAGCGCATTAAGTACTACGTATTCAAGACCCTGCCCCCGAAAAGTCGTATCTTTTGGCCCTCCGGCCGTCACCGTACGCTTACGCCATGACCACCGAAGGCAGTCCGGGCCGAGGACTCCACTCCCAGGTGCTGGACACCCTCGGTCTCGCGATCACGGCGGGGGAGCACCCGCCCGGCAGCGTGCTGCGCACCGACGGGATCGCCGAGCGGTTCGGGGCCTCGCGGACCGTCGTACGGGAGGTGGTCCGGGTCCTGGAGTCGATGCGGCTCGTCGAATCCCGCCGCCGGGTCGGGGTCACCGTCCGCCCGCCCGAGGAGTGGAACGTCTACGACCCGCACGTCATCCGCTGGCGGCTGGCCGGCGCGGACCGCCCCCGGCAGCTGCGCTCCCTGACCGTCCTGCGCTCGGCCGTCGAACCCGTGGCGGCCGGCCTCGCCGCGTCCCGGGCCACCCCCGAACAGTGCGCGCGGCTCACGGAGGCCGCCCTCGGCATGGTCCGCACCTCGCGCGGCCACCAGCTGGAGGGCTACCTCCGGCACGACATCGCCTTCCACCGCA
Source organism: Streptomyces sp. NPDC000075 (assembly GCF_040301925.1). NCBI lineage: Bacteria > Bacillati > Actinomycetota > Actinomycetes > Kitasatosporales > Streptomycetaceae > Streptomyces > Streptomyces sp. NPDC000075. Next base: position 391,670 of record NZ_JBEPFL010000002.1, read on the forward strand.
CCGTGCTGGAGGCCTCCGGCAACGAGATGTTCGCCCGCCTCGGCGACGTGGTCGCCGAGGTCCTCACGGGCCGTACCGAGCACGCGGTGATGTTCCACGACCCCGACCCGGAGGCCGTCACCCTCCACGTCCGGGTCGCCGAGGCGGTCCGCGAGGGCGACGCGGCCGCGGCCGAGGCCCTGACCCGCGAGATCGCCCTCGGGGCCCTGGAGGAGCTCGACGTCCTCGCCCCGTAGGCGGTGCGGCCCGGGCTCAGCCGGCCGCGGCCGTGCCGCGCGTCGCGAACTGGGTGCGGTAGAGCTCCTCGTAGCGGCCGCCCGCGGCCAGGAGTTCGGTGTGGGTGCCGCGTTCCACGATGCGGCCCTCCTCGACCACCAGGATCAGGTCGGCGGCCTGCACCGTGGAGAGCCGGTGCGCGATCACCACGGCCGTCCGGCCCGCCAGGGCCTCGGCCAGGGCCTCCTGGACGGCCGCCTCGGAGGTGGAGTCCAGATGGGCGGTGGCCTCGTCCAGGATCACCACCCGCTGCCGGGCCAGCAGCAGCCGCGCGATGGTCAGCCGCTGCCGCTCGCCGCCCGACAGCCGGTAGCCGCGCTCGCCGACGACGGTGTCCAGGCCGTCCGGGAGGGAGGCGACCAGGCCGTCCAGGCGGGAACGGCGCAGGGCCTCCCACAGCTCCTCCTCGGCCGCCTCCGGGCGGGCCAGCAGCAGGTTGGCCCGTACCGACTCGTGGAACAGGTGCCCGTCCTGGGTGACCATGCCCAGGGTGTCGCGGATCGAGTCCGCGGTCAGGTCGCGTACGTCGACCCCGCCCAGGCGCACCGCGCCCGCGTCCGCGTCGTACAGGCGGGGCAGCAGCTGGGCGATGGTGGACTTGCCGGCGCCGGAGGAACCGACCAGGGCGATCATCTGGCCGGGCTCGGCGCGGAAGGACACCTCGTGCAGCACCCGCGTGCCGCCGCGGGCGTCGAGGACGGCCACCTCCTCCAGGGAGGCGAGCGAGACCTTGTCGGGGGAGGGGTAGCCGAAGGAGACCCGGTCGAACTCCACCGCCACCGGGCCGTCGGGCACCCGGCGGGCGTCCGGCTTCTCGGCGATCAGCGGCTCCAGGTCGAGGATCTCGAAGACCCGCTCGAAGCTGACCATCGCGCTCATCACCTCCACCCGGGCCCCGGCCAGCGCGGTCAGCGGGGCGTACAGCCGGGTCAGGAGCAGGGCCAGGGCGACGACCGAGCCGGCCTCCAGGCTGCCGCGCAGGGCGTAGTAGCCGCCCAGGCCGTAGACGAGGGCGAGGGCCAGTGCCGAGACCAGGGTCAGGGCGGTGATGAAGGCCGACTGGGCCATCGCCGTCCGGATCCCGATGTCCCGCACCCGGGCCGCGCGGGCCGCGAACTCCGCGGACTCGTCGGCGGGCCGCCCGAACAGCTTGACGAGGGTGGCACCGGGCGCGGAGAACCGTTCCGTCATCTGCGTGCCCATCGCCGCGTTCAGGGCCGAGGCCTCCCGCTGCATCCCGGCCATCCGGGTGCCCATCCGGCGGGCCGGCAGCACGAACACCGGCAGCAGCACCAGGGCCAGCAGGGTGATCTGCCAGGAGATGCTCAGCATCACCCCCAGGGTCAGGAGCAGGGTCACCACGTTGGAGACCACCCCCGACAGCGTGTTGCTGAAGGCCCGCTGGGCGCCGATCACATCGTTGTTGAGGCGGCTGACCAGGGCTCCCGTCCGGGTCCGGGTGAAGAAGGCCACCGGCATCCGCTGGACGTGGTCGAAGACCGCCCGGCGCAGGTCGAGGATCAGCCCCTCACCAAGGGTCGAGGAGAGCTTGCGGGTCAGCAGGCCCAGACCCGCCTCGGCGACCGCGATCACCGCGATCAGCAGGGCGAGGCGGGTGACCTTCCCCGTGTCGCCGCCCCCGCCCTCCTTCGCCCCCTGGACGATCGCGTCCACGATCCGGCTGGCCAGCAGCGGGGTGGCCACCGCGAGCAGCGCGCCCACCACGCTCAGCAGCAGGAAGAGGGTGAGCCCGCGCCGGTGCGGGCGGGCGAAGGCGGCGATCCGGCGCAGGCTCGCCCGGGAGAACGGGGGCCGGTCGCCCTGCTGGGCGTTGATCGCGCTGTGCAGTGAATGCCAGGCGGTGACTTCCATGTCCATGACCCCCACGGTAGAACCTCGACCAAACTTCAGGTCAAGGGAACGTCGGGGTACCGCCCGAAGGGGTCCGCCGGCGGTCAACTCCCGCTGACGCAAGGGATTCCCGAGAACCACGTGCCCGCTCCGGACGCGGTGGCATCATCGGGGAATGACGCAGGCATCGCACGCGGCCGGCCCCGGCCGGCCCGCCGCCGACACCGTGCTGGAGCGCTTCGAACAGTGGGCCCGCGACACCCCGGGCGCCCCCGCCCTCATCGTCCGGCGGGACCCCCACCCCTCCACCTCCTACGCCGAACTCGACGCGCGCGCCAACCGGCTCGCCCACCACCTCCTCGGCCGGGGACTGCCCCCGCACGCCCGCATCGCCGTCGGCCCCACCCGCCGCGAGGAGGCCGTCGTCGCCCTCCTCGCCGTCCTCAAGGCCCAAGCCGCCTACGCCCTGGTCGACACCGGGGACTCCCGCACCGCCCGGCTCCAGCTCACCGCCCTCGCCCCGGACCTGCTGATCACCGACGCGGCCGGCGCGGCCCGCCTCGACCAGGGCAAGGGCCTGCCCACCCTGCTCACCGACGAGGAGGCCGAACGGATCGCCGCCCGCCCCGGCCACGCCCCGGCCCGCTCCCCGCAGCGGCAGGCGGCGGCCCTGCTGTTCACCGGCACCGCCGTCCCCCGCCCCGTCCCCGTCGGCCACGCCCTGCTGCTCGCCGCCCACGACGCCTGGTCGCAGGTCGCCCGGCCGGCCCCGGAGGACCGCCACCTGTTCACCGGCGGCCCCGACCTCACGGCCTTCGCCGCCGGATGGACCCGCGCCCTGTGCGCCGGAGGCTCCCTCGTCCTCCCCGAAGGCCCGGTCCGGCAGCCCGACGGGATATCCGAGGCCGTCGCCGACCGGGACGTCACCGTGCTGCACACCGACCCCGCCGGCGCCCTGCGCCTCCCGGACGGCGGCCCGGAGGCGGGCGCCGCCACCCGCCCGCGGCGGCCCGGGCCCGCGCCGCAGCTCGCCTCCCTGCGGCTGCTCACCGTCACCGGGGACCGCCTCTACCACGACGAACACGCCGCCCTCCAGGACCGCCTGAGCCCCGGCGCCCGCGTGCTCAACGTGTACGGCCCCGCCGAGGCCGCCGGCGTCGGCACCTGGTCCGAACTCCCGCTGACGCCCCGCCCCCCGGACCCGCCCGAACGGCTCTCCCTGCTCGGCACCCCCTTCCCGGGCTGCCGCGCCGACCCGGGAGACGGGGAGCTGCGCCTGACCCCGCCGGGCGGCGGCGACGCGCTGGCCACCGGCGACCTCGCCGTGCTCCGCCCCGACGGGCTGCTGGAGTTCGCGGGACGCCTGCGCGACCGGATCACCCTGGACGACGGCAGCCCCCTCGACCCCCACCCGGTCGAGTCGGCGCTCCGCACCCACCCCGAGGTCGGCGCGGCCCTCGTCGCCCCCGTCCGGGACGACGGCGGGAACACCCGCCTCGTCGCGTACGTCGCCCCGCCGCCCGGCGACGCCTGGGCGGACGGGGCCGCGGGTGTCGAGGAGCTCCGCGCGCACCTGGCGCGGGAGCTGCCCGGTGCCGAGGCCCCGGCCCGCCTGGTGCGCCTGCGCGCGCTGCCCCGGACCCGGGCGGGCCAGGAGGACCGGGCGGCGCTGCCGCAGCCCCCGCGGCCGGGGGCCCGGCCGGCGCGCAGCGGCAAGTACGGGGCGGGGCCGGGAGGCGAGCTCCCCGGCTGCTTCGGCTTCGGCTGTGCGGCGCTGCCGCTGGCCGTGCTCACCCTGCTCGCCACCGATCTGATCTGGCCCGGCTCGACCGACCTCACCGCAGTGCCCGGCCCGTGGTCGTTCCTCTTCTCCCTCCTGTACTTCTTCGAATGCTCGGCCTTCGCGGCGGGGCTGCTGTTCCTGTTCGCGGGCCGCAAGCGGATGCCGCGCCCGGGCCCGGGCAGGCGACTGACGGCGGCCGCCCACCTGGCCGTGGCCTACCTGCTGATGGCCTGGTGGCCGCAGGACAACCTCTACCGGCTCGCCGCGAAACACGACTGGCCCCGGCAGGCCGCCCTCGTCTACACCTTCAACGTCCCGCTGATGATCGCGGGAGCGGTGGTGGCCCTCTACCTCACCCGCCGGCCCGCGGCCCCCCGGTCCGGCCCCGGGGGCTGATCCGCCGGCCTTGCGAGGCCCTCGCCCACGGCCAGGGCCCGTTCCCGCACCAGGGCGCCGGCCGCGTCCAGTGCCTCCGGGCCGCGCGCGGCCAGCAGCACGCCCAGCCACGGCGCCGGGTCGAAGGCCCCCGTCGGAATGGCCGGCACGAACACCGCCCCGAGCTCCGCGCAGCCCCGCGCCAGCGCGGCGCACACCTCCTCGAGCTGGGCCTCCGGCAGCCGGGCGCCCAGCTCGACCCGGTCCACGATCCGTACGAGGTGCCCCGCGCCCCGCAGTTCGTCGAGCCGGGCGGCCGCCATGAACGCCACCGACGGGCCGGTGAGCCGCAGGTTGGCCTCGGTCGGCGCGAGCCTCCCCGCCGCGTCCACGACGAAGTCCACGTCGAACCAGCCCCGGTGGCCGGCCGCCGCCAGCTCCCGGCCCACCGCCGCGCCGAAGGCCAGCAGGGGCCCCTCCAGGCGGGCGGGCACCACCCCGGGGCCCACCGTGGCGCCCCGGTAGGCGCCGTCGGCCACGTCCATCAGCGCCGCGCCGACCGGGTGCGGGCGGCCCGCCGCGTCCACGAAGCCGTCGTAGGTCACGTCCCGGGGGGTGTCCCCCTCCGCCGGGCCGTGCACGTACTCCTCCACCAGCAGCGGCCCGCGCGGCAGGTGCCGCAGCAGGGCCCGCGCCCCGCCGGCCGCCCGTACGCGCCCGGGGGTCACCACCGTGGTGCCCGAACCCCCGACGCCATGCTCCGATTTGAGAACGGTGCTCTCGCCGGCCCGGGCGCGCGCGGCCGCCCGCCGGACCGCCGCCCGGCGGGTGGCGGCCGGCCACTGCGCGGGCAGGGTGATCCCCGGGTGGCCGCCGTCCGCGAGGATCCGGGCGAACAGGGCGTGGGCCGCGGACTTCGACTCGTACCGCAGCGCGTCCGGCCGCCACGGCAGGCCCGCGAGCCGCGCGTACGCCCCGGTCCGCCCCCACGGTACGAGCGGCAGCCCGGCCTCCCTCAGCCGCCCGGCCAGCGCCGGCCGCGCCAGCACCGCCTCCGACAGGCCGGGGCCCCGCTCCACCAGCCCGTCGTACACCTCCACTTCGGGGTCCCAGCCCAGCTGCCGGCCGACCGCCCCGGCCCACCAGCGCGGCACCGGCCGGGGCAGGACCAGCGCGGCCGGGCGGGGGCTGTAGAAGGCGGCCAGGCAGGCGTAGTCGTGCGCGGGCCGCTGCCCGGGGCCGAGGGAGGCGTCGGCGAACTGGGCGTTGAACTCGGCGACGTTGCCCAGGTGCACCGCCGGGATCCCGCCCGTCCAGGCCCGCGCCCAGGGGGCGAGGGGCGCGGGCGCCACCTCGAAGCGGACCAGGCCCGGCGGGGAACCCGCCGCCGGGACGGCGCCCATCGCCCGGTAGAAGCCGGCCGCATGGGGGTCGGCGTCGATCAGCAGCCGCCGCACCCCCAGGTCTGCGGCCCGGCGCACGGCGTCCAGGTACAGCAGCCGGCCGAGGCCCCGGCCGACGGCCGGGGGATCCACGAACAGCAGCCCGAGCCGCGCCGTCGCGCCCCGCACCCCGTCCGCGTCCCCGCGGACGTCCTCCAGGGAAGCGAGGCCCAGCACCTCGCCGCGCGCGTTCTCGGCCACCGCGATCCGCCGGAGCGTCAGCTCCTCCTCACGGACCAGCAGCTCCGGCGCGCACGCGGCGAGGAACTCCGGGCCGTACCCCCAGTACGCCTTGGACCGCATGACCAGCGCGGTCAGCGCGGCCGCCTCCCCGGGCCGCGCGGGCCTGGCCTTTGCCATCTCCTGACCTTCCCATGGTCCGGGGCTGGGCCGTGCGATAGATTCGGCCTCCCCACGGCACGTCCCCGGCCCATCCTCATCCGGCCCATCCTTATCCCACCTCCGCGTCAGACAGGCTTCTCAATGAGCGACATCGTCAACGGACTTGGCCGTACGACCGCCTACGGCGCCGTCGGGCTGGTCCTGCTGGTCCTCGGTATCGTCCTGGTGGACGTCCTGACCCCGGGGAAGCTCCCCCGGCAGATCTGGGAGGAGCGCAACCGCAACGCGGCCCTGATGCTCAGCTCCGCGCTCCTCGGCATCGGCGGGATCGTCTTCACCTCGATCTGGACGACGTACGAGGACTTCGGCAAGGGGCTGCTGTCGACTGCGGCCTTCGGGCTGCTGGGCCTGGTCCTGATGGCCGTGGCCTTCCTGGTGCTGGACCTGGTGACCCCGGGCAAGCTCGGCGCCATCGTGGTCGACCCCGAGCCGCACCCGGCCGTGTGGGTCACCGCCTCCTGCAACCTCGCGGTCGCCGCGATCGTGGCAGCCTCCATCGCCTGACCGCCCGGCGCGGGGGTACCCGCGTCCCGCACGGCGGGAGAGCGCCGCTCCCCCTCGGGAGCGGCGCTCTCCTCGTGTACAGGTGCTCCGCCCGTGTACGGGTGCTCCGCTCGCGTACGGGCGCTCCGCCGTGGGCGGGCCTACGCCAGCCCCAGCGCGAACGCCCCGAACCCGGCCGCCAGTACCCCGGCCAGGGCCCCGCGGACCGCCGCCCCCCGGCGCCCCGCCGTCGGCGGCGTCTCGAACCGGCGCGCGTACCGGGCGATCCCTACCAGCAGTACCGCGAACACCGGCAGCCACAGGGCCCGCGCCACGATCCAGCCCGCCCCGTCGGGCGCCGTCGTCAGTCCGGCCACCCCGCCGCCCGCGAAGGAGGCCGGCACGGCCGCCGCCAGCATCGCGGTCTGGTGCCAGCACAGGACGGTCATCGCCGACAGGTTGACCACCACCACCGGGGCCCACAGCGCCGGCCGCGCCAGCAGCCGCCCCAGCCGGTCCCGCAGCAGGATCGCCGCGCCCGACTGGGCCGAGGCCAGCGCGAGGACGAGCAGCGACGGCGGGTGCGAGTTGGTCCGCGTCCGCCCCGGCACGCCGACCATCGACGCCGGGTAGTGGAAGACCGTCAGCAGCACCGCGAACAGCGCGACCCCGCCCACCAGCAGCAGCCGGGCCCCGCGCCGGCCGATCCGCCCCTCGCCCCAGTCCACGCCCAGCTGGTAGGCGAACAGCCAGCCCGGCAGGACGTTCAGCAGGGACAGCCACGACGGCATCGAGGGGCCGGCCGGCCCGTACCGCAGGAAGTCCACCACCGCGACCGAGACCAGCAGCGGGGCCGCCGCCCAGCCGCCGAGCCGGCCCGCGGCCCGGACGCAGTACGGGGTCAGGGCCGTCACCACCGCGTACACTCCGACGAACCACAGCGGCTGGACCACCAGGGTCGCCCCCGTCCGCAGGGTGGCCTCCGGCACCCCGGCCGCGTACAGCAGCGGCGCGGCCAGCGCCCACACCGCGGTCACCCCCAGCACCGGCCGTCCCAGCCGCACCATCCGCCCCTTGAGCCAGGCCCGCGTCGAGCCCGTGCGCCGGCGGAAGGAGAGCACCGAGGCGTAGCCGCCGACGAGGAAGAAGATCCCGAGCATCTGGAGCACCCAGCTCGCCGGGGCGAGGGCGCCGACGGCCGACAGCGGACTGGCGTTGTGCAGCCCGCCCTCCGGGTCCAGGGTGAACCCGCCGAGCAGCCAGTGCCCGGTGGGCACCGCCAGCAGGGCCAGGGCCCGCAGCCCGTCGACCGCCCGGTCCCGGTGGGCGGGGGTCCGGCGGTCGATCCCGTCGGCGGTCCGCCGCAGCGCGGTCAGGGCGCTCATCGGACCTCCCCCCGCACGATCGCCGCGAGGGCGGCCAGCGAACGGGTGCCGGGCCTGAAGTACCCGGTGTGCCCGACCACGTCGGAGGCCGGCACCCGGCGCGCGCCGAAGGCGGGCGAGGTGGGGTCGGCGCCGTGCCCGAGCCCCGCAACCTCCACGTTCGGCACGTCGGCGATCCAGTCCGAGGGGCCGCGCGCCGCCCACACCCGGGCCTTCGTCCCGAGACCGGCGGCGGTGGCGGCGCGCGTCCCGGGGGAGCCTAGGACGACGAGGTCGCGGGCGTCCGTGTGGCGGGCCGCGAGACCGCAGACCACCGAGCCGTAGCTGTGGCACAGCAGCACCGGGTCCGGGGTGCCGACGGCGTCGAGCCCCGCGGTGAACCGGGCCAGCCGGACGGCGCCGGCCTCGGCCAGCCGCCCGCCCGCCGCGTCCAGGCCGACCCCGACGGGGGTGGTGTACCCCGTCCACGCGACGACGGCGGTGTCCCCGCCGGCCCCGCCCGCCGCCGCCCACAGCGCGCGGGCCATCCCGGCCGGGCCGGTGGCCGGGGCGCGGGGGGCGTCGTGGGTCTCGGCGTCGTTGTCGGAGCCGGGCACGACCACGGCGACGTGCGCGGCCCGTTCCAGGTCCCCGAACACCTCCGCCACCTGGCCCCGGCCGCGCGGGTCGAAGGCGAGGATCCGGCGGCCCGGAGCCGCGAGGGAGGCGTAGCGGGCCTCACCGGTGGCGAGGACGGCCAGCCGGTTGGCCTCGTACCTCAGGGGGAGCGGCGCCCCGTCCAGGTTGCCGACCACGAGCGGGTGGGCCCGCATCAGTCCGCGCCGCGCGTCCTCGTCCAGGCCGGCGAAGAACCGGGCCACCTCCCGGGGGCTCGCGCCCGCCGGATCGGGCAGCTCCCGGCCGTACCCCGGGTCGGCCCGCCAGGCCGCCGTTCCCGGCGGCGGGCCGGTGACGGCCTGCTGCGCGTCGCCGGAGGCCCAGCCGGCGGTTCCCGTGACGACGGCCACCGCCAGCGCGGCCGTGACGATCGTCCTCCCGAAGCGGCCCATGTCCTGTCCCCTCTCTCCTCGTGACGGGGAGGAAGGTAGGAAGCAGGTGCCCGGCGGCACGTCGGACCGGAGAGCCAAGCCGGATGTCATACCCCGGTAGGGGGTGGAGGAGGGGGAGGGGGAGGGGGAGGGGGCCGCCGCTCACCGCGCGGCGGCCGGGCTCACTTCTGCGCGTGCTGCCCCAGGTAGAACAGCAGCATCACGAAGGCGGCGAACACGTGCGTGCCGGCGATGTAGAAGAAGGCACGGAGGGCGACGCCCTTGGCCTTCCACCTCTCCTGCTCCCGCGCTGCCGCCCGGCTCCCGGAGGCGCCGTCGTCCTGGGTGTCGTGCGTCATGACCGCGGGGCCTCCTTGGTGAATTGCATAACTCTGCAAGTCTAGCGCCCGCCCGGACCCCGGCCCCCGGATCCCGGCCCGGATCCCGGCCCGGCCCCGGCCCCCCGGGCTACGCCGAGTCGCCGGGCCGGACCAGCCCCGCCTCGTACGCGAAGATCACCGCCTGGGCCCGGTCGCGCAGGTCCAGCTTGCCGAGCACCCGCCCGATGTGGGTTTTGACCGTCTGCTCCGCCAGCACCAGGTGCGCGGCGATCTCCTGGTTCGACAGCCCCCGGGCGATCAGCTCCAGCACCTCCGTCTCGCGCGGGGTCAGGCCGTTCAGCCGCAGCGCCGGGTCCTTGCGCGGCGCCGGACGCCGCCGCACGAAGTCCGCGATCAGCCGGCGCGTCACCGACGGCGCCAGCAGCGCCTCGCCCGAGGCCACCACCCGGACCGCCGCGATCAGGTCGGCGGGCGGGGCGTCCTTCAGCAGGAACCCGGACGCGCCCGCGCGCAGCGCCTCGTACACGTAGTCGTCGATGTCGAAGGTGGTCAGCATCAGCACCTTCGGCCGGTGGACCACCCCGGCCGGCGGGTCCAGCAGCTCCCGGGCCGCCGAGAGCCCGTCCAGCTCCGGCATCCGCACGTCCATCAGCACCACGTCCGGGTGCACCGTCCGCGAGAGCCGTACGCCCTCCCGGCCGTCGGGCGCCTCGCCCACCACGTCGATGTCGGCCTGCGCCGACAGCAGTGCGGCGAACCCCGCCCGCACCATGGCCTGGTCGTCGACGATGATCACGCGGATGGTCAACTGGAGTCCTCGGTCCGGGAATCGAGCGGCAGCCGGGCGGCGACCCGGAAACCGCCCTCGGGCAGCGGGCCTGCGTCCAGGGTCCCGCCGGTCAACCGTACGCGCTCGCGCATCCCGACCAGACCGTGGCCCGTGCCCTCCCCCTCCAGCGCCGTCACGGCGTCCCGCGCCGGGCCGTTGACCACCAGCACGAGCACCTCCCGGTCCCCGGCGGAACGCGTCACCGACACGCTGGTCCGCGCCCCCGGGGCGTGCCGCACCACGTTCGCCAGGGCCTCCTGGACGATGCGGTACGCCGACAGGTCCACGGCCGGCACCGCCCGCGCCGCCTCGGCCACGCCCGTCGCCAGGGACAGCTCCACCGGCTGCCCGGCCCGCACGGTCGCCTCCACCAGCTGCTGGATCCTCGCCACACCCGGCTGCGGCGCCCGTTCCCCGCCGCCCCCGCCCGCGCCCCCGTCGGAACCGTCCCCGCGCAGCACCGTCAGCAGCCGCCGCATCTCGCCCAGCGACTCGCGCGCGCTCGCCGCGATCGCCGCGAACTCCTTGCGCACCGGTTCCTCCAGCCCCGGGAGCCGGTACGGCGCGGAGTCCGCCTGCACCGTGATCACCGACATGTGGTGGGCCACCACGTCGTGCAACTCCCTCGCGATGCGCGCCCGTTCCTCCAGCAGCGTGCGCCGCGCCCGCTCCGCCCCGCTGATGCTCTCCTGCTCCGCGATCCGCTGCCGGGCGTCGCCCAGCCCGCGCAGCGCCCCGGTCAGCGCCAGCACGACCCCGCCCAGCACGAACTGCACGGCCACCGTGTTCGTCACCCCGCCGGGGGCGAAGAACCCGAGCACCACCCCGGCCGCGCCGGTCGCCAGCCACACCCCGACCAGGGTGCGCACGGACTCCCGCAGCCCCAGGCAGGCCATCAGCACCAGGTAGCCGACGATCCCCATCGGCGGCCACGGCCACGAACGCCCCGCCACCCCCTCGGTGAACACCAGCAGCACGGCCCCGGCCACGTCCGCGGCCAGCACCACCGCCCAGGCCGGCACCGGCCGGGTGACCGCCAGCAGCAGCGGCACCGTCTGCGCCACCCCCAGCGCGCCGGCCCAGCCGCCGCCCATCCGGTAGTCGTTGGTGAGCACCGCGATGGTCACCGGGAGCAGCACCACCACGAAGACGGCCGTGACGGCGAAGGGCGCCAGCCGCTGCCAGCGGCGCGGGGCCCGGGCCAGCAGCGGCTCGCCCGGCCGGGCCGGGGTGCGCAGGGCCACCGCCAGCCGGCCGAACCCGCCGCCGGTGTCCCGTGGGCCCGCGCCCCGCGCGCCGGCCGCCGGGGTCTTCCGGGCGCGGCCCGGGATGCGCGGTGTGAACCTCATGATCCGCCAGCCTATGCGCAGGGGCCCGCGGAGGGGCGGCGGAGGGGAGGGATAGGCTGCACGCCGTCCGAAAATCGAACGAGGGGGTCGACGGCTATGGGCGGGGCGGCCGCACTCGAGAAACTGGTGCCGGTCCTGCTGGCCTTCGGCGGCGGGGTCCTGCTCGCCCGCCGCAAGACCGTCCCGGCGGACACCTCCAAGGCCTTCTCCGACTACGCCTTCCTCTTCGCCGTCCCCTGCTACCTCTTCGGCAACATCTACGCCGCCGACCTCGGCGCCCTCTTCGACTGGCGGGCCATCGGCGGCTACGCGGCCGCCGCCGCCCTCGCCGTCCTCGCCGTGGCCCTCGGCGCCGCCGCCTACGGCGTGCGCGAGCCCCGCGCGGTGGCACTGCGCGTGATGGCCGGGGTTCAGGTCAACACCGCCTACTTCGCCGTCCCCGTCTTCATCACGGTCTTCGGGACGGCCGCGCCGATCTTCCCGGTGCTGCTGTTCCAGGTGTGCGTGCTCTCGCTCGTGGTCATCGCCCTCATGGAACTGGGCCGCGCGGGCGCGGGCGGCCCCGGCACCCGGCTCTCCCGCGCGCTGGCCGCCTCCCTCGCCACCCCGCTCGTCCTCGCCTGCAACGCGGGCATCCTGCTCAACCTGCTCTCGGTGCACGTCCCCAAGGTGCTCCTCGACGGGGCCGCGTTCGTCGGCGACAGCGCCTCGCCGGTGGCCCTGTTCGCCCTCGGCCTGCACCTCGGCGGCACCGGACTGGACGTCCGGGGCACCACCCGGGAGGAGGCCGCGCTGATCGCCTTCAAGTGCCTGGCCTTCCCGCTGCTGGCCTGGGCGGTGTGCGCGGGGCTCTTCGGGATACGCGGGCCCTGGCTCGCGTACCTCGTGCTGATCGCGGCGATGCCGACCCCGCAGAACCTCTTCATCTTCGCCCAGCGCTACGAGATCGGCGTCGACCTCTCCGCCTCCGTCGTGATCAAGAGCTCGGTGGTCTCCCTCCTCCTGCTGCCCGTCTGGCTCCAGGCCGTCGCCTCGTAGGCCGCCGGCCGGCGCCTCGTTCCCCCGGCGGGCTCCGCTCGTTGAGCGGGCATGGAGCTGCTGCCGATGATCGCGGCGCCGGGGGTCGGCGAACGGGCCGACGCCGCGGCCGATGCCGCCTGCCACCTCTACGACGCCGTCATGCCCTGGGGCGAGGGCGGGCCCGGGGGATGGAGCCGGACCGCCGCCGAGGACGCCGCCGAGACGATCGAGACCACCGCGCACGCCCTCGCGCGCATCCACCCGCGCGCCGAGGTCATCCTGGCGCCGGTGCACGCCGCCCTCGCCGACCTGCGCCGTCAGCTGGCCCTGCCCCCGGCCGAGCCGCTGACCGCCGAGGGGGTCCCGGCGACCCCCCGGACGGTCGGCAACCCGCGCCGCACCCGCTGGGTGCGGGTCCTCACTCCGCCCGCACCCCGGCGACCGCCGACTGGTACAGCTTCCTGATCTCCGCGCCGAAGTAGGCGCTGTAGGAGGTGTCGGCCGTGGGCCCGCCGGTCTCCCAGCCGCCGATCACCCCGACCACGTCCCCGGTCGCCGTGTCCTCGTCGAAGCGGGTGATGAAGGGGCCGCCGCTGGTGCCGCCCGGGTAGCCGGTGCAGTCGATCCGCAGGAACGATCCGGGGCTGGCCGGGTCGGTGCTGGTGAACTTGGTGGTCTTGTTGACGCACACGCGCGGGCGCGGCGCGGGCGCGGGGTGGCCGATGAGGACGACCTTGGGGTGGGTGAAGGTGGCCCCGGTCACCAGCCGGTTCCCGCCGACCACGTCCTCCACCTCCTCACCGTCGGCGTCCGGGCCGACCTGCGCGAAGGCCACGTCGAGGGTGGCGGCCTTCGCGGCGCCCTCGGCGCGGTAGCGGGAGGCGATCCAGATCTTCGAACGGCCCCCCGAGTCCCGCAGGACCGGGAACATGCCGTACGGGCGCGGGTTGGCCAGCGTGTACTGCGGGACGAAGGCGATCTGGCGGGTGTCGCTGCCGATCAGGCAGTGCGCCGCGCTGAGCACCAGGTCCCGGCCGGGGGAGGAGACGACGCTGGCGGTGCAGAAGTAGGCGCCCGCCCCCTTCATGACGAACATCCGGCCGACGACCGGGATCCCGTCGAAGTCCTTGCCCACCCCGGCCGGGGCGGAGGGGAGCACCGGCGCGGGCAGCGGGGAGGCGGACGGCGCCGGCGCCGTGGCGGAGGGCGCGGTCACCAGGGCGGGCAGGGTGCTCGCCGCCGGTGCGGGCACGGGCACGGCCGAGGCGGCGGCGGCCGAGGCGGCGGGGGCGGGCGGGGCGGAGGGTGCGGCGGGGGCGGAGGCGAAAGGTTCCGGCGCGGGGGCCGGTTGGGCGGCGGGTGCGGGCGGCGCGGCGGGGGCGGCCGCGCCGGGCAGAGCCGTACCGGGGAGAGCCGTACCGGGCGCGGCCGGTGCCGCCGCGCCGGGGGCCGGCGGGTCCGGTACGGGGGCCGCCGAGGCCATCCGCTCCGGTGTCCAGAACGCGGCGGCCTCCCGCGCGGTCCAGCGCCCGGCCGAGGCCTCGGCGCTCGCGGGTTCCAGGCCGGGCAGCGGCCCGCCCGGGAGCAACAGGGCGGCGGTCGCCGCCGCCAGCGTGAAGGTGCGCAGCATCTCTCGTTCCTGTCCGTTCCTGTCGTGCCTGTTCGTGCCTGTTCGTTCCGGTGAGTGGCGGCCCGGACGGCCTGGACGGCCTAGAGGGCCTGGGGGAAACGCAGCAGCCGGTCCGGGTCGTAGGCGCGCCGGACCCGCTCCAGGCGGGGGAGGTTCGGCCCGTAGTAGGCCTCGCGCCAGCCGGTCAGCTTCGGGTCGGCGTAGTTCTGGTAGGCCCGGCCGCCCGCCCACGGGCGCAGCGCCCGCCAGAGGCCGTCCAGCCAGTCCTGGTGCCGGGCCGTCTCGGCGGCGGTCGCGGACGTCGGCCAGTACGCGAGGTACTGGGCGAGGAAGGCGCTGTCGCGGTGCACGAAGGCGGTCGCGCCGGCCGGTACCCGGTTCACGGCCCCGCCGCACACCCCGTCGAACTGGATCACGCCCAGCCCGCCCGGTGGCGCCGTCCGCCCGTAGCGGCCGAGGGCGTCCAGGACGGCGGCGACCGCCGCGTCCGGCAGCCCGGCCCCGCCCCAGAAGTCGGAGCGGGCCGCGTACGAGTCCCGGCCCAGCAGGCCCCGAGGGTCCCGGCCGGGCAGCCGCCCCGGCAGCCGGCACCGCTCGGGGCCGCCGTCGGGGCAGCCCGCCATGGCCCGTACGGTGTCCCCGTAACTCCGCACGGTGGTCCAGGAGTCCCGGGGCTCCCGCCCCACCAGGCCGGTCAGCCGGGCCAGTTCCCGTTCCAGCTCCGCGCGCCCGTCGAGGCAGACCGCCCGGACGGCCAGGGCGGCGGCGGACCCGGTCTCCACTGTGAACTCGGCCTGGCTCCAGAACGGGTCCGGCAGTCCGTCCAGCCAGCGCTGCCAGCCGCGCACCACCGCGGCCGCGTCGGCCCCGGGCCAGTGCAGTTCGGCGAAGGCGGCGTCGCCGACCGGATGGGTGCGCAGCCGGAACTCGGTGACCACCCCGAAGTTGCCGCCCCCGCCGCCGCGCAGCGCCCAGAACAGCTCCGGGTCCCGGTCGGGACCGGCCTCCCGGACCACCCCGTCCGGGGTCACCACGCGGGCGCCGGCCAGCCGGTCGGAGGTGGTGCCGTGGGCCCGGGAGGCGATGCCGAGGCCGCCGCCGAGGGTGAGTCCCGCGATGCCGACGGAGGGGCACAGCCCGGCCGGGACGCCCAGACCGCGCCCGGCGAGGGCCGCGTGCACGTCGGCCAGCCGGGCGCCCGCGCCGACGTGCGCCTCGTCGCCCTCGACCGTCACCCGGGCCATGGCCCCGACGTCGATCACGAGCCCGGCGGCCACCGTCGACCAGCCCGCGTAGCCGTGGCCGCCGCCGCGCGGCACCACGGGCGCGGCCGAGCGGCGGGCGAAGTCCAGGCAGACGGCCACGTCCGCGGCGTGCGCGGGATAGGCCACGGCCCCGGGGGCGACCGAGTCGTAGCGGGGCTGGAACAGCTGCCGGGCCTCGGCGTAGTCCGCGTCCCCGGGGAGGACCACCCGCCCGTCCACCGCCCGGGCCAGCGCCGCGAAGTCCGGCCCGGCCGAGGCCCCGGCGCGTGGGGCCCGGGTGCGTCCGGCGGCGGCCGACGGGCCCGCCCCGGCGGCGCCCAGCAGGGCGGCGGCCCCGCCCGCGAGGACCCGGCGGCGTGGAATCTTCATACTTCCTTCCTGCCACCGCCCGCGCCGATCGATACGAAGGCGGGCCCGGCGCGGCCGGGTTGTCCCCCGAACGGCGGACACTCCGGACCGACAACCCGACGGGTGTCACCCCGTCAGCCCCCTTACGAGGCCGCTCTCGAGACCCGTGCCCCCGTGCGGACGCCGTGAAGGCACGCTGCGGGGAGGGGTGGTGTCGCGCCGTCAGGCGGGCGTCAGGCCGCCGGTGGCCTGCGGGCCAGGACGAAGCCGCGGGGGGCCGACTCGTCCCCGTCCGGTGCGCGGACCGTGCGGGCCGTCTCGGCCAGCCCCGCCTCCGCCAGCAGCCCGGCGACCAGTCCGGGCGGGGTCCCGTACACGCCGGGGCCCGACGGGTGGCCGTCGTCGGTCTCGAAGGCGACCAGCGCGTAGCCACCGGGTGCCAGGGCCCGGGCGAACCCGGCGAAGAGGCCGGGGAGCCCGGAGGGAGGGGTGTGGACGGTCGCGTACCAGGAGAGGACCCCGGACAGGGTCCCGTCCGCCACGTCCAGCCCGGCCATCGGCCCGACCTCGAAGCGCAGCCACGGATAGGAGCGCCGGGCCGCCGCCACCCTCGCCGGGGAGGGGTCGACGCCGAAGGCCCGTACGCCCCGCCGGTCCAGGTGCGCCGTCAGGTGCCCCGGGCCGCAGCCCACGTCGGCGACCGCCCCGCCCCCGGCGCGCGCGTACGCGGTGAAGGCGTCCAGCAGGGCCCGGTCCAGCGGCCGTGCCGGCGGTTCGTCCCACGGCGGCCGGGCGCGGTCGACGGCGGCGCGCTCGTGCGACCCCCCTGCGGGGCCGGGGCGCGAGGTGGCTGTCATGCTCCTGCACATTAGTGGGGCGGGCGCCCGGATTCACCGGCCCGCCCCCTGCCTCACCCCCCGGCGAGCGGACCGGGCAGGCTCGTCCACTGGTCCCCGGACACACCGGGGCTCAGCCGCATCAGGGTGAGCGCCTTCACCGGAAGCGGCCCCCGCAGCACCTCGGAGTCGGCGGTCGGCGCGAGCCCGTCCAGGCCCGCCGCGAGCGCCTCCCCGAAGGCCTCCCGCGAACCCGCCGTCGCGGCCAGCGCCCCGGCCGCGAGGGAGCCGAACATCTTGCGCCGCAGCACCGTCTCGTCGTCCGTCACCAGCCGGCCCGACAGCGGCGGCACCGCCAGCCCGTGCCGGGCCAGCCGGGCCGGGCTGATCCGGATGTCCGCCAGGTCCCGGTAGACCAGCCGCAGCGGGGTGCCGTCGGCCGCCAGGACCACCAGGAGGTTCTGCCCGTGGGCCTCCAGCGCCACCCCGAGGTCCAGCACCCGCAGGCACACCGAGAGCGCCAGCCGGGCGAACCGCGCCTGCCAGCCGGCCGACCGGGCCAGTTCGCTCCCCGCCAGCGCCGCCACCGGCACGACCCGCTCCCCGGCCCGTGCGTACGCCTCCGGGGGTTCGCGGAGCACCGCCGCCAGGTCCGGGCTGTAGGCGGTGGCGGCGCCGAGGGTGCGGGTGATGTGCAGGCGGCCGTCCAGCCGCTCGGCCAGCGCGTGCGCGAACTGCGAGACCACGGCGGCCGTCTCGACGGAGTAGGCGGAGATGTCGCGTACCGAGGAGGTCAGCCGGGTGCTCAGGGCCGTCTTGACATGGGCGCCCCCGTCCGCCGGGGCGAGCGTGCGCAGCGCCATCAGCGGGTGCGCGGCCGGCCCCGGCAGCACCTCCTCGCCCTTGAGGACGTGCTCGGCCTGCCACGGGTGCACCGGGACCAGGATCCGGTCGCCGTCGCGCAGGTGCTCCGGCCACTCCCCGGAGACCAGGCACTCCCGGGCCGGTACGGGGACCAGCCCGAGCTCCACCAGCGGTCCGTGCTCGGGCGCGTACGCCAGCTGCTCGGCCACCGAGAACCCGGGACGGGAACGGCAGTTGGGGTGGTACGGGTGCCCGTCGACCACCCGCTGCTCCCACTCCCAGGTGGTGCGCGGCGCGGCCCTCACCCCGGCCGGCTGCCCGGCGCGCGACAGCGCCAGGGAGGCCGTGCTGTCGTCCAGCTCGGCGGCGAAGGATGCGAAGGCGGCCCCGAGGGGACCGGCCGCGCCGTGCGGCACCCGCAGCGCCTCGACGAGCCGGGCCGCCTGCCGGTACGCCCGGCCGTCGAGCCGCACCTCGGTGACGCGGGCGTCGGTCGCGTACGGGTCCGGTCGCGGCCCCTCCAGCCGCCCGCCCCCGGCCAGCAGCAGCGTGAGCGAGTCCGGCCCCCGCTCCCGGCCCGTCACCCAGGGCAGCGGCTCGAAGGCCAGCGCCCGCCAGAGCCGGGTCAGCACGGCGGCGCGCGCGCCCTCCAGGGCGGCCTCGTACGCGGACCCGAGGCCGGGCCGTACGCCGGCCAGGGCGGCGGCCACCGCCTCCTCGGCGGCGCCCGCCGGGGAGGGGCCGGGGTCGGGCGGGGAAACGTGCGTGCTGCGGTCCAGGGTCCCGTTCCTTTCGGATCGCTCTCGACTCGGGCGTTTACCCGATGATCAAGTCATCATCCCGGATACTGAAGATCACGGCCGGTGGTCCCCCCAGCGGACCCCGCCGCGCCGCAGCACCGACGCACCGACGCTCCGAAGCCCCCGAATGGATCCAGTGGACCTCAACGCCGCCGCCGACGCCTACGCCGCCGCACCGCTCCTGAACTGCCTGCTGCGGGAGGTGACCGACGCCGAGGGCGGGCGGGTCCACCGGCTGCGCGGCAGCGGCCGGCTCCTGCGGGTCGGCGGCGGCCGCCGGCCCGCGGACCCCGAGCTGCGCACCGCGGACGGCTGGCACCCGCTCAGCCACGCCGAACTGGTCAAGCTCGCCTCCGACGAGCTGCTGCGCCACACGGGCGTCTCCAACGACGAGCTGCCGGTGGAGATGGCCGACAGCCGCGACACCGTCGCCGCGCTGCTGGCCGCCCGGGCCGGCGCGGCGGTGCCCGAGGACCCCTACGTCCGTTCCGAGCAGGCCCTCCTCATGGGCCACCCGCACCATCCCGCGCCCAAGACCCGAGGCGGCGGCCCCGCCGCGAGCTGGCTGCCGTACGCCCCCGAGGCCCACGCGCGCTTCCCGCTGGTGATGCTGGGGCTGCGCGAGGACCAGGTGGCGCAGGAGGGCGGCCCGGCCGCCGCGGCGGCGGTCGACGCCCTGGCCGGGATCCTCGACGGCCCCCGCCCGCCGGCCGGCTACCGGGCGCTGCCCGCGCACCCCTGGCAGCTGGAGCTGGTCGCCGGGCGGCGGGAGGTGCGCGAGGCCCTCGCCGACGGGCGCCTGCTGCGGCTCGGGCCGACCCGGCGGCCGGTGTGGCCCACCGCCTCGATCCGCACCGTGCACGCGCCCGGCCCGGACGGCGACCTGTTCGCGAAGTTCAGCCTCGACGTCCGCATCACCAACGACGTGCGCCGGCTGTGGCGCCACGACCTGCTCAAGCTGCGCCGCACCGACGCCGCCGTCGAGGAGGGCTTCGCCGACCTGCGCCGCCGCACCGGGGCGAGCGCGGTCTGGCTGTGCGACCGCGGCTACCGTACGGCCGCCTTCGCCTTCGAGGAACTCGCCGTCCTGGTCCGTGACGGACTGCGCGGGCGGGTGCTTCCGGGGGCGGTGCCGCTGCTGTGCGCCGCGCTCGCCGAGGGGTACCCCGGCAGCCCGCTGGAGGGTGCGCCCGATCCGGCGGGGTGGTGGCGGGCCTATCTGCGCCACGTCGTGCCTCCGGTGCTGGACCTGTTCGCGCGGCACGGGATCGTCCTGGAGGCCCACCTCCAGAACTGCCTGGTCGCCGTCGACGGCCGGGGGACGCCCGTGCAGGCCCTCTTCCGCGACGCGGAGGGGGTCAAACTCCCGCAGGACATGCCGCGCGCGGCGGCCTGGGAGCGGCTCGTGTACTGCCTGGTCGTCAACCACCTGGCGGAGGTGGCCGCAGCCCTGGCCGAACACCGTCCGGAGCTGGCCGGCCTGGTGTGGCCGGCGGTCCGCGAGGAGTTCCTGCGCTACGACGCCGAGCACGGCCTGCCCGAGATCGCACGGCTGCTGGCGGCCCCCGCCCTTCCGGCCAAGACGAACCTGCTGCTGCGGTGGACCCGCGCGGACGGCGCCGACGCGCGCTACCTGGAGCTGCCCAACCCGCTGCGCGGCTGACGGGGGCGGGAGGGCCGGTGCCGGATTCGGCCAAGGTGGCGCCGGTGGCGGGGATCCCGTACCGAAAGGTATAGACCAATGCTAGGTTGGTCGGGCAGACCGCGCAGTCCTTGACCACCCGTCAGAGGAGAAGCCATGCCCTCCCCTTCGCGGGGCGGCGGCCCGGCCGCCATGCCCAAGTACCAGCGCATCGCCGCAGCGCTGCGGGACGAACTCGACCACGCCGCCCGGACCGCCGGAGGCAGACTGCCCTCCGAGCGCAGCCTCGCCGCCCGCTACGAGGTCAACCGGCAGACCGTCCGCGCCGCCCTCCAGCAGCTGCGCGCCGACGGACTGGTGGTCACCGGCCGCCGGGGCACCCGGGCCGCCCCGGCGCTGCAGCCCCGGCCCGCCGGCCGCGCGGACGCGCGGGGTCCCGCCACCGCCCGCCCCCAGGGGCCGGCCGGCCCGGCCGCCGTCCGGCTCGCACTGGTCACCGTGCCGCCCTCCCTCGCGGCGCTGCTCGGCATGGGCGGCGGGGAGCGCACCCTGGTCCACCACCACCGCGTGCACGGCCCCGACGGCCGCACCCTCCAGCACACCGTGACCTACCTCTGCCCGCGCGCCGTCGCCCGCACCCCGGAACTCGCGGCCTACCTGGAACACCCGGCCGCCGCCCGCGAGGAGGACCTGCGGCCGCTGCACCGCTGGCTGGAGCGGGCCGCCGCCCGGGGCCGCACCGCCGAGACCATCACGATGACCCGCACCAGCCACCCCGCCGCCGCGTCCCCCGCCTGCGGGCTCTCGGTACGGCGCACCGTGCACGACGCCTCCGGCCGGCTGCTCGCCGTCACGGACCTGGCGTTCCCCGGCTGGGACCGGGTCACCTTCCACCGCCGGCCCGAGGCCAGCGCCTTCCGCGTCAGCTGACGGTCCGCCCGGAGGCCTCCCGCCCCGGCCGACGGGCCCTCAGCCGACCGGGACCCGCCCGGGCTCGGGCCGCTCCACACGGGCCGCCGCCTTCGCGGACGGGCGCACCGGCCACCACAGGGAGCGGCCCAGCAGCGCGGCCAGGGCGGGGACCAGGACCACCGACAGGACGAACGCCGACAGCAGGATGCCCACCGCCGTCGCGAACCCGGTCTGCTGGAGACCCGGCTGCGGACTGACCGCCAGGCTGCCGAAGGAGGCGGCCAGCACCAGGCCCGCGGTGGCGATCGCCGGCGCGGTGTGCCGGACCGCCCGGGCCACCGCCGCCCGCGCCGGCCCGGGCCGTTCCATCTCCTCCCGGATCCGGTCGCAGACCAGGATGTTGTAGTCGGTGCCGAGGGCCACCACGAACAGGAACAGCACCAGCGGCAGCGTGAAGTCCACACCCGGCCGCCCCAGCGCGTGCTGGAACACCAGCGCCGCCGCCCCCAGCGTGGCCGTGAAGCCCAGCCCGACCGCGACCATCAGCACCACGGGCGCCAACAGGCTGCGCAGCAGCACCAGCAGGATCAGCGCGATCAGCACCGCCGCCACCGGGAAGATCACCTCCAGGTCCTCGCCCACCGCCACCGCGACGTCGGCGAACACCGCGGCCGTGCCCCCGACGTGCGCCCCGGTCCCGGCCGGCACGTGCGCCCGTACGGTCGCGCGCACCGGACCCGACACCAGGTCCCGGGCCTCCTGGCCGCCCGGCGCGGCCGTCAGCAGCAGGTCGATACGGGCGGCCGAACCGTTCCCGCTCACCACCGCCGGGGTCACCTGCCCCACCCCGGGCACCCGCGCCAGCGCCCCCGCCAGCCCCGCCACCCGCTCGGCGGTCATCGGCCGCCCGTCCTCCGCCTTGACGAACACGGTCGCCGGATCCGAGACCCCGGCCGGCATCGACCGGGCGATCTCCTCCGCCGTCCGCACGGCCGCGGTCCGCTCACCGCCGGCGCCGCCCTGCCCGTAGTCCATCCGGACCCCGGCGGCCCCCGCCGTCAGCGCCCCGAGGAGCAGTACGGCGCCCACCGCGAGGGCCGCAGGCCGCCGGGCGGCCAGCTCACCGAGCCGCCCCGCCGCGCCCGCGCGCGGAGCCCGCCGCAGCGACCGCGAGGGCCAGAACATCCGGCGGCCCGTCACGGCCAGCAGCGCCGGCATCAGCGTCAGGCTGCCCAGCAGCATCACCAGCACCGCCACCGCGATCGCCGGGCCCAGCACCCGGAACTGGCCGAAGGAGGCGGTCCCCAGCGTGGCGAACGCGGCCACGATCGTCAGCGCCGCCGAGGTGACCGCCGTCCCCACCCGGCCCGCCACCTCGGCCGCCGCCTCCCGGCCCGACTGCCCGGGATGGGCGCGCAGCTGCTCGCGGAAGCGGAACAGCAGGAAGAGGAAGTAGTCGATCCCGATGCCGATCAGCACCACGTTGATCAGCCCGGGCGTGGACGGGGCCAGGTCGACCCCGGTCAGCAGCGCCGCGCCGACCACCGCGCCCGCCGCCGCCCCGCCGACGATCGTCACCGTCACCAGCGGCAGCAGGGCCGCCGCCAGGCTGCGGAACACCAGGACGTGCAGCAGCACGATCAGCCCGGTCATCGCGAGACCGACGACCAGGGTGCGGGTCTCCTCCGCGTCGGCCGTGTCCACCGTCGTGGCCAGCCCGCCCGTGAACCCGGTCCGCAGCCCCGCCTCCCGGAACGCCCCGCGCGCCTGCTCCCGGAAGGCCCGGTAGGTGTCCTGCACCCCGGGATCCTCCGGATTGCCCGTCAGCTCCACCGGTATCAGCCGGAAGGCCCGGTCCGGCGCAGTCGCCCCCGCCCCGATCCGGGGCACCTGGGAGTGGTCCTGCACCAGCGGCGGATCGTCCTTCGGCCGCGGCATGACCACCCGCTGCCGGCCCAGCCGCCCGGCCACCTCCCCGATGCGCCGCTCGTCCCCGGCCGTCAGCGCCGCCCCGTCCGGGCGGGCCACGAGCACCGTCAGCGGGTCGGCGTCCGGCCGCACCCCGAAGTCCTCCTCGGCGATCCGCAGCGCGGCCGCCGAGTCGTAGCTCTCCGGCAGGAAACCGGCGTTGCCGGACTGGGTCGCCCGGTACACGAACGCCTGGCCCAGGATGGCCAGCGCGATGCCCACCACCGCCCAGACGGCGATCACCTTCCACGCGTGTCTCGTCGAACATCCCGTCAGGGCGCGGATCACTTCTCTCCTCCGGTCTCTGCGACGTCCACCGCCGGCGCACCGCCGACGGGTCTCCAGACCATCAGCCGCCCGGGCACCGCGCGTCGGGGCGCGGGAGGATCCGCCGCCCGGGACCCCGGTCCGGGCCGTGGCCCGGACCAGGACCGCAGTCCTGGTCCGCTCCCCGACCCGGGGACGCTGCCCCGACCAGGGGGCTTTGCCAGAATGGAGCTCCGCGGGCGGCCGCGCGCCGCCCCGGACCGGCCGGGCGGGAGCGGCCTGCGGAGGAGGCGGGAACCGATGGGCACGCGCGCCGAGCGCCTGGAGTGGACGCGGGGCGACGGACTGGTGGCGGTGGGGGCGGCGGCCACCGACCTCACCGGTCTGTCCCTCAGCGCCCTGGTGGACGGGACCCCCTTCACGGTCACCGCCGCGCTCGGACTGGTGCTCGCCGCCCTGACCCTGCTCTTCCGGCGCCGCCACCCGGTCCCGGTGCTCGGTGCCGTGCTGGCCCTCGGCATGGTGGTGAACGTCGTCACCCCGGCGGCGCCGCACTTCGGCCTGACCCTGACCGTCGCCCTCTTCACGGTGGCCCGCCGCTGCCGGCCCGCCGTGGTCGCCGCCGCTGCCCCGGCCTGCGTTCCGCTGGCCGCCGTCGGCCTGGGGGGCTCCGTGCTCCCCTCCGGTCTGAACGTCCTCACCAACGCCCTCGCCGCCGCCCTGGTCGTCGGCGCCGCCGTCGGCGTCAACCGCTGGCAGCGGGAGGTCGAGGCCAACCGGGCGCTGCTCGCCGACCGGGCGGTGGCCGCCGAACGCCGCAGGATCGCCCGGGAGCTGCACGACATCGTCGCCCACCACATCACCACCATGCAGCTGATGGCCGGCGGGGCCCGCGTCAGCCTGGAGCACGACCCCGGGGCGGCCCGCGAGGCCCTGGTGATCCTGGAGGACTCCGGCCGGATGGCCCTGGGCGAGATGCGCCAGCTCCTGGACGTCCTGCGCGCCGGGGAGGAGACGGAGCCCGCGCCGTCCGCCCCGCAGCCCGGCACCGCCGACCTCGAACGGATCGTCACCGAGTCCCGGCTGGGCGGCATGGACACCGAGTTCACCGTGCACGGCGCCGTCCGCCCGCTGCCGCCCACCGTCGGCCTGACCGTGTTCCGGGTCGTCCAGGAGGCCCTGACCAACGCCCGCAAGCACGCCGGGAACGCCGGCGCCCGGGTCCGGCTCACGTACCGCGCGGCGGAGGTCGCCGTCGAGGTCTGCGACGACGGCCCCGGCGAGGCGCCGCCGCGCCGGGCCCAGCGGCAGCAGGGCCGGGGCGGGTACGGTCTGATCGGCATGCGCGAACGCGTCGCCCTGCACGGCGGCACCCTGGAAGCCGGCCCGCGTGCGGACGGCGGCTTCCGGGTCGCGGCCCGCCTCCCGGTCCCGGCCGCCGCCGGAGCCCCGGACGGGGCACGAGGAGAGGACCACCCCCGTTGATCCGCGTACTGATAGCCGACGACCAGCCGCTGGTGCGGCGCGGCCTCAGCCTGATCCTGGCCCCCCACCCGGACGTCGAGGTCGTCGGCGAGGCCGGTGACGGCGCCGAGGCGGTGGAACTCGCCCTGCGGCTGCACCCCGACGTCGTGGTCATGGACATCCGCATGCCGGTCCTCGACGGGGTCCGCGCCACCGGGGAACTCGCCTCCGCCCGCCCCGCGTCCCGGGTCCTGGCGCTGAGCACCTTCGACATGGACGAGTACGTGGTGGCCGCCCTGCGCGCCGGCGCCTACGGCTTCCTGCCCAAGGACGTCTCCCCCGAGGAGCTGATCGCCGCCGTCCGGACCGTCCACAGCGGAGAGGCCGCCGTCGCCCCGAGGCTGCTGACCCGGCTGATCTCCGCCTACGTCCGCACCCCGGCCCGCGCGCCCCGGCCCGCCCCGGCGGCCCCCGACGGACTCACCCCGCGCGAGCTGGAGATCTGGCGGCTGCTCGCCGCCGGGCTGGACAACGCCGAGATCGCCGCGGAACTGGACATCAGCGTCTCCACCGTCAAGAACCACCTCACCGGTGTCTTCGGCAAGCTCGGCGTCCGCGACCGGGCCCAGGCCGTGATCGCCGCGTACGAATCGGGCCTGGTGGAGGCGGAGCGGAGGAGCACTTGATCACCAACTGCCCGCAGACGGCCCGATTTCCCCGGCCGGGACGGCTCTGACCTGCCGGAACGCCGGACGATTCACCCGTGCGCGCAAGGCCCCGCACATGGCACAGTGCCAGCAGCGCAACCTCCGGACCAGGGAGCCCCCATGCCTGACCCGCACACCCTGCCGCCGCTGCTGACGGCCGCACCCGAGTGCCGGACCGAGCCGGGCCCGCTGCCCGCCTGTCCCCGCTGCGCCGCCCCGCCGGAGCGGATCTCCTGGCGCCAGCGCCCGGGCGAGCCCGTGGTGCTGGTCTTCGACCCCTGCGGCCACCGCCACACCTCCCCGGCCCCGCCCCTCCTCGCCGTCACCGCGCCGGACCCGCTGCGCCGTTGAACGCGGCGTCAGGGTGCCCGGCGCACCCCGGGCGCCCGTGACCTCGTATCCTGCACCGGAGCTCACCCCCGAGCAGCTTCGACGAGACGGGCCGGGCCGCGCGCAGCGCCGGACCGGCGGGAACGGGAGAACCCTGATGGACGTGCAGCACTTCGAGCGGATCACCGCGTTCATCGAGGCGCGGCTGACCCCGCTGTTCGACGCGGAGACCGGAAGTGAGCGCGGCTTCGCCATGGACGACACCTCCCGGGCCCTGCGCGCCCTGCGCAACAGCGTCCTGGAGGCCTCCGCCGTCAAGGGGCTCATCGCGACCCGCGAGACGGCCGAGCCGCTCGTGCGCAAGGTCATCGACCAGTCGGTCGAGCACCACTGGGACGTGCTGCGCGGCATCGCCCGCCAGTGGGAGGACCACGCCGACTTCCGCAAGGAGTTCAAGCGCCACGCCTGGGAGCTCGACGCGGCCCCCGCCGCCTCGGCCTGACACCCCCTTCACCGGCTGGGCGCGCCGCCGATGAGGTAGCCGATCCGGCGCTCGAGCCCGCTCCAGCGCCGGTCGTGCCGGTAGGCGCGCCGCAGGGTCCGGGCCCGGGCCCTCGGCCGCCGGCCGTAGAACCGGCGCGCCCACGGGGACGCGGGCCGGGCCAGCCGCACCGCCGCGATCAGGGCGATCAGCGGCACCACCACCCCCAGCACCGCGAGCCGCGGCTTCCCCTTGAACAGGGCCATCACGGCCAGCAGCAGGTTGAACAGCACGGTCAGCACGAGGAACAGGCGGTTCTCCAGCTGGCCCTCGGTCAGACCGTCCACGCCCAGCGGCAGGAACCCGCACAGCAACAGCCCCGCCAGGGCCGAGGTCATGACCACCACCTCGACGCTGAGCGTTCCCTCCTTGCTCCAGTAGACGTCGCTCAGGTGCAGGATCAGCGCGAACTCGTCCAGCACCAGCCCCGTGCCCATCCCGAACAGCACGGCCGCCACCCACGAACCCCAGCCTGTGCGGCCGCCCGCGATCGCGGTGAAACCGCCGACGGTCATGAGGATCACCCCGGGCACGCAGTGGTGCACGTGCAGACCACCCGGCGTGACGTTGCGGAAGGGGCCCTTCCCGGCCCGGATCATCCGGGTGATCACCCGGGTGGCCACGAAGGTCACGACGAACGCCGTCAGGGCCAGCAGCAGCGGGAGCTTGCCCGGCTCCAGGATGTTGCGGTACCACCAGTCGCCCATGCCGTCACCCTCCCGGTGACGGCGGCCTTCCGCACCGCGAGGACCGCCGTTCGGGCGTCCCGCGCCCGGCGCCCGCTCAGGCCGCCGCGCCCGCCGGATCGGCCTGCGGGTCGCCGGCCTCACGGGCGGCCCGGCGGCGCAGCGCGTCCTCGTCGGTGTCCGCGTCGTACGAGATCAGCTTCGGCAGCAGCGCCGCCAGCAGCGCCACCGACGCCACACAGGCCAGACCGCCGCTCCAGAAGGCCGGACGGGTCCCGGTCCAGCCGGCCGTCGTACCCGCCCGCACCTGGCCGAGCTGCGGCCCGACGCTGTACGAGAGCACCTCGATCCCCGCGAGCCGCCCCCGCAGCTCCTCCGGGATCGTCTGGTTCCAGATCGTCGAGCGGCCCAGGGCGCTCAGCATGTCGCCCGCGCCCGCCGCCGCCAGGCACAGCAGCACGAGCCAGATGTCCGAGAACCAGCCCGCCGCGGCGATCGCCAGCCCCCAGGCCGCCGCCCCGAAGACCACCAGCAGCCCGTGCCGCCGCACCCGCGACACCCAGCCGCTGGTCAGCCCCAGCACCAGCGAGCCGACCGCCCCCGCCGCGTACATCAGCCCCAGCGCCCACTCGGCGTCGAGCTCGTCCGCGAGGAAGGGGAAGATCGTGTTCGGGAACGCGAAGAACATCGCCGCCAGGTCGACGGCGTACGTCCCCAGCAGCACCGGCCGGCTCCACGCGTACCGCGCCCCCTCGGCTATCGCCCGCAGCGAGGGCCGCTCCCCGCCGCCCGCCGGCGGCGCCGGGCGCAGCCGCGCGCACAGCGCCACCGAGACGGCGAAGCCCGCGACCGTCGTCGCGTATGCCGAGGCGTACCCGGCGTAGGCGACGACCACCCCGGCCACCGCCGGCCCGGCGATCGCCCCGAACTGGTAGCGCAGCGCGTTCAGCGCGGCGGCGGCCGTCAGCTGGTCGTGCGGCACGATCCGCGCCATCAGCGAGTCCAGCGCCGGCCGCTGGAGCCCCGTCAGCGCCGACACCCCGGCCGCCACCACGTACAGCGGCCACAGCAGCGGGGCCGGCAGCAGCGCGTTCACCAGCAGCACCAGCGCCAGCAGCCCGAGCGCCGCCTCCGTCAGCAGGATCAGCCGCCGCCGGTCCACCGCGTCCGCCAGCGCGCCCCCGTACAGCCCGCACACCACCAGCGGCACCAGCTCCACCGCGCCCATCGCACCGACCGCCAGCGGCGAGTCCGTCAGGTGCTTGATCTGGAGCGGGAGGGCGATCATCGCCATGAACGAGCCGAAGAAGGTGACCGTCCCCTGGAAGAAGAGGAGCCGGAAGTCACGGCTGGAACGCCAGGGGGACAGGTCGGGCAGTACGGAGGACAGACGGGAGCTACTCACAACGCGCCATCGTGCGGGGCCGCCGCACGGCCGGGCAACGGATTTTCTCCCCGGACGGGTCAAAACGGACCCCGGGGCGTGGCACGCGCCGCCTCCGGTGGCACCCATGGGTCATGCCGCCGGTCTCCCCGTTCCTGCGTACGGCAGCGTCCTATGCGTGGCGCCTGCTGGTCGTCGGGGCTGCCGTCTACGCCGTCTTCGTGGTCCTGGGCCGCTTCCACGAGATCGGCGTCGCCCTCTTCCTGGGCCTGGTCATCACCGCGCTGCTGTCCCCCCTGTCCCGGCGGCTGACCCTGCTCGTGCCCCGCTCGCTGGCCGTGGCCGTCAGCCTCATCGGCAGCACGGTCGTGCTGCTGGGCGTGCTCGCGCTGGTCGGCGAGGCGGTGGCGGGGGAGAGCGAGACCCTGGTCAGGGAGTTCCGGGAGGGACTCGTCAGCATCCAGGGGTGGCTGGAGCGGCCGCCGTTCCGGCTGAAGTCGGAAGCCCTCACCGACATCCAGGCCCGCATCGGCGCGTACGTCTCGGCCCACCGCTCGGCCCTGCTGAGCACGGCCGTCAGCGGCGCCGGGCACGTGGTGCAGGTGCTCACGGTCCTGGCGCTCGCGGTGTTCTCCTCCGTCTTCTTCCTGCACGGCGGCGACCGGCAGTGGGCCTGGTTCTGCGCCCAGCTGCCCGAGGGGGCGCGCGAGCGGGTGGGCGTCGCCGGACGCGCGGCCTGGCGCACCTTCACCGGCTACACGCACGGGATCGTGCTGGTCGCCGGCACGAACGCGGCCCTGGTCGGACTCGCGCTCTACCTCCTCGGGGTCCCGCTGGCCCTCCCGCTGGCGCTGCTGGAGTTCTTCGCCGCCTTCGTCCCCCTGATCGGCTCCCCGGTGGCGCTCGCCGTCGCGGCGGTGGTCGCGCTGGCGGCTAAGGGGCCGGTCATCGCGGGCGTGGTGGTCGCTCTGATCGTGGTGATCGGCCAGATCGAGGGCCATCTGCTGCACCCCCTGGTGATGAGCTGGGCGGTGGCCCTGCACCCGCTGGTCGTGGCCGTCTCGGTGGTCGCGGGGGCCATCGCCGCCGGGGTGGTGGGGGCGGTGGTCGCCGTGCCGGTGGTCTCGGTGACCTGGTCCGTCCGCTGCGCCCTGCGCGCCCACGCCGCCGCGGCCCGGCCGCTGCCGCCGGAGCCGCCGCCGGTGGTGGGGTCCGGGCCGGGGCCGGACGGCTGAACGGGCGGGACGCGTCTACCGTAGGACGTGGAGGTGGTAGCCATGGCAGAGAGCTCCGGCGGAGCGGCGCCGCGCAAGCTGGGGGACGACCGGTTGCTGAAGGAACTGGAGACCATCCACCGCACCCGCCACGAGACCCTGCTGCACGGTTCGGACGACGCCCTGGCCACGCACACGCAGCGGCTGCGGGAGCTGGAGGACGAGTACCTCCGGCGCCACCCGGAGCGCGCCCCCGCCTCGGGCCGCACCCGCGAGGGCGCCCGCGCCCGTACCCCGGGCGAGTCGTAGCCGGCCGCCGCGCGGGGCGATGTCCCCGCCCCCGCGGCCCCGCCCCCGCCCCCGCCCCGCGCGGGGTACGGCTCAGCGGAAGGCCGGGGCCGCCGGGGCCGGGCCCAGGGTGGTGGTGCCGGGGGCGGCGCGGTGGCCCAGGCCCGTGCGGTAGGCGTCGAGCGCCGCCTCGGTGCGGCCGGCCCGGCGCAGCAGGTCCCCCAGCAGCCGGCACAGGTCCGCCAGGTCCCCGCCCGCCCCGCTCCGCTCCAGCAGCGCCAGCGCCCGTACGTAGTGCTCCTCCGCCGCCTTTGCCTCCCCCCGCTCCTCGGCGATCAGCCCCAGCAGCCGGTGCGCCCCGCCCGCGTGCACCGCGCCCGGGCCGGAGCCCTCCGCCAGCAGCCCCGACACCAGCTCGGCCGCCTCCTCGTGCCGTCCCAGACGGCGCAGCACGTCCGCCAGCTCCACCTCCACCTGCGCGGTGTACAACGCCGCCCGCCGGGCCGTGAGCATCTCCCGGGCGATCCGCAACTCCCGCTCCGCCGAGGCCAGTTCCCCGTGCTGCGCCTGGACGTAGCCACGCATCCAGTGGCAGTGCGCCAGATCGGTGCGCAGCCGCAGCTGCCGGTAGACGGCCTGGGCCTGCGCCAGTGAGGCGTCGGCGTCCGCGATCCGGCCCTCGGCGAGGAACGTGCGGGCCACCTGCCGGTGCATCCCCGCCACCAGCGCCGGGTCCGCGACCTGCGGGGCCAGTGCCAGCGCCAGCTCCGCCGCGTGGGCCGCGCGGGCGTGCGCGCCCATGTCGATGTACGGGCCGATCACCGCCGAGTACAGCAGCACCAGCGCCTCGGGGTCGGCGAGCCCGCCCGCGTTGAGGCCGTCGATGGCCGATTCCAGCAGGTAGCAGGCGTACCGCAGCTCGCCGGCCAGCAGGTGTGCGACGGCCCGGCCGCGGATCGGCCGGGCCCGGCGGGGGAGCGGCTCACCGGCCAGCAGCAGCTCCGCGGCCTCGAAGTGCCCGGCCGCCTCGGTCAGTTCGCCCGCCTCCAGCGCGCAGTCGCCGAGCCCTAGCAGGGCCTCCGCCCGCTCGTCGGCCAGCCCGAGCCGCTCCGCCTCCCCGAGCAGCCGCCGGAAGTGCCCCGCGGCCTCGTGCGCGGAGCCGGTGGCGAGGGTGCGCTGGGCGTCGGTGAGGGCCAGGCGCAGCTCCGTGGCCAGGGAGGCCGGGCGCCCGGTGGCGAGTTCCTCGTACGAGGTCCCGAGGCGTCCGGCGAGGAAGCGCAGCGCGGTCTCCGAGGGCCGCACCTTGCCCGCCTCCAGGGTGGACACGTACGCCGGTGTGTACGCGGGTTCCGCCAACTGCCTCTGCGTCAGCCCGCGTTCACCGCGCAGCCGGTGCACCCGGCGCCCGATCTCGGCCGGTTCGTCCATGAACTCCCCCTGCGGTCCACGAGGTTTCCTCAACTCCCCAGTATCCGGCGGGAGTCACCCATTGCGCACGCCCTCGGGCGCCCTCTAGTTTAAGCAGCCGGTTCAGTCGAGTTAACCGTTCAATTAACTCCCCTCAACTCCCGGCCCCGGCGGAGGACTTCATGAAGAGAACCGTCCGAACGGCCCTGCGCGCGGCGCTCGCGGCCGCCTGCGCGAGCGCCGCGCTGCTGGCCGCGTCGGCCGTGCCCGCCGACGCGGCGCCGCCCGGCGGCCCGAGCACCCGCCCCGGCGTCGAGGTCGAGATACCCGGGCCGGAACACGGCGCGGAAGCCGGATCCGGCCACACCCGGGTACCCGCCGCCGGACGGGCGAAGGCCGCGCCCCGCCTCTCGGAGTCCGTGCGGGCGGCCGACGGGCAGGTCACCAAGACGGTCGACAACGGCCCCACCTCCGACCGGCTCGACGTGGTCTTCGTCGGCGACGGCTACACCGCCGCCGAACTGGACCGCTTCCACGCCGACGTCCGCGCGAAATGGGCCGAGGTCACGGCCGTGGAGCCCTACACGACCTACCGGAACCTGTTCAACGTATGGACCGTGGACGCCGTCTCCGCCCAGTCCGGGGTCTCCGGCGACCCCGGCCCGGACACCGTCCGCGACACCGCCCTCGGTGCCTACTTCTGGTGCGAGTCCATCGAGCGGCTGCTCTGCGTGGACCAGCCCAAGGTGGACGCGTACGTGGCGAAGGCGCCTGCCGCCGACCTGGTCGTCGTCCTCGCCAACAGCGCCAAGTACGGCGGCGCCGGCTACAACGAACCCAGCCCCACCCTCGGGTACGAGGGCATCTCGACGGCCTCCGCCGGCCATCCCAAGTCCGGTCAGGTGGCCATCCACGAGACCGGCCACTCGCTCGGCAAGCTCGCCGACGAGTACTTCTACCCGGGCGTCCCCGACTACGAGAAGTACACCGGCCCCGAGCCCGCCGACCCCAACACCTCCACCCTCGACGCCGGCCGGATGGCCGCGCAGCGGGCCAAGTGGTACCGCTGGCTCGGCGAGACCTCCCCCGACGGAGGCACCGTCGGCGCCTACGAGGGCGGCGGCTACTACGTCACCGGCCTCTACCGGCCCACCGACAACTCGATCATGCGGGTGCTGGGCAAGCCCTTCAACCTCCCCGGCGTGGAGGCGATGATCGCCGGCTTCCAGCGGCACGCACGCCTCGTCACCCCCATCACCCCCACCGACCGGACCCTGAGGCTGCGGCACACGGCGAAGGCGGCCGTCCCGCGCCTGGCCGCCGCCGACGGGCGCCAGCCGACGGTGCGCTGGTACCTCGACGGCCGCGAGGTCAAGCGGTTCGAGGGCCGCACCGAGGTGCGGGTGGCCGAGCTGTGGCTGCTGGACCTGCGCACCCACGAGCTGTCGGTGACCGTGGAGGACCGCACCCCCGCCGTCCGCGACCCCGCCGTCGCCCGCTCCCTGTCCTCCACCGCGACCTGGAACGTGCGCCTGTAGGGGCCGTCTGACCCCCGTTCAGCCGCCGGTGCCGGGTTCCGGCACCGGCAGGCCGTCCCACAGGGCGCAGTGGTGCGCGGCCGCCGCGTCCACCGGCCGGATCCCCCCGGGGCCCGGAGCCAGCCGCAGCACCGACGGCGTCCGCCCGTCGAACCGGGGCCAGGCCGGCGCCCCCGGCGCGTCCGGCGAGCCGGTGCCGGCGAACCGGGTCCAGTAGCCGGTCATCCGCTCCGACAGCTCCGTCTGAGGTGCCGTCAGGGGCACCGTCCGGAACAGGTAGGGCAGCTCGAAGCCGTGGGCCGCCCCGAAGGGGAAGCCGGCGCGCTCCGGCAGGCCGGTGAAGTTCGGCGCCCGGCTGTCGCTGAACAGGTAGCCGTACACCGGGACGTGGCGGGCCAGGGCGCGGCTGTCGCGCAGCGTCGGGCAGGTGAATGAGGCGTCGGACAGTGCCGTGGCCCAGGCGATCGCGGCCGAGGGGTACGCGGCCTCGGGGTACGCGGCCGCGACGGCCGGGGCCGAGGCGCCGAAGGAGGCGCGGAGCCGTTCGCCGTAGTCCCGCCGCCCGTCCACCGGGTACGTGGCGAGGGTCTGCGAGACGAACAGCCGCATCTCGTCCACGGTGCTGCCCTGGACCACCGGCACCCGGTGGAAACGGCCGGTCTCCAGGGCCCGCCGGGGCTCCACGGGCAGCAGGGCGTTCCCGTACGCGACCCCGGAGAACCGTTCCGTCAGCTCTGCCGTCACCAGCCGGCGCGCGTCCAGTGCGCGCAGGCAGTCGAGCACCTTCCCGGCCGGCCGTCCGCCGCAGCCGAGCCCGTCCGCCGCCGCGACGCCGGCCCCGGCGACGCGTTCCTCCGGGACGAAGGGCTCGTACGTGCCGACCGTCGGCAGCAGGGAGTACGGCGGCATCGTGGTCGAGCAGGACCCGCTCTGCACGATCGCCCGGTGGAACAGGCCGGCCGAGCCGGGGGCGGTCAGGTGGGCGCAGACGCTCAGCCCGCCCGCCGACTCCCCGAACACCGTCACCCGCCCCGGATCCCCGCCGAAGGCGGCCGCGTTCGCCCGGACCCAGCGCAGCGCCGCCTGCTGGTCGGCGAGCCCGAAGTCCGGGGCGCCGCCCAGCTCGGGGTGGCCGAAGAAGCCGAGGATCCCCAGCCGGTAGTTGACCGTCACCACCACCGCGCCGTCCCCGCGCACGGCCAGCGGCTCCGGTGCGTAGAGGTCCGCAGCGCCGAGGCGGAAGCCGCCGCCGTGGAACCACACCATGACCGGCCGGGCCGCCCCCCGGCCCGCCGGGGCGGTGACGTTCAGGTACAGGCAGTCCTCCGAGCCGCTCGGCCCGCCCGGCCCGATGGCCGGCAGCTGCGGGCAGCGGGCCCCGGGCGCGCCCGCGTCGAGGACGGCCGCCCGGCG